>JACQGO010000015.1 GCA_016199485.1 Betaproteobacteria bacterium
GAACGCGCGCGAGGTTACCGCGAGCGTCTGTGCCTGCTCGGCAAGCACGCGGGTGAGCCTCGGATGGCAGTGGCCGTGGCTCACCGCCGAGTAGGCGCTCATCATGTCGAGGTAGCGCCGGCCGCGGTTGTCCCACACGTAGACCCCCTGGCCTCGCACCAGCACCACGGGCAGCGGGTCGTAGTGGTGCGCGCCGTAACGGTATTCGAGATCCATCAGCGCGTGCGCGGGCTGCTGCGCCGGCTCGCCCGCGAGCAGTGCCAGCAGCAGCTCGCTGGCACTGCTCGCGGTCGCGCCGCGCCGGTCGCGTTCGGGGTTGTACTCGGCGATCTCTATTGCTACGAGTCCGGGGTTGCGGCCCGGCTCGCTCAGCGCCGCGGCGAGTTCCACGGCGCGTATGCCGCCGTGCACCGGCGTGCTCACACCGGGCGCATCGCGCGGGTCCAGCGCATCGAGGTCGATGGTGACGCCGAAACCCGCGGTGCCCGCCGTAGCGATCGCGAGCGCTTCGCGCATCACCGTGACCAGGCCGCGCCGCGCGATGTCGTGCATGAATAAGATGCGCACGCCCAACCGTCGGAGCAGCGCCGCCTCGGCGGTCTCGAAGCTGCGCACCCCGATCAGGCACACGTGCTCGGGCTTGAGGCCCACCCCGCCGGCGAGCCCGATCAGGGCGGGCTCACCGTATCCGAGCAGGCAGGCGAGCGGCATGCCGTGCAGCGCGCCGCTCGGCGTGGTGTGCGGGGTGTGCGCGTCCATGTGGGCGTCGATCCAGATGAGGCCTACCGGGCCGCGCGCGGCCAACGCCGCCGCCGCTCCCTTCCACGTGCCGATCGCGCACGAATGGTCGCCGCCCAGCACGGCGGGCAGCCTGCCGTGCGTGACGATCGCCTGCACGCGGCTCGCGAGCTGTTTGCACACGCTGTGCACCGCCTTGAGGGGATCGTCGTGGTGCGCGGGGCCCGGGCGCAGCATGTCGGCCCACGCTGCCTGCAAACCCTGTGTCTGAAGGCGGAACAAGAGGTCGGTTGCACGCAACGCCCCGGGGCCAGCGGCGCAACGCCCGTCTCGCGCGCCTGCTCCGCAAGCGACGCCGACGATTTCGACGGGCTTGGCGAGTAGCGCGGGAACAACACGCAAGTCGTTCATTGCGTGGCCCTCCAGTTCACCGTTGCCCGCGGCGTATCGTGCCGCCCTGGTGTTTAGATCGCGATCCGCCTGCCTTTGTTCAAGTCGGGTGCGGCCGCGTTACGGGACAAATCCGTGCCGCATGGTGTTCTCGGAAACGACGCGCGTCCACAGGAACTGCTTGAGGTAGTCCGGGCCGCCGGCCTGGATGCCGGTGCCGGAAAGCCGCACGCCGCCGAACGGCTGCGCGGCAACGAGCGCACCGGTGATGCGGCGGTTGAGATAGAGGTTACCGACGCGCAGCCGCTCGCGCGCGGCGGCGAGGTGCGCGGGGAGCCGCGAAAATACGCCGCCAGTCAGCGCGTAGTCGGAATCGAGCGCGATTTCGATCGCCTGGTCGAAGGTATCGGCGCGCAGCACGGCCAGGATGGGGGCGAAGATTTCCTCGCGCGCCAGGCGGTGCTGCGGCGCGATCCCGGTGAAGATCGCGGGAGCGACATAAAACCCGTCGTCCCGCCCCTTGCCCTGGTAGTAGAGCCTGCCCTCGCTCCTGCCGATCTCGAGGTAGCGCTGCGCTTTTTGCTGCGCCGCGCGCGTGATGACCGGTCCGAACACGTACTGCGGATCCTCGGGCGGGCCGAGCGGATAGCTTTCCAGCGCCGCCGCGAGCCTCGCCACGAGGCGGTCGTGGATCCTGCCCACCGCGATCAGGCGCGAGCACGCCGAGCACTTCTGCCCCTGGTAGCCGAACGCGGAGTGGATGATGTGGGTGACTGCTTCGTCGAGATCGGCATCGGCGTCCACGATGATCGCGTTCTTTCCCCCCATCTCGCATACCACCCGCTTCACGTGGGTCTGCCCCGGCGCGAGGCGCGCCGCCTGCTCCAGGATTGCGAGGCCGACTTCGCGCGAGCCGGTAAAGGCGATGACGTGGACCTGCGGATGGCTCACCAGGAACCCGCCAATCGACTCGCCGCGCCCCGGAACGAGCTGGCACACCTCCGGCGGAAAGCCTGCCTCGCGCAGGATGTCCATGAGCTGATGCGCGACGATTTGCGCCGGCGCGGCGGGCTTCATGATCGCGCAGTTGCCGGTGACCAGCGCCGCAACCGTCATGCCGGTGAGAATCGCGAGCGGGAAATTCCACGGTGAGATGATCACCGCCACCCCGCGCGCTTCATAGCGGAACTCGTTGCGCTCCGCAGGAAAGCTCAGCGTCGGGCGCCAGCCTTCGAGCCGCGCCATCTCGGCGGCGTAGTAGCGCAGATAGTCGATCGCCTCGGCCACGTCGGCATCCGCCTCGCGCCAGTTCTTGCCCTGCTCGAGGATTTGCCACGCGGCGAGCTCGGCGCGCCGCTTGAGCATGATGCCGGCCGCGCGCAGGCAGAGCTCGACGCGGTCCGCGGCCGGCTTATCGCGCCACGCGGGAAATACGGCGAGAGCATTCGCCACCGCCTGCTCCGCATGTGCCGGGGTTGCGAGCGCAATCCTCCCCAGTATTTCCTGCGGGCGCGCGGGATTGATCGACTCGTGCCAGCCTGCCGCGGCGTCGTTCGCGCCGCGGATCGCGAGGGAATGATCGCGGCCGAGCCGCTCGCGCACCGCAACCAGCGCTTGCTCGAAAGCCTGGCGCGCCGTCGTCTGGCTGAAGTCGGTGAGCGGGGTGTTGGCGAAAGCAGGCTCGCTGCGGCCCCCGGTTGCGGCGGCGCGTTGCTTCGCGGCCTCGGGCGCGGCGAGCAGCGCGTCAAGGTCGTGATGGTCGGCGTAGGTCTGGCGCAACACCGAGGTGTTGGCGGTGTTTTCGAGCAGGCGGCGGATCAGGTAGGCGATGCCGATCACCGGGTTCCCGGTCGGGACGTAGATCCTCAGGCGCACTCCGCGGCCGGCGACCGCATGCTGCAGCGGCTCCGCCATTCCGTAAAGCATCTGGATCTCCCACTCTTCGGCGCCCATGCGGTGGAAGCGCGCTGCGGCGATCGCGTGCGCGAGGCTGCGCAGGTTGTGGCCGGCGATCGCCGGATAGACCGCGTCGCGGTGCTCGAAAAGATAGCGCGTCAGGCGCTCGAAGTTCTCGTCGGTTTCGCTCTTCTCGAGAAACACCGGGAGAGGCCAGCGCCGCTGGCGCGCGAGCGCGACCTCGGTATCCCAGTAGGCGCCCTTCACGAGTCGCACGCCGATGCGGCGCCCGAGCGCTCCCGCCCACGCGACAAGCTCCTGCACGTCGCGCTCGGTGTCCCGCAGGTAGGCCTGCAGCGCGATGCCCGGCTGCCAGCGCGCATCGGGATAGGCCTCGACGAGCTCGCGGAAAAACTGCAGGACGAGAGGCTTGAATTCGTAGTGCTCCATGTCGATGGTAAGCGCCGCGCCGGTGCGCAGCACTTCCTGCATCAACGGCGCGAGCCGCGCGAAGACGCGCGAGCGGGTGCCGGCCGCGTCCAGCGCATCAAAGCGCGGTGTAAGCGCCGAGAGCTTGAGCGAGAGCTGCGGCATCGCGACGCCGGCACCGGCAAGCCACGCCAGGAGCCTCAGGTAACGCGCCGCGTACTCGTCGGCTTCGGCTTCGGTGAGCACCGCCTCGCCGACCGCATCGAGCGTAGTCTGCGCCGGCACGCGCCGCAGCCGGGAAAGCGCGCGCGCGAGCGCGGCGGGCGTTTCTTCCACCAGGAACAGGCGCGCGACGCGCTTCACGCTGTTTCTGACCGCCCATGCTGCGAAGGGGTGGCCTCCGAGGGCGAGCAGCTCACCCCACGCACCGCCGAGCTGGTGGCCGGCGAGATACGCGCGGAAATGCGCGGCGATCTCCTGCGCGCTGTCGAGCTGAGGCAGAACGTCGACGAACTGGAACAGCGCCGCGCGCAGCGCCTCGTCGTGCAGCGCGCGCGACAATACGCGGCCGCGCAGCCCGCGGGGGGCGAACAGCGGCGGCGTACTGCGGCGGGCGCCGTCGTAGATCTCCGCGCCGATCTCCCGCAGCATGATCTCCAGCGTCGCGCTCTCAGACTCGCCCGTCATTCGCCCTCCAGTGGTGGGGAACTCGGCAATCCCGGATTAGACACCGTGCGGCGCCGCCGGATTCCGCGCCACGGAGGGCGAGGCGGGGGAGAGCCCGGGAACATTCGCCGCGGCAAAAAAAATCCAGGTCATCGGAAAGGTGTCCTTTTCCGCAAGGAGGTAAGGCTTGTGGTAACCAGACGCCGGCAAGACTGCTCGCTGCTTACCCCTCTCTGTTCGCTCGTGGGCTGCGGGGCGGTCACGCCCGCGGCTTGAGGCTCACGAGCACGACGCCGGCGAGCACCAGCGCCGCGCCCAACGACTGCAGCAGCGTGATCGGCTCGCCGAGAAAGATGAAACCCAGCACGATGGTCGACACCGGCCCCGCCGAGCTGACCATCACCGCCTGGTTCGCGCCGATGCGGCGCAGCCCCTCACCCATCAGCCATACCGGCAGCACCGTGGAGAACACCGCGAGCACGATGCCGAGCACGTAAACCGGTTCGGGCACGATGAGCGCGCGCACCTCGCGCAGCGCGGAGAAGTGCGCGACGGCGAGCACGCATGCGATCGTGGACGCGTAGGCGGTGAGCCGCAGCGCGCCAAGCCTGCCGATCACCTCGGCCGAGCAGATCAGGTACACGGCGTACAGCAGCGCGCCCGCGAAGATGAGCGCGCCGCCGGCGACAAGATCGGAGACGGCGCGGGCGAACGAGGCCTGCTCGACGAAGACCAGCACGATGCCGGCGTAGCAAACGAGCAGCGAGAACGCCTGGCGGGGCTGGACGCGCTGCTTGTAAAGGGCTGCGGAGAGCGCGATCACCATCGTCGGATGCAGATAAAGGATCAGGCGCGCGAGCCCCGCCGGGACGTATTGCAGCCCGAGCAGGTCGAGGTAGCTCGACAGGTAATAGCCGATGAACCCGAGGTAGATCACCGTGAGCCACTCGCGCCGGTCGAGGCGGTGTCCTGCGCGCACTGCCGACCACGCCGCCATGGCGAAGAAGAACGGGAAAGCAAGCAGCATGCGCAGCGCGAGCAGCGTGTCGGGATCGACCGCGTAGCGGTAGATGAGCTTCACCAGCACCGCTTTGCCGGAGAAGCCGATCGCGCTCGCGAGCACGAGCGCGATTCCGGCGTAGAAGCGGTGCCCGCGGTGAGCGGGCGCGGAGTCAGCGGGCATCAAGACAGAAACCTGCTGTGACGGCGCCCCCGCAGCACACTGCTGGATGTTTCAAGGCGATGTAACGAGCGCAATTTACGGCGTTTTTACTCGCGTTTCGTGAGCTACGTCTGTGAGCGCACCAGCTCTCTTATTGCGCTACGCGACTTTTCTCCGAGGCCAACCGAAACGCTCTTTGGCGATCAACAGGGGCTCGGGCATGGCCGCTCCGGAGGATCGGGTGTGGTAAAATTTCGCTTATTTTACAGTTTGTTGAGGCAGCAATGTCGGGTCATTCGAAATGGGCCAACATCCAGCACCGCAAGGGGAGGCAGGACGCCAAGCGCGGCAAGGTTTTCACGCGGCTGATCAAGGAGATCACGATCGCCGCGCGGCTCGGCGGCGGGGACCCGGGCGCGAACCCGCGCCTGCGGCTTGCGATCGAGAAGGCCTATGACAACAACATGCCGAAGGAGAACGTCGAGCGGGCGATCAAGCGCGGCACCGGCGAGCTCGAAGGGGTTGCCTACGAGGAAGTGCGCTACGAAGGCTACGGCATCGGGGGCGCGGCGGTGATGATCGACTGCATGACCGACAACAAGCACCGCACGGTCGCCGATGTGCGCCACGCGTTCGCCAAGCACGGCGGCAACCTCGGCAGCGAAGGCGCGGTCGCGTTTCTGTTCAAGCATTGCGGGCAGCTCGTGTTCGCCCCCGGCACCGACGAAAACAGGCTCATGGACGCGGCGATCGAGGCGGGTGCCGAAGACGTCGTCACCAACGACGACGGCAGCCTCGAGGTGATCACGGCGCCGGCCGACTTCCCGGCGGTGAAGAGCGCGCTGGAGAAGGCGGGCTTCAGGGCCGAGTTCGCGGAGATCACGATGAAGCCCACCGTGGAGAACGTCATGAAAGGCGAAGACGCCGCGCGCATGCAGAGGCTGCTCGACGCGCTGGAGGCGATCGACGACGTGCAGGAGGTGTACACGACCGCGGTGATCGAGGAGCCGAGCGCGATGTCCGAGGCGCGCCGCTGAGCGCGGGGGAGACCGGTCATTCGAATTCTCGGCATCGATCCGGGGCTGCGCGTCACCGGATTTGGAGTTCTCGACCAGTCCGGGCAAAAGCTCGCCTACGTCACTAGCGGCTGCATCAGGGCGCCGCAAGGCGAGCTGCCGCAGCGGCTCAAGGCCATCTTCGACGGCCTTAACGAGGTGATCGCGAGCTGCAGGCCGCAGCAGGTGGCGCTCGAAAAAGTCTTCGTCAACGTCAACCCCCAGTCCACCCTGCTCCTGGGGCAGGCGCGCGGCACCGCGATCTGCGCCGCGGTGCTGCACGGCCTGCCGGTTGCCGAGTACAGCGCGCTGCAGGTCAAGCAGGCGGTGGTCGGCAACGGCCATGCGCACAAGGAGCAGGTGCAGGAGATGGTGAGGCGGCTGCTCAAGCTCGCGGGCAATCCCAGTCCCGACGCGGCGGATGCGCTCGCGTGCGCGATCTGCCACGCGCACGGCGGGCAGGGGCTCGGCGGGCTCGCGACCGCAGGTTTTCGCGTCCGGCGCGGCCGCTTGCTCCGGGGGCCGGGATGACCCTCGCCGCGTTGGTGATCGCGTGCGGTACCGTGCCCGCGTGGGCGTCGGCGCCGGGGCCGCTCGCCATCGGCGCCGCCGTGTTGCGCGGTGCGTTGATCTCGCTTACTCTCGCGGTCACGGGGTATCCAGGCGAAGCGCGATGATAGGGCGGATCACCGGACTGTTGCTCGCCAAGCACCCGCCGCAGGTGCTGCTCAACGTGCACGGTGTCGGTTATGAAATCGATGTCCCGCTCTCTACGTTCTACCAGCTCCCGGCGGCCGGCGCCGAGGTGACGCTGCACACCCATCTCGTCGTGCGCGAGGACGCGCACCAGCTCTTCGGCTTCGCCACCGAGCAGGAGCGGCACGTATTCCGCCAGCTGCTCAGGATTTCCGGGATCGGCGCGCGCACCGCGCTCGCGGTGCTCTCCGGGCTCTCGGTCGCCGATCTGCACCACGCGGTCTCGGAGCGCGACGCCGGCGCGCTCACGCGCATCCCCGGCATCGGCAAGAAGACCGCTGAGCGGTTGCTGCTCGAGCTGCGCGACAAATTCGAGGTCGAGGCGCTCGTCGCGCCTGCCGCCGGGAAGAAGGCCGAGGCGAACGACATCGCCAACGCGCTGCTGGCGCTGGGCTATAATGAGCGCGAAGC
>JACQGO010000231.1 GCA_016199485.1 Betaproteobacteria bacterium
CGGCCTGCGCTCCGGGACGCTCGCCACGCACCAGATCGTCGGCATGGGCGAGGCGTTCCGCCTCGCGCGCGAGGAGATGGCGGCCGAGGTCCCGCGCATCCGCAGGCTGCGCAACCGGTTGCTCGCCGGGCTCATCGATCTTCCGGAATTGCGCGTGAACGGCGACCTCGAGCGCCGCGTTGCCAACAACCTCAACATCAGCCTCGGGCTCGAGCGCTGCGACTCGCTGGTCGCCTCGCTCACCGACATTGCGGTGTCTTCGATAGCAGCGTGCTCGACCGGCGGCGTGTCGCATGTGCTGCAGGCGCTCGGCGCCGGCGCGGCGGCCGCCGGCAACTCGATCCGCATCACCGTCGGGCGTTTCAACACCGAGGAGGAAATCGATTTCGCGGTGCGCTACCTGCGTTCGAAAATCGAAGACTGCCGCGCCGGGCGGCTGGCCGCGTAACCTCGCTTCCGATGAAACATCCGCGCGTCCATCTCACCGACGCGGCGCCGCAGCGCGTGCCGTTCGGCAGCCGGCATTGCCGCTCAGGCAAGCGCGGTGACAAAGCTCAAGTCGCTGCTTGGATGCCGGCGATGTTGTTGGGGTTCACTTCGTTCACCCCAACCTACGAAGCTGCCTGGGTGCTCGCACGTAGGTTGGGATGAGCGCAGCGAATCCCAACACTCCTTATGCCGGCGAAGATCAGTCCACCTTCGCGCCGGAGGCGACGACGACCTTGCGCCACTTCGCGATCTCGGACTTGATGAACTGCGCGAAGGCATCAGGCGCCGAGCCCACCATTTCGACCCCCTGACTCGACAGCCGCCCGGACACATCCGGCTCGTGCAGCGCCGCGACGATGGCCTCGTGGAGCTTGTTGACGATCGCGCGCGCGGTGCGCGCCGGCACGACGACACCGTACCACGCGCTGCCCTCGAATCCCGGCACCCCCGCCTCGGCCACGGTCGGCAATTCGGGCATGAGCGGGTTGCGCTTCGCGCTCGAGACCCCGAGCGCGCGCAGCTTGCCGCCCTTTATGAGGGAGAGCGTCGTCGCCGGGATGGCGAATATGAGCTGGATTTGCCCCGCGAGGAGATCGGGTAGCGCGGGCCCGGCGCCCTTGTAGGGGATGTGCGTCATGTCGGTGCCCGTCATGCTCTTGAACAACTCCATCATCAGGTGCGACGACCCGCCGCTTCCGGAAGACCCGTAGTTGAGACTCCCGGGCCGCGCTTTCGCGAGCGCGATGAGTTCCTTGACCGTGCTCGCCGGAACCGAGGGATGCACCACCAGGAAAAACGCGCTGGAGGCCATTTGTGTAACCGCGGCGAAGTCCCCGACCGGATCGTAGGCGAGCTTCTTGTAAACGCTCTTCGCAATCGCGTTGGCGATGTTGAACTGGAACACGGTGTATCCGTCGGGAGCCGAATTCGCCGTGATCTCGGCGGCGATGTTGCCGCCCGCGCCCGGGCGGTTGTCGACCACGATCTGCTGGCCCCAGCGCGCGGTAAGCTTCTGCCCGATTACGCGCGCGATCAGGTCGTTCCCCCCGCCGGGCGCGAAAGGCACAATGAGGCGTATCGGCTTGGTGGGATAGTCCTGCGCGGCAGCTCCCGCCAGGATGAGCAGCAGCGCGGCAAACGCCGCGCTCCTCCGAACACGGAAAATCACTGGTTCCTCCTCTTTGATTTTTGAGATCGATTCTAGTATCCGCGCGGCCGGTTTAACGCCGGTTGCGCAAGGCTTCCTGCACGCCGATGAAACTGTAATCGCAAAAACCCGGGTCGGCGCTGTCCTTCAACGCATCGTAGACCGCGTCCGGCCGGTAGAGCGCGCGCGCATCGAAATGCCGCAGGTTGGCCGCGCCGTAGGTGACGCACATGCCGCGCCTGTCGTCCCATTCCAGGCACGAGTACACGGTGGTCATGATGAACATGCCATCGATGTCGTCGATGAAGTGCAGCAGCTTGTCCGTCTGGATCACGCGCACCTCGCGCGCCCCGGCGAGCCGCGTGTAGATCGCGCGTGCCGTCTCGCGCTTGAGGTCGATGCCCTGGAAGTACATCAAGGCGTCAGACCTGCCCTCCACCAGCACCCGGTTGCCGTCGCGATCGGTGTCATAGTCCTTGTAGAACGCGCAGTGCACGAACCTGCTCCTGACCAGATTATCGAAGTCGTGGCCAGCGCCGGGCCCGGAAGCAAACGCGTGGCCGTAGAGCCAGCCAGCGGCGGCGAAACAGCATGCGCGTGCGGCGAGATCGAGTGCGGCGCTCATGAGGGCGTGGCAAAGTCAGCCGAGTGCTGCAATCAAGGAGGGTGAGTTTGCGCCTTCGGCGCGCCGCTGTCCACCGCGGTTGGACGCTGCCGGCCTCGCTGGCGACCCTACGCGCACCACGGGCATGACCCTGATCCCCCCCGCGCCCTGGAGCCGCTTGAGGCACCTTCGATCGTCGTGATATCGTCTGGTGACGGGCAACCGCAGGGATTTCCCGCCGGAGCGGTACAGATTTGTGCTGATCCTGCAGTCGGATGTAGCCGCAATGATCCAACAGTTGCCCCACACAACACCGGAGAACCCGTGACACACTTCGCCAAGACCGAGAAGACGCGCGTGCGCCGCAAGCCGGATCGCAGCCACTACGATGCGGACACCGTATACGCGATACTCGACGCGGGATTCATCTGCCACGTGGGCTACGTCATCGACGGCAAGCCGTACGTCACACCGACCTGCTACTGGCGCGAGGGCGATCGCATCTACTGGCACGGCTCGCACGCGAGCCGCATGCTGCGCGCGGTGGAGGGCAAGCCTGCCTGCGTGACGGTCACTCACATTGACGGGCTGGTGGCGGCACGCTCGGGATTTCATCACTCCGTCAATTACCGCTCGGTGATGCTGTTCGGCAAGCCGCACAAAGTGGAAGATTCCCGCGACAAGCTTCGCGCGCTGGAAAACTTCATCGAGCGCATCTACCCCGGCCGCTGGCGGGAATTACGCTCGGTCACAAAGAAGGAACTGAAGGCCACCACAGTGCTTCACATGCCGATTGCCGAAGCGTCGGCGAAAATACGTAGCGGCGGCCCGGTGGACGACAAGGAAGACTACGCGCTGCCGGTCTGGGCCGGCGTCGTGCCGCTCGCGTTGATCCACCGCACGCCCGTGCCCGATTCGCGGCTGCCGCGCGGCGCGCGGCCTTCTTCCTGTCTCTTCGACTTCGCGCGCCTCGGCATGGCCCCGGCGCACCCCGCATGAGCACCACCTCCGACCGCGTCCATGCCCCGGGCGGTCCTATGACGCGATAAACGGTGTCACCCATTCATCCGGCGGAAGGGCGCAAGCCGATGAGCACGATCTCTGCGAAAGCAGCCGCGAGCGCAGGAAAATAGGCGTGGTAGGCAATATCCTGGATCGAACCATCGTCCGGACCACCCAGTTGCGACCTGAACAGCGCGAGCCCCGCGGCGCACGCCACGAACACCCACAACCCCGGCGGGATCCGCAGCAACCGCAACCTGCTTCTGGCACCGAGGTAGCATGCGGTCCCCGCGAAGGCCAGCCCGACAGCGATCCAGCGGGGCATCGAGACCGGCACCGCCGGCAACGCGAGCGCCACCAGGATGGGAGGAATGGCGACAACGAACCAGGCGAAGACGGCCACCGCCGCAAATCGCGCCAGGTCCTTTACGAGATGCCTGTCCTGCGCGAGCAACCACGGAATCCTGTCCCCAGGGTAGCGAGGCAGAATCCGCTCCCGCAACCATGCGGACAACCGTCCGCCCGCCAACATGCTCGCTGCGCTCTGCACCGCGACCACCGCGACCACGATCCACCGGCTCTGCGACCAGACCGAAAGCGGGACGGTGACGCCCCCGACCGCCACAAAAAGCGCGAGCCCTGCCGGCATCCGCATGACCAGCACCTGGTCGCGGCGCGCCGCAAAGGCGTATGTGCCGGCAAGTCCCGCCAGCCACAGCAGAAGCGCCGCGGTTCCGAAGTCCTCGCTACGCACCGCGCGCAGGAACCAGACGGCACACATGGCGACGAGCAGCAAGCCCGCCGCCATCGCCAGCAGCATCATGTAATGCGGACCGAAGCCCCGCTGGCGATGAAGAAGACGGAAGGCCGGGAAAAAATGTGTGGCCATGATCTTCGACAGTTTAACGCACGCGGGCATTTCCGGGACTCGAGCGCCATCTGCTCGCGTTTCCCGAAGAAACGAGCGGCCCGGCAGCGACGCGGGCAGAGGTCTCCCGTTGTACGGGCACGGGCATGCGAAACGTGTCTCATGCCTCCCCGCGTCAGGAGCCTTCCCCGGCTGCCGCCCGCGCGCGCGAAGCCGCCTCGCTGATCGCTTTCTCGACCACCGCGCGCTTCAGGTGCGGCGCGAACATCTCGATGAAAGCGTACATGTAGCCGCGCAGATAGTGGTTCTGGCGGATGCCGACATGGATCGTGTTCGGCTCGAACAGGTGGCTTGCGTCGAGCGCGCGCAGCCCCCTGTCGCGCCGCCGCTCGTAGGCCATGCCCGGGAGGATCGCGATGCCCAGCCCGAATTCCACGTAGGTCTTGATCACATCGGCATCGATCGCGTTGAGCACGATGTTCGGCGCGAGCCCTCTCGCCTCGAAGGCGCGCGTGATCTTCGAGCGGCCGATGAACGCGTAATCGTAGGTGATCAGCGGAAACCGCGCGAGTCTCTCGAGCGTGAGCCGCTTCGCGCGCAGCAGCGGGTGGCGCGCCGGGACGAGCACGATGCGGTGAAGCCGATAACAGGGTAGCAGCACCAGCCCCGGGATTGCCTCCACCGGCTCGGTCGCAATCGAGATATCGGCGTGCCCGGCGCGCACCAGGTGCGACACCTCGGTCGGCGTGCCCTGGCGCAGGCTCACCTTGACCTGCGGGTAGCGCGTGGTGAAACGCCTGAGCACCCCCGGCAGCGCATAGCGCGCCTGGGTGTGGGTGGTCGCGATGGTGAAACTGCCGCGCGCTTCGCCTGCGAACTCGCGGCCCACCGCGCGGATGTTGTCGGCATCCTCCAGCATGCGCCGCGCGATCGCGACGATCGCCTCCGCGGGCTGGGTGAGTTTCACCAGCCGCTTGCTGTTGCGCACGAAAAGCTCGACGCCGAGCTCCTCCTCGAGCAGCTGGAGCTGGCGGCTCAGCCCCGGTTGCGAGATGTGCAACGTCTCCGCCGCCTTCGAGATGTTGAGATCACGGCGCGCCACCTCGCTCAAGTAGCGCAGTTGTTGCAGCGTCATCGCTCCGCTTCCTATAACATAGACTTCTATTAGTATAACTTTTCATTGTTTGTATGCATAAGCGCGAGGCCGTATAGTTGGCGCTCACGAAACCCGTCGCGTGGCGTGTTCCACATTACGCTTCACGCGCACTCGATGGAGATTTGGCCGGCCCGCCGCGTATGCCGTGGCCGGAACAGGGGAAAAGCCGGTAACCGCCATGATGATGCTCGAGTACCAAGGCAAGCAGCTCCTGCGGTCGGCGGGAGTCAACGTGCCCGACGGCATCGTGGTGCCGCGCAATGGGCGAGCCGTGGAGAAAATTGCGGATCGCGTCGAGCACTACCCGGTGGCAGTGAAGGCGCAGGTCGCGAGCGGAAGCCGTGGCAAGCGCGGCGGCGTGCTGCGCACGGAGACGCCGCAGGCGATGGTCGCGTGTGCGCGGCAACTGTTCGACACCGTGTTCGGCGAAGAGCGGCCGCGCGCGCTGCTCATCGAGCCGTGGCTCGCGATCGAGCGCGAGCTTTATCTTTCGGTGACGGTGGACGGCAGGGCCGACGGTTACGCGGTAATCTATGCCCCAAAGGGCGGCATCGACATCGAGGACGGTCCGCCGCCGGTGCGCTACGGGGTCGGCGCCGCGCAGCGCTTCCGCGCGCACGAGCTGCGCCACGCGCTCGCCGGCGCGGAGTCCGACTACCAGTTGCGCGAAAAGGTGGTTGCGCTCGCGCAGCGGCTGGTGCGCGCCGCGGCCGCCCACGATTGCACCACCATCGAGATCAATCCTCTCGCGGTGCTCGCCGGCGGCGAGCTCGTCGCAGCGGACGCGAAGGTCGTGCGCGACGAGTGGGCCGCGTTTCGCAACGAGCAGATCCGCGCGGCGCGCGAGGAAGCGAAGCGGCGCGCGGGCAAGCTCCTGCGCGGCTGTCTCGACATGCAGCATATGTACGTGCGGCTCGACGGCGACATCGGCCTGATCTCGGGCGGGGCGGGAATGACGATGGCCGCGATGGACATGATCGCGGAGTTCGGCGGGCGCCCGGCATGCTTCCTCGACTGCAGCCCGGGCCCCACTTCCACGCGCGGCTATCGCCCGGCGTTCGCGCTGCTCGACGCCGATCCGCAGGTGAAGGTGATCTTGGTCAGCGTCTTCGGGGGCGGCACGCAGATGCAGCGCGTCGCGAACTCGATGAAGGAGATCATGCGCGAGCGCAAGAGCGCGAAACCCGTCGTGTTCCGGCTCGACGGCACCAACGTCGACCAGGTGCCGGCGATCCTGGGCGGGTTCGGGGCGCGCAACCATGACCGGCTGGAGGACGCGGTCGCCGAGGCGGTAAGACTGGCAAAGGGGGCGCGATGAGCATACTGCTCGACCGCGGCAACCGCGTGCTGATCCAGGGCATCACCGGGCACATGGGCACCTTCTTTGTGGAGGACGCGCGGCGCTACGGCACGCAGGTTGTCGCCGGCGTGTCGCCCGGCCGCGAAGGCGCGGAGGTCGGCGGCGTGCCGGTTTTCGGCAGCGTGCGCGCCGCGCGCGAGACGACGGGCGCCGATACCGCTATCGTGTTCGTCCCGCCGGCGGCGGTGCTGGGCGCGGCGCTCGAAGCGATCGAGGGAGGCTGCCGGCTGGTGGTCGCGACCGCCGACGAGCTGCCGGTGCAGGACGCGATCGAGTTGCGCGCCGCGGCGCGCGCCCACAGCGCGGCATTCGTCGGTCCCAACACGCCGGGCATCATCTCGCCGGGCAAGGCGAAACTCGGCTTCATGCCCTCTTTCTGCTACGGCCGCGGGCCGGTCGGCGTCATCTCCCGCAGCGGCTCGCTCTCCTACGAATGCTGCAAGCGCCTGACGCTCGCCGGCATCGGCCAGTCCACGGTGATCGGCATCGGCGGCGACCCGGTCAAGGGCACGACCGCGGCCGAAGCGCTCGCGCTGTTCCACGATGACCCCGAAACCGAAGCGCTCCTCTACCTCGGCGAGATCGGCGGCTCCGACGAAGACGAGGTCGCGTGGTACGCCGCGCGCGCGGAAGCCAAGCCGGTCGCTGCGCTCATTGTCGGGCGCACCGCGCCGCCGGGGAAGAAAATGGGGCACGCTGCCGCACTGATCGGCTCGCGGGCGGACGGTCACGCCGCCAAGGTGACGCTGCTCTCCGACGCGGGCGTCGCAGTCGCGGCCACCCTGACCGAAGTCATACCCGCGATGCGAGCCGCGCTCGCGCGCCGGCCCGCTCCCGCCGCGGCGTACGCCACGGCACCGCAGCGAAGCTGATTGAACAGAGGAGAACCACCATGAACCAGCAAGCCGATCTCGGCATCACGGAAGAAGCCGCGGAGGGGAGGATCACCGACGAGGCGCTCGCCGCGGCGCGCGCGCTGATCGGCGCGAAGTTGCGGCCGGAGCAGTTCCTGCGCGACGCGAGCGTCGATTCGATCACCATCTTCGCCAACGGCATCGGCGATCTCAATCCCCTGTTCCGCGACCAGGAGTACGCGCGCTGGACGCGCTTCGGCGGGCTGATTGCGCACCCGTGCTTCCCGTGGACGCATCACTGGCCCGGCCGCTCGTACTGGGGGCTTGCCGGCGTCCACGGATTCGGCGTGGCGATCGACTGCGAGTTCTTCCGCAACGTGCGGCCCGGGGATCGTATCAACATCTGGAACCGCGTGCTCGACGTGCAGGAGAAACCGTCGAAGTTCTCCGGCCGCATGGTGATGCAGTATCTGGAATCGACCTACACCAACCAGCGCGACGAGGTGCTGTGCCGCGCGCTGGGCCTGACCGCGCGCCACGAGCGCAAGGCCTCCCGCGAGAAGGGCAAGTACCGGGAGATCAAGACCCACGTCTACACCGGGGAGGAACGCAGGGCGATCGACGAGAAAACGCTCGCGGAGCCCTCGCACGTCCGCGGAGCACAAACGCGTTACTGGGACGATGCCAAAGTCGGCGACGCGATCGACGAGATCGTGCGCGGCCCGCTGTCGCTCTCCGATACCATGGCGTTCGTGATCGCATCCGGGCGCGGCGCCGCGCACGGCGCGCTGCTCAGGCACGCAGCCCGGCACCCGAAGCACTACGTCCGCGCGGCGGGCGGCGGCGTCGAGTACACCGGCATCGGCCATCACCGCGAGGATTTCGCCAGAAAAGTCGGCGTGCCGGGCATGTACGATTACCTGCCGCAGCGCGCGTGCTGGTTCGCGACTGCGATCACCAACTGGATGGGAGACGACGCGGTGCTGAAGCGCCTGCGCATGGAAGCACGCATGTTCAACCTGCAGGGAGACACCACCTTCATCAACGGCACGATCGTGAAGAAGTACGTGAAGGACCGCTGCGCGCTGGTCGACATCGAAATGAAGGGCACCAACCAGCGCGGCGAGCTGACCTCGCCCGGGTTCGCGACCGTGATGCTGCCCGCGAAGGATGTCAACACCAGGATCCCGACCGACGGCACGGTGTGCGATCTCGAATTGCCGCCGGTGCGCTGAGGCCTCGTTCGTACACTTCCCGGAGATACCGCCATGGCCAGCGACACGATGTTCCTCGTCCTCGACATGATCAACGACATCGTCCATGAGGACGGCCCCAACGGCAAGAAGGGGTACGGGCCGGAACTCGCCCGGCGCCGGACGATACCCAATACCGCGGAAGCGCTGCGCAAGGCGCGTGCTGCCGGTGTCAAGATCGGCTACGTGCGCGTGGGCTTCTCGCCGGATTACCGCGAGTGCCCGCCCACCTCGAAACTGTTCCAGGGCGCCAGGAAGGCCGGACTGTTCAAGCTCGGCACGTGGGGCACCGAAGTGCATCCCGCGCTCGCGCCGCAGCCCGGGGATTTCGACATCGTCAAGCACCGCGTGAGCCCGTTCTACGCGACCCCGCTGGAAGCCATTCTGCGCGCCAACGGCATCCGCAGGCTCGTCGTGTCCGGCGTTTCCACCAGTGGAGCGGTCCTGTCCGCAGCGAAAGACGGTCACGACCGCGATTACGACATCGTGGTGCTCGAAGACTGCTGCTGCGCGCTCACCGAGGCACAGCACCAGGCGGTCATCGAGCAGATGCAGCGCATCGCGACGATAACGACCTCGGCCGAGATGGTTTTTCAGCGTTAGTCCTGCCAGGCAGTCGTTTCCGCCTGACGGGGCACACCGAACGTAACATCATGCGGCGGCCGCGAGTAGTGGGCTGCCGGAAGCCGCCCGACGCCGCCGGGCCCTGATCAACACCGGCGGCACGCGCGCCGAGTCAGCCGCCCCCCCGGTATCGCCGGCGCGCCGTCTCGACGATGCGCCTGATGAGATCCGGGTACTCGAAGCCGACGAAGCACCGGTTCCTGCCCAAGGTGTGCGGCGCGAGATCGGGGTTCGGGTTGGCCTCGAGGAATACGAGCCGGTTCTCGCCGGTCAACCGGAAATCGAGCCGCGCGTAATCGCGTAGTTGCAGCGCGTGGAAGATCTTGCTGCTCGCCGCGGCTATCGTCCTCGCGACCGCCGGGTCGATCCGCGCGCGGCGGCAATGGGCGCGCCACCTCGCCCGGTAGCGCTGGTCGTGCTTCAGGCGATAGGTGAAGATCCGCGGCATCGCGGCATCCTTCCTGCCGATCACCAGCTCGATCGCCGGCAGCACCTGCGGCGTATTGCCCAGCAGCGCCACGAACAGGTCCCGCCCGGGAACGAACTCCTCGCACACGAGCGGCTCGCCGCTGCGCGCGCGCAGCGCCTTCACCCGCGCGCGGAACTCGCGTTCGTTGTGCACGACCGACCGCTTGCCGATCTCGTCCGAGCCGTCGCCGTACTGGGGCTTCACGACAACCGGGAACGGCAGCCCGTGCCGCCGCACCCCGCCGCCGTTCACCACGAAATGGCGCGGCACCGCCACGCCCAGCGCAGCGACGATCTGCTTGGAGAGCGCCTTGTCGCGGGCAAGCTGCAAACCGACAGGGCCGGTCCCGGTGTAGCGCAATTCCATGATCTCGAGCAGCCCGGTGATCGCGTGGTCGAGCCTGCGGTCGCCGCGCACCCATTCGGTGACGTTGAACACGATCCCGGGATCGATCTCGCGCAGCCGCTGCATCGTCTCCACGACGTCGGGGCCGAACGGAACGGTCTCGACGCGCCGGTAGCGGGCGCGCAGGCATTTGAGCACGTGCGCTTCCATGCTGCCGCGCTCGAGGACGAAGTCGCCGGAGTTCGTGTGCGAACCCGTCTCTTCATCGACCAGCATCGCCACATCGCAGCGGTGATCGCTCGAATCGC
>JACQGO010000233.1 GCA_016199485.1 Betaproteobacteria bacterium
CGCCGAGGCGTCCGCCGCGGCCCACCCCTTGCGGGGGCCGGTCCCCGGCGCCTGCCGGTACACCCGCAGACTCGCATCGAGCCACGCGTTCGACGCCGCGTTCAGGACCTCGTCGAAGCTCCCTCCGAGCATGCGCGTGACGACCGACGCCGCGGCGACCCGGGTGAGGATGATGTGATCCACGCCGACCGCGTTGAAATCGTTCTCTATGCCCAGACAGCCCTGGATCTCGTACGCCTTGATGAGAGCCTCGAGCACCTCCTTCATCAGCAGCGGCTCGCGCCGCGCCAGCATGCGCTGCCGGCTTAGGTAATCCGCCGTGGCGAGGATGCCCGCCAGGTTGTCCGAGGGATGGCTGCCCTGCGCCGCAGTGAACGTGTCATTGAAGTCGAGCCATCTCACCATGGTGCCGATGCTGAACGCCGCCGTGGCCGGGTCGAGCTCATAACCCGTTCCGGGCACGCGCGCCCCGTGCCGCAAGGTTGCGCCCGGCACGACGGGCCCGAGAAGCTTGGTGCACGCGGGATATTCCAGCGCCTCGAACGCGCACGCCAGAGCATCGAGGAGGCATCTGCGCGCGGCGGCGAATGCCGCCTGTTCCTCGATCCGGTATTCGCAGACGTAGGTCGCGATGTCGACCAGCTCCTGGTCCGGCTTGGGCGGCGCGTTTGCAGCGTTCCTGGTCATCGTTTTTCATCCTCCCCTGCTCTCGATTGACCCCGCGGCAGGACGAACTTCTCCGCACGGATCACGCGCGCCGGTGCCGCGCCTCGCATCGGCGCGGAATGGCGGCTTGCGGTAACCCGCAGCGGCGCACGCCGGGCGACGCGCCCGCCCCGGCGCAGCGTGCTTCACGCGCTCGTCGCCTGCGGCGTGCGCAGCCGTACGTGCAGCTCCTTGAGCTGCTCCTCGTCCACCGCGTTCGGCGCGTGCGTGAGCAGGCACTGCGCGCGCTGCGTCTTGGGAAACGCGATGATGTCGCGGATCGACTCCGCGCCCGCCATCAGCGCCACGATGCGGTCGAGCCCGAACGCGATGCCGCCGTGCGGCGGCGCGCCGTACTGCAGCGCCTCGAGCAAAAAGCCGAACTTCGCCTGCGCTTCCTCGGGGCCGATGTCGAGCGCGCGGAAGACCTTCGACTGCACGTCCTGGCGGTGGATCCGCACCGAGCCGCCGCCGATCTCCCAGCCGTTCAGCACCATGTCGTGAGCCTTCGCGTGCGCTGCGCCGGGATCGGTTTCGAGCAGGTCCTCGTGGCCGTCGGCGGGCGAGGTGAACGGGTGATGCATCGCGACCCAGCGCTTCGCTTCCTCGTCCCACTCGAACATCGGGAAGTCGAGCACCCATGCCGGGCGCCAGCCGTGCTCGGCGAGCCCGCGCTCGTGGCCGATTTTCACGCGCAGCGCGCCGAGCGCCTCGTTCACCACCTTCGCCCGGTCGGCGCCGAAAAAGACGAGATCGCCGTCGCGTGCGCCGGTGCGCTCGAGGATGGCCCTGATCACCGGCTGCGGCAGGAATTTCAGTATCGGCGACTGCACCCCGCCGACGCCCTTCTCGAGCGCGTTGACCTTGATGTAGGCGAGCCCCTTGGCGCCGTAGATCCTCACGAATTCGGTGCAGGCATCGATCTCCCCGCGCGTGAGCCCGCCGCCCTGCGGCACGAGCAGCGCCGCCACCCGCCCGTCGGCGAGCCGCGCCGCATCGCCGAACACCTTGAACTCGACGCCCTTCATGAGGTCGGTGAGCTCGGTGAGCTTGAGCGGCACGCGCAGATCGGGCTTGTCCGAGCCGTAGAGCGCCATCGCTTGCGCGTAGGTGAAGCGCGGGAAAGGATCCGGCAGGTCGGCCTCGAGCACCTCCTTGAACACGTGGCGGATCAGCTCCTCCACCAGCACCATGATCGCGTGCTGGTCGAGAAACGAGGTCTCGACGTCGATCTGGGTGAACTCCGGCTGGCGGTCGGTGCGCAGGTCCTCGTCACGGAAACATCTGACGATCTGGTAATAGCGGTCGAAGCCCGCGATCATCAGCAACTGCTTGAACAACTGCGGCGACTGCGGCAGCGCGTAGAAATGCCCCGGATGGATGCGGGAGGGCACCAGATAGTCGCGCGCGCCCTCCGGGGTCGAGCGCGTGAGCATCGGCGTCTCGATGTCGATGAAGCCGTGGTGGTCGAGAAAGCCGCGCACCGCCATCGTCACGTGGTAGCGCAGGCGCATGTTCTTCTGCATCTGCGGGCGGCGCAGGTCGAGAAAGCGGTACTCGAGGCGCACCTGCTCCGAGAGATGCTCCTCGTCCATCAGGAACGGCGGCGTAAGCGAGGGGTTGAGGATCCCGATGCGCTCGGCGAGCACCTCGACCTCGCCGCTCGTGAGGTTGGGATTGACCGTGCCTTGAGGACGCTCGCGCACCCTGCCCGTCACCTCGATCACGTACTCGTGGCGCAGCCGGTCGGCGATGCCGAAGGTGACCGCGTTATCGGGGTCGGACACCACCTGCACCAGCCCTTCGCGGTCGCGCAGGTCGATGAAGATCACTCCGCCGTGGTCGCGCCGGCGGTGGACCCAGCCGCAGAGCGTCACCACCTGGCCGAGATGCCTGCGGCTGATCAGCCCGCAATATTCAGTACGCATAGTCTGTCACACGCTTTGGATTTGAAGCGAGGATCGCCCGCGGCGGTGCACCCGCCGCGCTATTGATTCACGGCCTGCGGCTGCCTGCCGGTGTCTTGCTTGAAGAGCCTGCGGCCGTTTCTGCGGCCGTTGCCGTTGGGCGCGACCACGCCCATCGAGATGATGTACTTCAGCGCCTCGTCCACGGTCATGTCGAGCTCGACCACGTCCGCCTTCGGCATCATCAGAAAGAAGCCCGAGGTCGGGTTGGGCGTGGTGGGCACGTAGACGCTCACGTATTCGCCCTTCAGGTGATTCACGACGTCCCCGCCCGGCACGCCGGTCAGAAACGCGATCGTCCACGAGCCCTGGCGCGGGTACTGCACGAGCAGCGCCTTGCGGAACGCCTGCCCGCCCGGCGTAAGCACCGTATCGCTGACCTGCTTGACGCCGTTGTAGATCGAGTTCACCACCGGGATGCGCGCAAGCACGCCTTCCCAGAAAGCGACCAGCCTCTGTCCGATGAAGTTTGCGGCGAGCACCCCGGTCACGAACACCACCACCAGGGTCAGCACCGCTCCCATCCCGGGAATGTGCACGCCGAGCCATTTCTCGGTGCGCAGATTCTCCGGCACGAGCAGCAGCGTCTGATCCATGGTGCCCACCAGGAGGTTGAGCACCCACAGAGTGATGACCAGCGGGACCCAGATCAGCAGCCCCGTGACGAAGTAGCGTTTCACGAGCACGCCGGGCAGGCGCCCGCACCGCAGGTCGGGGCGGCGGCAGATTCCTCCTTCGCGGTCTTGTCGCCTTTGCCTTCCTGCTTCACGGCCTTCTCTCCCCCGTCGTCCCGCTTCGCGGGCCTGGAGCCGTTGTCCTTGAAATCGGTTGCATACCAGCCGGTGCCCTTCAATTGAAATCCCGCGGCGCTGACGAGCTTGTTGAAAGCGTCCTGGCCGCACTCTGGGCACACGGTGAGCAGCGCATCGGTGACCTTCTGCAGGTATTCCTTCTGGAAGCCGCACGATGCGCAGCGGTATTCGTATATCGGCATGATCGCCCCCCAAAAAGAAGAAATGGATTATACCTGAAATACTTAGACCCGACGCCGGGGAATATGAGGGCGCGCCAGCGGAATTCAAGCACCGCGCGTAGCGGTCCGCGCGGCATCGTTCGGCTATAATGACACGCTTTAAACTCAATGATTTAGCCGTCCGCGGGACGCGCGCGGCGGACGGGAGGAAAAGGGGTCGAGTTGAGCGCCAAGTACGGCCGCTGCCAGAAGCTGATCGACCGTTCGCGCGCGCTCGGCGCGGTGCCTGCGGCGGTGGTTTTTCCGTGCAGCCGCGACGCTCTGGCGGGGGCGTTCGAGGCGGCGCAGCAAGGGCTGATCGAGCCGACGCTGGTCGGGCCCGAAAGGGAAATTCGCTCGCTCGCCAAAGCCGCGGGGATCGATCTCGGGTCGCGCCGGTTGATCGACGTCGCGGACCCGGTCGCCGCTGCCGCCCGCGCCGCGGAGCTCGCGTGCGCCGGCAGCGCCGAGGTGCTGATGAAGGGAAGCCTTCACACCGACGAGTTGATGGGGGTCCTCGTGTCGCGCGAGGCAGGCTTGAGGACCGAGCGGCGCATCAGCCATGTCTTCGCAATCGACGTGCCGGGCCACGACCGGCTGCTGCTCGTGAGCGACGCGGCGGTCAACATCGCGCCCGAGCTTCGCGTCAAGCGCGACATCGTGCAGAACGCCATCGATCTCGCCCACGCGATCGGCATCGCGGCGCCCAAGGTCGCGCTGCTCTCCGCGGTGGAAACGGTAAACCCCGACATCCCCTCCACGATCGACGCGGCAGCGCTGTGCAAGATGGCGGAGCGCGGCCAGATCACGGGGGGCACGCTCGACGGGCCGCTCGCGTTCGACAACGCGATCTCCGCCGCGGCGGCGAGGACGAAGGGAATCGACTCCCCGGTCTCCGGCGCAGTCGACATCCTGATCGTGCCCGGCCTCGAAGCGGGCAACATGCTCTACAAGCAGCTCGTCTACCTCTCCGGCGCGCTCGCCGCCGGGGTCGTCGTCGGCGCCCGCGTGCCGGTCATCCTCACCAGCCGCGCCGACAGCCCGGCTGCCCGTACCGCGTCCACCGCGGTCGCCTGCCTGTGGGCGCACCATTGCAGAAACCGCGCGGCGTGAACGACACCGTCCTCGTCGTCAACGCAGGCTCGTCGAGCATAAAGTTCGCGCTCTATCCGGTCGAGGGCAACTGGAAAACGGGCGTCATCTTCCGCGGTCAGATCGAGGGCATCGGCCACGTGCCGCGGTTTCACGCGTGGCGCCACGACGGCACGGCGCTCGCCACCCCGGTACCCTCCGGCAACGGCCGTTTCGCGCACGCGGAGGCGCTCGCCTTGCTGCTCGACTGGCTGCAGGACAGCATGCAGGGATGCCGCCTGGTCGGCGCCGGCCACCGCGTGGTACACGGCGGGGAGGATTACGCCACGCCGGTGCTGATCGACGAGAAAGTCATCCGCACGCTCGAGAGCCTGATCCCGCTCGCGCGGCTGCACGAGCCGTACGAACTCGCGGCGATCCTGGCGATCATGAAGCTCGATCCGGGCATTCCCCAGGTCGCGTGTTTCGACACCGCGTTTCACCGCACCCAGCCGCCGATGGCGCAGCTCTTCGCGCTGCCGCGTGAGTTCAACGCCGCCGGCGTCAAACGCTACGGCTTCCACGGCCTTTCATACGAATACATCGCGGCGGTGCTGCCCGAGTACCTGGGAACGAACGCGGACGGACGCGTCGTGGTGGCGCATCTCGGCGCGGGCGCCAGCATGTGCGCGATGCGCGCGCGCACGAGCGTCGCCACCACCATGGGCTTCACCGCGCTCGAAGGCCTGATGATGGGCACCCGCAGCGGCGCGCTCGATCCCGGCGTACTGCTCTACCTCATCCAGGAAAAAGGGATGAGCCCGCAGGAAGTGAACGACCTGCTCTACAATCGCTCGGGGCTGCTGGGCGTTTCAGGGCTCTCCGCCGACATGCGCGTGCTGCTCGCCGCCGACCATCCTCACGCACGGGAAGCGGTGGCGCTGTTCGTCTACCGCGCGTGCCGCGAACTGGGCTCCCTCGCGGCCGCGCTCGGCGGGCTCGACGCGCTCGTCTTCACCGGCGGCATCGGCGAGCATGCCGCGGAAATCCGCGCCCGCGTATGCGAGCAGTCCGCGTGGCTCGGCATCGATCTCGATGCGTCCGCCAACGCACGCGGCGCCGCGTGCATCACGCGCAAAAGAGCGCGCGCATCGGCGTGGGTGATCCCCACCAACGAGGAAATCGTCATCGCGCGCCAGACCTGCCAGGTTCTCGCGCCCCGCCCGCAGCGCCGCGTGGAAGCGGCTGCGCCGGCCGCCCGGTGAGCGCTTGCTGCATGTCGGCTGCCGTGGAAATGGCGATGAAAATCCTCGTGCTGGGCGCGGGCGGCACCGGCGGCTACTTCGGCGGGCGGCTCGCCGAAACCGGCGCGGACGTGACGTTTCTCGTGCGGCCGCGGCGCGCGCAGCAACTCGTCGAGCATGGTCTCGTCGTGAAGAGCCCGCACGGCGACATCAAGCGGCCGGTGGCCGCGGTCACCGGGGAATGCGTCAAGCCGATCTACGATCTCGTCATCATCGCGTGCAAAGCCTACGATCTCGACGGCGCGATCGCCGCGATTGCACCTGCGGTCGGCAGACACGCGGCGGTGCTGCCGACGCTGAACGGCCTGCGCCACGTGGACGTGCTCGCGGCGCGCTTCGGCCCCGAACGCGTGCTTGGGGGTGTGGCGCAAATCGCGGCCACCCTGACGCCGGAAGGAGAAATCCACCATCTCAACCGGGTGCACTCGCTGATCTTCGGCGAGCGCAGCGGCCCGCCTTCGCCGCGCTGCGAGGAGTTCGCCGCGATCTGCGCCCGGGCGCGGTTCGACTCGCGGCTCTCGGATGACATCAACCTCGAGCTGTGGGAGAAATTCGTGTTTCTCGCCACCCTCGCCGGCATGACGTGCCTGATGCGCGCCGGCGTCGGACGGATCATGAAGGCCGCCGACGGCGAAGCGCTCATGCTGGAAATGCTCGAGGAATGCCGGCAGGTGGCGACCGCCTCCGGCCACACGCCGCGCGCGGAGGTGCTGGCCCGCTGCCGGGCTCTGCTCACCGAGCACGATTCGGCCTTCACCGCGTCCATGCTGCGAGACATCGAGCGCGGCGGACCGATCGAGGGCGATCACATCATCGGCGACATGCTCGCCCGCGCGCGCGGTCACGGCGTCACCGCGCCGCTGCTGCGCACGGCGTACTGCCATCTCCAGGCATACGAGGCGGGGCGCACTGCCGGGTGAAGCGAGGTCGAGCGCGAA
>JACQGO010000234.1 GCA_016199485.1 Betaproteobacteria bacterium
AGTAACGCTCGACCAGACTCTCGTTCGGCATGGCGGCGAGGCAATGAATAGACGCGAGCAGCCCCGGACCAAAGTACGCGGAATGCGGAACGACAGCCACGCCGAAAGCGTCAGCGAGCGCCATGACCTTGCGCATCTCGGCTACACCGCCCACCTTGGTAACGCTCGGCTGCGCATAGGTGATCGAACCCGCCTGGAACATGCTTTTGAAGTCGGATAGGATCCCGTTTTCTCCGGCTGCGATCGGAATTCCGCCCTGGGTCCGCACTCGCGCAAGTCCCGCGTAATCCTCGGGCGGCCAGACGGGTTCCTCCAGCCACGTGAGATCGAGCGGCTCGAGCTTCTTCGCCATATCGACGGCCTGGTCGACCGACCATGCGCAGCTGCAGTCGACCATGATCGACACTTCGGGGCCGGCGGCATCCCGCCCGGCTTTAATGGGGGCGACCGCGATATCGTGCAGCTTGATGTGACGGTAGCCGCGCTTGAGAGCCGTCTCCACGGTATGCGCAACGGCCCGGGGCTCTCCATAGCGTAGCAGGCTCGCGTAGGCCGGCAAGTCCTTGCGCGGCGAGCCGCCGAGCAGGCGATACAGTGGCAGCCCCGCGAGCTTGCCGGCGATGTCCCACAGGGCGATGTCGATCGCGGATAGCGCGTACATCGCGGGTCCGTTGCGGCCGACTCCGCCAACGTTTCGCTGCAGCTGGTCCATCAGCGCAGTGATCGCGGTGGGATCGCGGCCAATGCAAAGGCTGCCGATAAAGGAGTCGATTGCGGCTCGCGTGGCCGTAAATATGCGGTGCCCGAAGCCTTCGCCCCAACCCGTAACGCCCTCGTCGGTGTCGATACGTACCAGCAGCGTGTCCATACTGGTCCGGGCGACGCCGCGCGACATCGGCAGCGCCCTCTCGTCGATGATCATCGGCACGTTGACGACGATCGTCTCCACCTTCGTGATCTTCATTCGTTGCCCGCTCCCCGTGACGATGTCGTCTCGAAAAACTTCTGGTCGGCGAACCGGCTACGGCAGCTTCCATCCCAGCCACTCGCACAAACTGCGTCCCATGATCCATTCCTTGCCGGATGGCGCTCCGCAATGCGGTCCGCGAGATGCAGGTGTGCAGGCGGCACCGACATCATGATCGGCACGCCGGCTTTTTCCGCCTCGCGCCAGAGTCCCTCGAGGCGCCCCTCCGTGAGCGGGCGTGCGTACTTCGATGGTCCCGCGAAAGTGATGCGCATTCCCAGCACGCCGCACTGCTGACGCCACGTTGCGACAAGCGACAGGGCACCGGGCGCCTCGGCGTCGAAGCGGCCCATGACGGCAAAACGATCCGGATGCAATCGCGCCGCCTCGAGCACCACGTCATTGCGTTCGCCCTCCCATCCCGGCGGTACGACGATCGCGCGGTGCACTCCGGCTGCTTGCATCTCGCGCAACAGGTCATCCTTTGTAAACGGCACGTGCCTGTGCGGCGCATGCCTGCCCGTTGGCCAGGGACGCTCCGGCGTGTTGGCGGCCCAGATATGAACTTGAGAATCGACGATATACATGTGTCCCCGGTCGTTGATCCGATCGCAATGCACCGATCGCGCGCCGTCTTTGGCGGGGGCCTTTGACAGACCGCGCTCGATATCCGGCTCTTATTCGGCGCGGATGCCGGCGTCCTTGATGACCTTCCCTAACCTGGCCATTTGCGATTTCACCGTCGCCGCGAGCTCTTCCGGCGAGCTGCCGACAACGTCGATTCCTGCGTTGAAAAACCGCTCTTTCACGGATGGCTGGTCGAGGACCGTCACGATTTCCCGGTTCAGTCGATTGACCAGCGTTGCAGGCGTTCCGGCCCGCGCGAACAAGCCGAAAATTGACGCCGATTCATAACCAGGCAGGCCCGAGGCCGCCACTGTGGGCAAACCGGGAAAGAACGCGGACGGCCGGGCGCTTCCAACCGCCAACGCTCTCAATCTTCCCGACTTCACGTGCGGCGCCGCCGTACCGGAGCTTATGAATGCAAGCTGCACCTGGCCGGCGATGAGGTCGCTGATCACCGCTCCCGCGCCTTTGTAATTGATGTGGACGATGTCAACGCCGGCCATGGCCTTGAATGATTCTGCTGCGAGATGAATCGACGAGCCCGTTCCCGAGGCGCCGTAGTTGAGTTCTCCCGGCCTGGCCTTCGCCAGGGCGATCAACTCCTTTACCGACTTTACGGGCAACGATGGATTCACGAGCAGAACGTTGGGCGAGCTGACCGTCAATGTGATCGGTGAAAAATCTTTCACCGGATCGTACGGCACCCGTTGCAAAAACGGCGCGAGCCAGTGCGCGGCGCCGTTGTAAAGCAGGTTGTAACCATCGGGCGCCGATTTGGACACCACCATTCCCGGCATGACGCCGCTCGGCCGGTTGTCCACGATTACTGTGAACTCCGTGTCCTCCGTGGCTTGATTTTATGGTTTCTCTCGGCGTCTATCGGCGCTCATCTGCGGCCAATGTTATCGATTCTGCCACGCGCCGTCAGATCTTCGCGGCGATGGCGGCGGCGAACGCCTGCGTGCCGAGCGTCCCTCCGATGTCCCGCGTGCGTGTGGCCGGGCCGGCGAGCGTTTCGTCCACCGCCTGCGTGATGCTCTGCGCCGCCCTGGCCAGCGCGTCGTTGCGGTGCCGCCCGGCGAGCCACTCGAACAGCATCGCCGCCGACAGAATCAGCGAAGTGGGGTTCGCGCGGTCCTGGCCCGCGATATCGGGTGCGGATCCATGCTGTGCCTGCGCGACACAGCGGTCATCTCCCGCGTTGACCGACCCGGCAAGCCCCAGGCTGCCTGATAGCTCCGACGCCTCGTCGGAAAGGATATCGCCGAACATGTTGCCGGTGACGATCACGTCGAAGCGGCCCGGATCGCGCACCAGCAGCGCCGCCATTGCATCCACGATCGCTTCCTCGAGCACGACCTGCGGAAACTCCTGCGCGACCTTGCGCACTTCGCGCAGGAACAGCCCGTCGGAGATTCTGAGCACGTTCGCCTTGTGCACCGCGGTCACCTTCTTTCTGCGCAGTACCGCCGCCGCGAACCCCGCGCGCGCGATGCGGCTGCACTGTCGCGCCGTCACCTTGCGTACCGCGAGAGCGACGTCCTCCGTCGGCATGAACTCGCCGCCGCCCGCATACATGTTGCGGTCGGCGTAGAAACCTTCGGTATTCTCGCGGTAAATCACCAGATCCATCGGCTTTGCTCCCGGAGCGAGGCCGGGACGCGAGCGCGCGGGGCGGATGTTGGCGTAGAGATCGAGCTTGACACGCAGCTCCCCGGACACGTTGACGCCGCCCTGCTCGCGCGGCGGGTAGTCGAGGTGCGAGATCGGCCCCAGGATGATGCCCGGCGCCTGCCGCGCGAGTTCCATCACCTGCGGCGGCAGCGTCGTGCCGTGCTTCTTCAAGGTTACGAGCCCGATCTCCTCGGTCTGCCACTCGAGCCCGAGCTTGAACCGTGCATTTGCGCGGTCGAGCACGGTGAGCGTGGCGGTGGTGATTTCAGGGCCGATGCCGTCGCCGGGGAGCACCAGGATCTTCAATTGGCACCTCGTTTCACGTTCCGTCGGTTTTGGGTTTGTTGGCCAGTGCCCGCCTGGGGTTGCGAAACGCAGTTTATCACGTGCGAGCGCGTGCGACGCGCTGTAGCGGGCGAGCCGGGGAGTGGTGTAGCGTACGAGGCGCGCGGCGTTAACCGCGATTTCTTTGCCGGTTGACGTTTCGTCGTGCTTGGCACAAGCTGGTGATACACAGTCGGCGGGAGAGGGGGGATGGCGATCCTGCTTGAATGCGCGAGGGTGGTGATTCCGATCGCGAACATCAAACGCTGCGTCGGTGCGCCGCCGTGGAAATTTCTCCCGGGCGGGGGATACCTGGGACCGGTCGAGTGGTACGACAACTACCTCTACTGCGACGGCGCGATGAGCGTCGACGATGTGGTGGGCGTCGTTGCCATGTGGGAGGAACGCGGCTTGAAGGGCCTGATCGACGCTCCCGGCGGGAAACGGTGGGAGGACCTCTGCGTGGCGTATTCGGGGCGGGGTCCAACGGCGCCTTGCGACTGGCTCGAGTACGACCGCAGGGACAACTGCGTCTGGCTGCGGGGCAAGCCGAAAGGCCGCGTGATCGGCGGCACCGCCGACTACGAGAGATGGCGGCGGGTGCACGAGTTCGAGGCGCAGGCCGATGCCGCGTACACGCGGATGTACGACGCGACGAATCCCACCGAAGCGACCGCGTGCTATAACGAAGCCAAGGAGTCGCTCTACGAGGCGATCGGCGCGGCGCGCGACAACGACATGGAGAGCGAGATGCTCCGTCTGGAGCAGCGTCTGCAGCAGATCAAGGCAGTGTTCCGCTCGCAGTTCCGGTATTGACCCGCTACCGGGGTTGGATCGACGAAATCGCTTCCTTTCACGGTTTCGTGACGCTCCTGACTTTGTTGCGGCATGGGCGTCTTTGTCATCGCAATGACCGGACGGCAGGCAGTTCAGCCGATCCCGTGCTCAACGAAGTGTGGAGGAAGTCACATGTGCAGCAAACTGAACGGAATGGTCGCGGCCTTGATCGCCGCTGGATTGATCGCAACGGGCGGTGTCGCGCTCGCGGCAGAGAGCAAAGGCAAGAGTTCGAGCAGCGGCAGCTCATCGAGCAGCTCCGCCAGTCGCAGCACGTCTTCCGGCGGAAGCAGCAGCTACAGCACGGGAAGAAGCAGCGGCAGCGCGAGCGGGTACAGCGCGGGTTCCAGCAGCGGCACCGCGAGCGGCTACGACGTGAACCGCAGCAGCGGTACGGCGGGCGGGCGCCGCACCGATCTGAGCGGTGCGCGCGACCTGGTGGACAGGCTCCGCAAGCCGGATCTGCCGCAGGGTGGCCAGGGCCGGCAGGAGAGCGCCGCGGATATCTCGCGGCGGGAAAACCAGCGCGAGCAGCAGATCCAGCGCGAGCGCTCCCGGCGCTACAGCCCGGATCGCATCAACGTTCCGCCTCCGGGCTCGAAATAACCGAGTGGGCGGCCGGGCTCGGGAAAAGCCCCGGTTCGCCTGACGGCGAAGCGCGGACGCGGAAGGGGGCTCGCGCATATCACCGCGGGCAGCCGTTTGCGGCCGGGCGCGAGCGGCGGACCGCGGTGTCATTCCCTGCCGTTCTTGCGGCTGACGGGCGCGGTGCCGTAGTGCGTTGTCTGGTGCCCGTGTTTCCCGCTAGTTCCTGAGAAAAGGCCGCATTTCGCGGTAGACCTCATCGGACGCCTTGACCATCTGGTCGATGATGCTGCGGAAGTCGTCGCCGTCCATGTTGCGCAGCCGCAGCTCGGTCCTCACCACGAGGTCCCCGTCGCTGTCGAGCAGCGTCTTCACGTAGTCGAGCCGGTGATTGATCTTGAGCATGCTGCGCGCGAATTCGGCGCCGGAGGGAAGCCGGTTCTGTGTCGCGATGACGACCCCGATCACGGTGAAGACCTCGTCATCGCGTCCTCCGCCGGAGACGATGACGACGATGCGCGGCATCACCTTTCCCCTGAATTCTATGCTCCACACATTGGGCGCGTGCTTGGTGATCGGCGTATAGCCGGATTGATCGACGAGGCGCACCAGCTTTTCGAGCGCGGGTCCCTCCTGCGCTCGCGCCGGCGTTGAAACGAACGGCAGAAAGGAGGTTACGAGCCCGAGCAAGGCGAGAAGGAGCATCCGTATGGTCATGAGAGATCCTTTTCATGCGTCGCCGCGAATTAGTTGAACGGCCACGGCATTTCGACGAGAGACTGCAGGATTCCCCTCGGGTAATCGAGCATCAGGAAATGGGACAGCAG
>JACQGO010000023.1 GCA_016199485.1 Betaproteobacteria bacterium
ATCACGTCGTCGCGGCCGCGCTTACGCTGCAGTCATAGCCATAAGTGCTACCGACCGTTGAGCCGTCCGCGGTCGAGCTCACCACAGAGTGCAGCGAGACACGGCCCGGCGTCACCCCGCCCGTTGATTCGATATTGACGACGATGTCGCCAATCTTCATACCGAGCACTCTGGAGCTGATGCCGCCAGCACCAACAGCTTTGAAATAGCCGGTCGTTCCTGAGATGTCGGCCGCAGCATCGCTCGAACAGTACTGCCACCACGCACCAACGCCGCTTTGAAGATCGCCCTCCTGGGTTAGAAACAGGGCCGTGCTAAGAGTGCTGAATGCCATCGCGTGTCCCCCTTACGGTAGATACCGCGTGTGCGTCTCTTCGCGGAATATGGCGTGATCGAGCAGGCCGCGCCGGGCATCCTCGTGCGTCAGGAAGGGCATTCCGGAATCGAGAATTTTTTTGCCGTCGGCGGCATGCACGCAAACAAATCCGGGCGGCTCAGTCGGATCCGTTGCAACAATGCTCCACCCGTCGGGTAACTTCTTCTCCGTACTGACAGACTGCAGCGGGACGCGCATCACATACGCAAGTTTTGCCTGGACGAATCCCGGTCCCGAAGCAAGAATTTCAAACTTCGCGAGCCACGAGCGATCACGGGCAATGACCTTTACCTCATCGCCCATCCGCAATTCGTCACCGAGCAGATTAAAGAATGTCGGATGCAGATCGATCTGCTCCGCGCTTACCCCAACCGGCGCCACGATCCGCCATACGTTGTTTGTGAATTCAAACAGGGCCGCATCGCCCCGCCTCAACGGCTGCAGCTCCGGTTTCGCATCGGCCTTCGCTTCGGGCTTGCCGGCTGCCTGCCCTGATTTCGCCTTGGTTTCTGGAACTGCTTGCATCTCTCGCGCTCCTTCGTGACGTTGTCTCAGCAGACCTCGGGCTGAGCACCGATTGCAACGTGGGAATGATCGTAACCCCGACAACCCTGCGCAAGAACAGGTTTCGATGCTGAAACCCGTGATTATTTTTCCGCCCGCATCTCTCGCAGCATCTCGCGCAACACGTCGTGGATTGTCCCGATGTCAGGAACGCGCGCGAGCCCATAGCGCGCCGGACCCTTGCGCACGATGCGCCGCTGCACGGCGCCAGCAAGGCCCCTGGCGTTGACGCCGACAGGTAGCGCGCCTACCGCCTGCCTGATGCCGATCCGAACCGCCTGCGACCGCTCCCGGCTGCGCTGTAGGGCAGATTCGCTGCGGGACTGCGCCGCCTGTAGCGCACGCGCGACCCAGTCCGGCAACTCGGGATAGTCATGCGAGCACGTCGAGCCCCGTACCGAAGCAACCACGGCGTCAATGTCTGCCAGCATCAGGCGCATGGAATTTTTTTAGGGCTTGGGATTTTTCGAGTAAATGGAGGGTTCCCTATTAACGCACAGGATTTCGCGCACCCCCCCCGCCGGGGTCTCGGGGGCTGCTGCTGTCGAGCCGCTGAATGCGATTCCACGATGCACCACGCGAGCGCCGCAGCGACGCACGATCTCGCGCAGTTGTTCTTCGGTCAGCTTCGGCCACCAAGTCATTACCCGGGCACCAGTCGGCGACTCGCGATCATCCCCCTTGAAATCGTGGCCCAGCGGGTCACAGCGCGACGCTACGGTGAGCTTGGCTACCTTGGTATCAACCGTGTCACGCATGACCTCGCGCCCCGACTAGAAATTCAACTCGGGCGAGCAGCGCTGCGGTTCCCGGCCCCGGATCCAGGCGACGGGCAAGCGCCATAAGCCGATCTATGCCAGCCTCAACTACATCCCGGTCGTCGCAGTCATCCATGAGGCGAAGCGCCGTGACCACCGCAAGGCGAAGCACACGGGCGTCGCGCGCCTGCTCCGCCGCGGCAACGGCAGCGAGAACGGCTCTTGCGACCTTTTGGGCCTCGGGCAAGCCGGGACGTGGATTACTCATGTCAACGCTTCCTCAGCCTCGTGTGCTGCCGCCTTCCGCTGCTTACCGGCCTGATAAACGGTCAACACCCTGTCAGCAACAACGGAAAGGCCGTGGCGCTGCTCGCCGCCCTTTTCCCATGATGCGAGCCTGGCGCGACCGACAATTGCCGCGGAATCGCCCTTGGCTAGCCCCAGCAGCGCCGCCACTGCGTCCGCGTTGAACGCGATGGCAGAACACAATAAGGGCTCGCCGTCTTCGACAGGAACACGCAGCAGGCACGTTGCGAATGCCTTGCCCGCCGACGTGGTGCGCTCGCGCGGGTCAGCGGTCAGCGTGCCGGTCGCCAAGACGCTCAGCAAGCCAGCGCCCGCGCGATCGCCGCCGCCAGATCAAGCCGCCAGCAGATTGAAAGGGGTATTGATGGGGGCATTGCGCAACCTGCGCGGTAGTGCTGCGTTTCAAGCGCTTATGTTTGCGAAGGAATTTTCAGCACGTTCGATTCCTCTCTGTTCTATCGCCGCCAAGTCCGGCCTGGCCTCGGGCCGGTATAAGCAGCAGTCAAGGAAGCGCGGGTGTTGCGCGTGCGCGAAGGGCCGAGTGTTTCCCGTCGCCGGATTTCAGCCGCGATTTCCTGCTCGGCAAGGCGATCACCCTGCGCGCGCGCCGCGGCGAGCGCTTCTTCACGGCGTCGATCCTCGGCGTCTTGCTCAATGACCTGCGGTGCAAATCCCTCAACGCCTTGCAGCGTCTCGGAAGGCGCGGTCACCTGGAGCGGCGCAGGCAGCACAGTTTCGACGGCTGGCCCGGCTGCTTGTGCGGGCGTTTCCGTGCCGTCCTCGCGCGCCACGGTAGGCGCAAGTGCAAGTAGCGGCCGGCCGTCGCGATTAGCAGCATCGTCAGCCAACTTGAACACGTAACCAATGGCGCGAGCAGTTTCGAGCAGCATCCAGTCACGATCAACCTCATTCCCAACAGACGGGGATATCTGAGTATTGATTTCGACCAGCGGAATGAATCTCGCCGCCAACGTGTAAAAATGCCGGAGATTTGCCTTACTCCTCCTCGCCCAGCATGCGAGTTCCGTCTTGGGATCGCTCTGCAATTTCTCGAAGGCCGCCTCGAAGGCGTCTTTGACGGTGCGTGTAAACAGGTTGCGCGATCCCGGCTTGCGTCCCGCGCCTTTCGGCCTCGGTTGTCCCTTCTGGAAACGTCCCATTTTCGTTATCCCTCGTTATTCGTCCCTGTTATAGTGGTAATTTGCACTGTCTGTAGCACTCATATCTCTAGCGTCCGGTTTGTCCGGTTTGTCCGTTTCGGACGTATTTCGGACGCCGGACAATTGCGCCCGGGAGTGTCCGTCCGGTCCGGTGTGTCTTTAGACACCGGACGGCGGACGCCGGACGTAGTCCCAAGCTGGTCATTGGAGTGATACCTCGGGGGGATCGCAATCGTTGTGCGCGATCAGCATGCCGTTCTCGATTAGGCCGCCTACGGCATCGTGGACACGATTGCGCGGCATGCCGTCGTCTTTGAGAATATGCGCCAGGTCGATGCGTGCCATGCGTCCGCCGGCTGTTTCCAGGGCGCGCAGGACGGCTTTCTGATGCCTGCCGAGTGCTGCACCTTTGCGGCGTTGCCGTGCGCGCCGGGTGCCGCTTTCGTCCGTGGAATCGACTACACAGGTCGAGACGGCCTCGCCGTCCTGATCGGTGCCAAGCTCGACAACGCGCAGCGTGAACGCGAATAAATCGGTGTAGGCGGTGCCCTCTCGGACTTTGCCGGTCCGCAGGATGCGTTGTCCGCCCGGTTCGCCCTCTATCGCGAGTTCGGCGTCCAAGGCGCCGAGTAAGGCCGTATGCCCACGCATACCGGCCGCTTCGTTCTTGCCGCAATGATGAACAATTAAAACGGCCGCGCCGGTCTCCGCGACGATTTGCTTGATGTTGGAAGTGTATTGGCCCATGTCGGCGGGACTGTTCTCGTCCCCGCCGCCGAAGGTCACGCTAAGCGTATCAATCGCGATCAATACGACTTCCCCGAAGTGCTGAGCCAGATTCTTCGCAGTTGCTATCACGCGGTCAACGTCGCCGCGCTCGGTGTGCAAAAGATCAAGCGCGAGCGGGATGACAAACACAGCAGCGCGGGCGAGTTCCGGGCGCTCCTGAATCAGTGCCGCGATTCGGTTATCGATGTAAGGCCGCGCCGACTCGGCGACGACGTGTATGACGATGCCACCGCGTACGCGCCGGCCGCGCCATCGCACATTGGCGCCGATGCAACAGTTGATTTCGGTCACATTGAAGGATTTCCCTGAACCGGGCGCACCCCAAACAACAATGATTTGCCCTTTGCCGAAAATCCCTTTGACGACGTACCGCAACTCGGTCGTGACTTTTACATCGTAGGCCCAGAATCCCGCGAGCAGATGCGCGGCCGTCGGTGCATCCGGTTTCTTTGTTTGCGCCAGCAATTCGGCAACGACTTTAAGGCTTCCGGTTTCGCGGTGCAGATCATTCAAATCGAAGTTTGCCGGCCGGTCGCTCGGCAGTTCGCACCAAGCGCCGCGCACGGTGCGCGCAATCTCAGCGCAGCGCGATTCTTTGCCGCGATCGGCTACCAGCACCAGCTCCGCGCTCGGGTATTTATCGCGAAGCGCTTTCGATACGCTAGCCATGCGGCCAGCACCAAAGCAACACACCGCGGCCGCTCGCGTTGCTTGGTGCGCAGTCCACGCTTGGCCGACCCCTTCCACGATGAAAATGCGGTCGGCATTGTCGAGCAGGCCGCCAATAATTAAGCACGCGTCAAGCGTAAGGCGCGCGCCGGGGAGGAAAAGCTTTTCCCCCTCGGTAAATATGAATTGCAGGGTGCATAATTCGCCGTTGAGATTTCGCGCCGGCAGCACCAGCGCACCGTCGCACGATTGCCCGGCAATGCTCAGCGGCCCGCGATAGACGCGCACGTTGTCGGGCAAACCAAGCTTTTCCTTGACGTATGGTTGATCCGCGGTTGCCGGCTCGCAGGCGTCGAGAATTGCAGCCGCGTTAAGTTGTGGCGCCTTGCTTTTAGGATTCGACGCTACAATTCGTTCTCGCTTCGCATTGTTGTGCGGCTCTGGATCGCGCCATCCCGCCTCGCGTGCCATCGCAAACAACGTACCCGGTCCAATGCCGCCGTTGGGATCAATGCTGTTCCATACCGATTTGCAGTCTCGCTCTCCGGCGAAGTTTGACGCACTACTACTCCAGGTCGTGAAGTCCTCAAGGGATAAGTCCGCAGCCTTCGCCGCCATGCCGGCTCGCACCCACGCCTCACGTTCTAGGTTTGGCGGGATTGCGAACAGCGCATCGCGGGCACGGTCGATTCCGGTGGTCATGCGTGCCTCCACTCTGGCCGGTGATCGAACATGGCCTGAACGCGAGGCAAGGGCAAAATGCCGTAGACAAACAGCGCGACTGCCGCAGCCTTGCCGCACTGCGCTTGCAAGCGCGAGCAAAAGGCGTTATGCTTTGACCTCCACGTTTTTTTCTTAACGCCGGCTTCCAGGTCGGCGTTTTCTTTTTCGTGAGGCGGTCGCCAAAGGATCCGCAGGTCGTGCAGCGCCCTCTGCACGTGCGCGCTCGACGGCGCGCGTTTCCAACTAGGGGGCTTCATGGCCGCCTACGCTGCGACCGCTTGCCGTTGTGCTTCGAGTTGCTTTACGAGCTCGCGGATTTCGGCATCGCTCTTGCCGGCGAGGCGCGCGGCGTTGATGGCATCGATTTCATGCGCAGGGATTCCGGCCGCGATGCCGCCCAAGTTGACTGGTCGTGTGAGCAAGCCGGCTTTTATTCGCCGGTAGCCGGTCGTCCTTCCGAGGCCGCACCGCTCGAAAGCAACCAGAGGCCGAAGCATCTGCATGTTTCTCTCCACCATCAGAATGTCCCAAGGGGACGATGGGGGAAATGATACCCATGCAGTTATGCGCTACGCATTCCCGTCTTTGCGCAATTCGATGAAGACAGCTTTTTGTCTATGAGCGCAAGTACTCTGTTCATAAGATCGTCGGCGCGGTCGCCCGCTTGTCTGACCCTCTGCAGTATTTCCGGAACAGGTAATTTTGAAAGTTCTTCATACAGCTTTCGTCCCTGGGAAATCCTGTTATCGATGCTTTTCTTGCTAATGTGGAGAACCTCCGCAATCAACTCGGCCACTTTTCCCTCGCCGACGGTCCAGCCTTTATTTACGCGCGGGCCGTTTGGACCGATAGAGGAATTCACGTACACTATGAACAAGGCGAGCTTATCGATCTCATCATTGTGTCTGCCGCGTTTTTTCCCGGCGCCGAGGTTTCTCGTTTCCGTGCGCAATTGGATTGCGCGCCGTGGATCGCGCTTCGCTTCCTCGATAACACGATTCAGCAGCAGCCTGAATTCGTCGTCATTCATGGGCGTTCTTTTCCCGTCGCCGCTTCCCATTAATCACAGCGCTTCAACATTTTTCTGGCATCTTCTAGCGCCAAATCTAGCGGGTCGTAGCTGCTTTCCCGTTTCATGCGCGCGAGCGATCGTACGAGACGCTGAAGAAGACCGCGCTCGCTTTCCCGCAGCCCGGAAACCATTCGGAATTCGCGCAGCACGTTTTGCAGCAATTCCCATGACTTATTGAAATCGCCGCCGCGGATCGCCGAATCCGCATCGTTGAGTGAGGCCCTTAGTTTCATACGACGTCGCTCTCTCGGGTCCTGATGATTCATAGCTTGAATCCTTTCTTGCGCCCGCTTCCCGATACCACCGGGCCGGCTACTTCAAAAGCCCTTTGCGTGTGAGTGGCAGCACGTCGGCGCCGCGTTGCGCTTGCGCTAATTGCTCATCCCACCAGCCAGCAAGCTTGACCCGTTGCGCAAGCCGCGACCCGCGATCGTAGGCGCGCACGGTGTTGGTGTCATGGATATGGTCGAGCGCAATCTCTACCGCGTCCCGGTCAAAATCATTATCCCTCGCCAGCGTCGCAAATGCCGCGCGCCAGCCATGCGGGGAATGCTTACCGTCGAGCCCGAGCGTTACTCGATAGGCTTTCTCGATTGACTCACGCGTGAGGTGCGCGCCACGCTTGCCGCCAGCCGGGGAGGGGAATACGTGGCCCTTGCCGCCTGTCAGGTTGCGCCATTCGCGCAACTCGGCCGCGATCGTCGGCCCGAGTATAACTTTGTGATCGTGCTGCCGGTCCTGCGCTTTCATTTTCTTGCGGGGAATTACCCATACCGGCGTTTCAGTGTCGAGCGCAAACTCGGACCACTCGGCATTGACCACGTTACTGATGCGCATCATGCTGTACGCGCAAAGCCGGTGCGCCATGCGAACAGCAGGGGAGAGTCGCGCCGTTTCAGCGCAGCGCAGTATGTCGCCAAGGCCGGCCCATTCCAGCACGGCCGGGCGCCGCGTAACCGCAGCTTTTGCGGGCAGGATTTCGCGCACCGGGTCCGCGGGATTGTCACGGCATAGGTCGCGCGCCTGTGCGAGTCGGAAAATTCCATTGACGTGCTGCAGGACTTTGCGCGCCGTGTCGTGAGCCTCGCGCGCCACTATGGCCTCAATCACGCGAGATACCATCGCCGGCCGAATCTCGCTCACTGGCAATTTTCCGAGGCTCGGCAGCACGTCGCGCTCAAGCGCCCGCCCTGACTTGTCGCGGTGGATCGCGCTCCACTTCTGGCCGCGCTTCGCGAGCCAGTCCCTTGTAACGTCGGCAAAGGTGTTGCCGCTCGCCGCGACCGCCTCGGCCTTGCTCACGTCGCGCGCTTGTACGGGGTCGCGGCCTTCGCTGAGTAGTCCCTTGACGCGCTCGCGCTCGGCGCGCGCATCCGAAAGTCCGATGCCGGGATAGATGCCTACCGCGTAAACGCGCTCCGCGCCGTCGAAGCGGTACTTGATGCGCCATACGGCAGTGCGGGCCGGCGTGAGCATGAGATACATGCCGGCGCCGTCGCTGAGCTTCTTGCCGGCAATGCCCTTGGCGATAAATGCCTTGATGCGGCGATCGTTGAGCTTGTTCGTCGCCCGCCTGCTGATACCCCTATCCATGGCAGCCCCTTTCGTTCGATTAAGTAAGATACCCCCTACGATACCCCCTTCATTTTGGGATTGCAAGGGACGGCTTGAAATGGATAGGAACGATGTTTTCCCTCGGTAGAAAAGAAAACGGCGCCCTTTTGGGACGCCGTGGTATTGCTTGGAATTGCTTTAGTGGTGGGGCGGCGGGAATCGAACCCGCGTCCGCAAGTCCTCTGCAGTCAGGACTACATGCTTAGCCTGGTCGTTTAGGTCTCGCCTCGCGCCCGCCGGCCGGCAGGCTGGCGCTCAGCCAGTCGCTTCGACGATTACGCGCGGCCAAGCGACCAAACCGCACGTTGAGCTGATGTGGATGACGCTGCAACCGGTCGCCCGGTCTAGCCCATCAGCAAGCTAGTGCAGCGTCTCGCCGGTGTTAGGCGGCGAGAGCGTAACGCTCGTCGTTGGCGTTTATGAGTTTCCAGCGGTTTTACAAGGTGACTGGACCTTGGCATGCCCTGCGCTGCTTCGCTACCTGCGTCGAAACCAGGTCGCCCCCATGACCCTGAGATGGCGGCGCCGCGGCCAAGTTCAAGCCGCGACGCAATCATCTTATCAGAATCACGGGCAGGCCGGGATTTATCTCGCCCGGCAAGCACCTCTGTGGGCTGGGGTGCACGGCGCGAACCCCAACGACGCGGCCGGATAATGTCAGGCGCGGAGGCGTTGGGATTCGCTGCGCTCATCCCAACCTACGCGCTGCGCGGATTGTCGGGCTCCGCTCCGCCCGACCTACGAACCACTTACAGGTACTGGAGCAACTGCTCCGGCCGCTCTATCGTCCAGTGCGCGCCCCAGTTCTCGGGGTCGTTCCCGTTGAGATAACCCCAGCCCGCGACAGCGACTCTCATGCCGGCGGCGAGCCCGGCCTGCATGTCGCGGCGGTCATCGCCGACGTAGACGCAGGCCTGCGGTGGAAAACCGACCGCGCGGCTCGCGGCGAGCAGCGGCTCGGGATGCGGCTTGGTCTTCGCGGTCGTGTCGCCGCTGATGATGCAGGCGGCGCGCTGCCGCACGCGCAGGAGATCGAGCAGCGGCAGAGTGAAGCGCTCCTGCTTGTTGGTGACGACTCCCCACGGGAGGCCGCGCGCCTCCAGCGCTGCCAGAAGCCCGGCGATGCCGGCGAAAAGCTGCGTCTCGCGGCAAAGATTCGCCTCGTAGACCGTGAGGAATTCCTCGCGCATCGTGTCGTAGCCCTCGTCCTGCGGTGCAAGGTTGAAGCCCAGCCCCAGCAGGCCCCGCGCGCCGTGCGAGGCAACTGGCCGGATCGCAGCCGGCAGCAGCGACGGGAGCCCACGCGCCCGCCGCATCAGGTTCAACGCATGGCCGAGGTCCGGCGCGGTATCGGCGAGCGTGCCGTCGAGGTCGAAGAGCACGGCTTTGATCATCGGGGTGGGCGACATGCCGTGACCTGGTCGCCGGACGAGTCGCGCTTTTTTCGCTCACCGCTCACGGCAGCGTGCAGTGCATGATGTAATTGACGTCGGTATCCTGCCCGAGCGAGAACACCCCGGTGAACGGATGGTAGCTCATGCCGGTCACGTGCCCGACGTCCATTCCCGCCCTGCGGGCGAGCGCGCCAAGCTCCGAGGGCTTGATGAAACGCGCATAGTCGTGCGTGCCGCGCGGCAGGAGCCTGAGCACGTATTCCGCGCCGATGACCGCAAGCAGGTACGACTTGGGGTTGCGGTTGATGGTCGCGAAAAACACGTGCCCGCCGGGCTTGATCAGGGTTGCGCAGGCCTCCACGATGGCACCCGGATTCGGCACGTGCTCGAGCATCTCCATGCACGTGATGGCGTCGAAATGCTGCGGCAGCTCCCGCGCCAGCTCTTCGGCTGACACCAGGCGATAGTCGACCTGCTTGCCCGACTCGAGCAGATGCAGTTGCGCGACCTTGAGCGATTCCTCGGCGAGGTCGATGCCGAGCACGCGTGCGCCGCGCGCCGCCATGCTCTCGGCGAGTATGCCGCCGCCGCAACCGACGTCGAGCACGGTCTTGCCTTTCAGGCCGAAGATGCCGTCGATGTAGTCGAGGCGCAGCGGATTGATCTCGTGCAGCGGCTTGAACTCTGCGCCCGGATCCCACCAGCGGTGCGCGAGCTGGCTGAATTTTTCGATTTCTCGGGGATCGACGTTGATCATCTTGCGGATCCGGGCGTTGCGCTCGCCTCGACTTCCCGGATTCTCCCTTTCCAGTGCGCGGCTCTCGACTCGAGCTCGGCGCAATCCAGCTTCACGAACGAGCCTTCCTCGACGAGCAGCACGCCGTTCACCCAGACGTGGCTTACGTGCTCGCGTCCCGCGACATAAACGAGGTGCGAGATCGGGTCATAACAGGGAGACAGTTCCACCCCGGAGAGGTTCACCGCGGTTATGTCCGCACATTTGCCCACCGTGAGCGAGCCGATCCGGTCTTCCAGCGCGAGGGCCCGCGCTGCGCCGAGGGTGGCCATTTCGAGCGCCTGGTGCGCCGGAAGCGCGGTAGGCTCTCCGCTCGCGCCCTTGGCGAGCAGCGCCGCGAGCCGCATTTCGTGAAGGACGTCGAGCCGGTTGTTGCTTGCCGCGCCGTCGGTGCCGATGCCGATGTTGACGGCATGCCGGCGCAGCTCCGCGACCGGTGCGATGCCGCTCGCGAGCTTGAGGTTCGAGGAGGGACAGTGCGCGACGTGACAGCCCTGCGCGGCGAGCAGCCCGATCTCATCGGGCGTGAGATGGATCGCGTGCACCGCGATCAGGTTTGCGCCGAGCAGCCCGAGCGCACGCAGCCGCGCGAGCGGCCGCAGGCTGAAATTCACGACGCTTTGCCGGATCTCGTCGTCGGTCTCGTGCAGGTGCATGTGGATCGGGATATCGAGCTCTCCGGCGAGCATCGCGACATGCTGCAGGCTCCTGTCGCTCACCGTATAGGGCGCGTGGGGCGCCATGCAGAACGTGAGCAGCGGCTCGTCGCGCAAGGCGTCGCGCGTCGCCAGCCCCTTGTTGAGGTAATCCTGCGCGTCGGCGGCATACGGCGACGGGAACTCGACTACGATGATGCCGAGCGCGGCGCGCATGCCGGCGGCGAGCGCTGCCCGCGCCGCCGCCTCGGGGAAGAAATACATGTCGTTGAAGCAGGTGACGCCGCCCCGCAGCATCTCCGCGCAGGCGAGCAGCGTGCCGTCATGGACGAACTGGTCCGACACGAGGCGCGTCTCGACCGGCCAGATGTGGTTGTTCAGCCAGTCCATGAGTGCCCGGTCGTCCGCCATTCCGCGCATCAGCGTCATCGCGGCGTGGGTGTGAAGGTTGACGAGCCCCGGAATCAGCGCGTGCTCCGCAAGCGCGATGCGCCGCGCGGCGGAAAACCGCTGCGCGGCCTCCGTACTTGGGAGTATCGCCGCGATTTTCCCCGCGGTAACGACGATCGAATGGCCGGTGAGCACCGCGCCCGGCGGCTCCACCGGAACGATCCATCGCGCTTCGATGATGGTGTCCGCGCCCTGGGGTTGGCCTGCCATTTCCGGACGATACCAAAAAAAGAAGCCCTGCAGAGCAGGGCTTCGGGATGGGTTGAAACCTCTTGCTTACCGCTTCGGCTTGGCGGCGGGCTTCTTCTTGGCCGCGGGCTTCTTGGCTGCGGGCTTCGGCTTCGCGAGGGATTGCGCGCGGCCCACCACTTCCACGGTCACACGGCGGTTCGGCGCGAGGCACTCGATGAGCTGCTTGCGCTTCATCTTCTTGTCGCAGAACTTGGTGACCGGGATCGGCTGCCGGGCGGCCTTGCCTTCCCAGAAGATCAGCTTCTGGTCGATGCCCTTGCTCACCAGGTAGTCGCGGACGACCTGAGCGCGCTTCTCGGACAGCGGCTTGTTGATCCGGTCATTGCCGAGCCGGTCGGTGTGGCCGGTGACGACCACCGCGCCGATCTGCACCGGACCGCGGGCCTTGGTCGGCTTCTGCAGCGCCGCGACGAACTTGTCGAGCTCCTTCTTGTTGTCCTCGGTCATCTCGGCCTTGTTGAGCGCTATGCCCTGCAGCTCGATCTTCTGCTCGATGTTGAGCATCGCGGGCTTCTTCGGCTTCGGCTTGGGCTTCGGCTTTTCCTTGGGCTTGGGTTTCGGCTTGACCACGGGCTTCCTCGGCGGAGCCGGCTTCTTCACCAGTTCAGGATCGCATTCAGCCACCGCGCGCGCGGGGCTCCAGTCGCTGGTCCGCACGCATACGCCCGTCGTCGCGCTCTTTACGATGTTGCCTTGGCTGTCGGTCAGGTAACCCTGGTTCTTGGTAACTTGCGCTGACGCGATCGCCGGCGCGAAAAGGACGGCGACAGCGACGCCCGCAAGGATTTTCGTCGGTGCTGAACTCATGATTATTGATCCTCCTGTTTTGCGATAAAGACGAACGGACTCGCCGGGTTACCGGTGAACCTTGTGTCGTGAATCTCCCCTACAGGTGCTTTAAATACCACAATTATGGCTCTAAAGCAAACCATGCCCGAATCATATCACGGGTTTAACAAGACGGCATAGCGTGTTGTTGCATAAAAAAAACACCCTGCCGGGGCAGGGTGTTTGGGGATCCGGGCGCGCCCGGAGGGCTACTTCACCTGTTTGGTGCCGGTCACTTCCACGTCGACACGGCGGTCGGGCTGGTAGCAGGCGATCAGGGCCTTGCCCCGTTTGCCCCTGCAGTCCTCCGGTTTGGTGACCGGCTGCGTCTTGCCCTTGCCCTCGGCGTATATGCGGTTGGACTCGATACCCTTGCCCACCAGGTACTTCTTCACCGCCTCGGCGCGACGCACCGACAGCTTCTGGTTGTAGGCTGCCGTGCCGATGCGGTCGGTGTGCCCGATCGCCAAGATCACCTCGTATTTTGCGCCCTGCAAGATGCGCGCCAGGTCGTCGAGCATCGCCTTGCCTTCGGGCTTGAGCACCGCCTTGTCGAAGTCGAACAACGCATCCCCGGAGAAGTGGATCTTTTGCGGCAGCAGCTTGACGGGCGCCTTCTTGGGCGCCGGTTTGGGTTTGGGCTTGGGCTTCGGTGCCGGCTTGACGACCGGCTTGGGCTCGGGCTTCTTCACATACTCCGGATCGCATTCGGCTACCGCACGTGCCGGCGTCCACTCGCTGGTACGCACGCACACGCCGGTATTCGCGCTCTTCACGATCGCGTTCTGACCCTGCGTGTCGACGAGGTAGCCCTGATTCTTGGTATCCTGGGCCGCTGCCGTCACCGACAACTGCGCGGTGGCGATGGCAAGACTCCACAGTGTCGTCCTGATCAACGGGTTCATCTTCTTATGCTCCTTGCGATCAAACGATTGCAAGCGGCGGTTGCAAAACCGCGGCTCGCAACCCAGTATGCTGCGCTGCAACTACAGCGGTATGAATACGATGTCATGCTAGCACAATTTCGATAGGCATCTCAAAATCAAGCGGTTTCCCTTGATCTGGATCAGGCGGTCCGGCCCGCCGCTCGTCACGCCCCTCCTAAACCAGGACCGGGGGCGTGATAAAATAAATCCTTTTTTCAGGACCCGCCGAGAGCGGTATTTTTTTGCATTTTCATGGACCAGATCGCCAAAGAGACCCTCCCGGTAAGCCTCGAAGAGGAAATGCGGCGCTCGTACCTCGATTACGCGATGAGCGTCATCGTGGGCCGTGCTTTGCCCGACGTGCGCGACGGGCTGAAGCCGGTGCACCGCCGGATCCTGTTCGCGATGCACGAGGCGAACAACGTGTGGAACCGCCCCTACGTGAAGTGCGCGCGCGTCGTGGGCGACGTGCTCGGGAAGTACCACCCGCACGGCGACGCCGCCACCTACGAAGCGCTGGTGCGCATGGCGCAGGACTTCGCGATGCGCTACCCGCTGATCGACGGGCAGGGAAACTTCGGCTCGATCGACGGCGATTCCGCGGCGGCTTACCGCTACACCGAATGCCGGCTCGAGAAGATCTCCTCGGAGATGCTGGCCGACATCGACATGGAGACGGTCGATTTCGTGCCCAACTACGACGGGAAGGAGCGGGAGCCGGTGTGCCTGCCGACGCGCATCCCCAACCTGTTGGTCAACGGGTCTTCCGGGATCGCGGTCGGGATGGCCACCAACATCCCGCCGCACAACCTCGGCGAGGTGATCGACGCGTGCCAGGCCCTGCTCAAGAATTCCGAGATCGGCGTAGATGAGCTGATCCGCATCGTGCCTGCGCCGGATTTCCCGACGCGCGGCATCATCTACGGGCTGGACGGCGTCAGGGAGGGCTACCGCACCGGCCGCGGGCGCGTCGTGATGCGCGCCCGCACGCACTTCGAGGAGGCGGAGAAGGGCGGGCGGGTGTCGATCGTGATCGACGAGTTGCCGTACCAGGTCAACAAGGCGAACCTGCTGATAAGGGTCGGCGAGCTCGTGCGTGACAAGAAGATCGAGGGCATCGCCGAGATTCGCGACGAGTCCGACAAGACGGGTATGCGCGCGGTGATCGAACTGAAGCGTGGGGAAGTGCCGGAGGTCATCCTCAACAAGCTCTACAAAGAGACGCAGATGCAGGAGACCTTCGGCATGAACGCAGTGGCGCTGGTCGACGGCCAGCCGCGGCTGCTCAACCTCAAGCAGCTGCTGGAGTCGTTCCTGCGCCACCGGCGTGAGGTCGTCACGCGCCGGACCGTGTTCGAGCTGAGGAGGGCGCGCGAGCGTGGTCACATTCTCGAAGGGCTGGCGGTGGCGCTGTCCAACGTCGATGAAGTGATCGCGCTGATCAAGGCGGCGCCGGCGCCGGCGGACGCGAAGCGGGAGCTCATGGCGCGGTGGTGGCGCTCCACGCTCGTCGAGGACATGCTCGCGCGCGCGGGCGGAGAGGCGGCGCGTCCCGAGGGCCTGTCGCCGGAATTCGGCCTGCACCAGAAGGGCTACCGGCTTTCCGAGGCCCAGGCGCAGCAGATCCTCGAGTTGAGGCTGCAGCGCCTGACCGCGCTCGAGCAGGACAAGATCGTCTCCGAGTACAAGGAGACGATGGACAAGATCGCGGACCTGATCGACGTGCTGGCCAAACCGGCGCGCATCACCCGGGTCATTTCCCACGAGCTTGGCGAGGCAAAGAAACAGTACTCGGACGAGCGCCGGAGCGAGATCGTGACCGAGACGCAGGACCTCAGGATGGAGGACCTGATCGCCTCGGAGGACGTGGTGGTGACGCTCTCCCACGGCGGCTACATGAAATGCCAGCCGGTGGCCGACTACCGGGCGCAGAAACGCGGCGGGCGCGGCAAGCAGGCGGCCGCCACCAAGGAAGACGATTTCATCGACAACCTGTTCATCGCCAACACCCACGACTACATCCTGTGCTTCTCGAATCGCGGGCGCGTCTACTGGCTCAAGGTCTACGAGGTGCCGCAGGGCAGCCGCGCGAGCCGCGGCAAGCCGATCGTGAACCTGGTGCCGCTGATGGAGCACGAGAAGATCACCGCGATCCTGCCGGTGAAGACCTTCGATGACGAGCATTTCGTGTTCATGGCGACCGCCAATGGCACGGTCAAGAAGACCGCGCTCTCCGCCTTTTCCCGCCCGATGTCGAAGGGCATCATCGCGGTCAACCTCGAGGACGGCGACTATCTGATCGGGGTGGCGCTCACCGACGGAAGGCAGGACATCATGCTGTTCTCCGACAGCGGCAAGGCGGTGCGCTTCGCCGAGTCGGAGGTGCGCGCGATGGGGCGCAATGCCGCCGGCGTGCGCGGCATGAAGCTCGCGAAGGGGCAGTGCGTGATCTCGCTGCTCACTGCGGGCGACGAGAAGCAGACCGTGCTCACCGCGACCGAAAACGGGTACGGCAAGCGCACGCCGATCGCGGAGTTTACGCGTCACGCGCGCGGCACTCGGGGCATGATCGCGATCCAGTGCAGCGAGCGTAACGGCAAGCTGCTGGCGGCCCAGCTCGTCTCTGATGACGACGAGATCATGCTGATCACCATGGGGGGGGTGCTGATCCGCACCCGGGTCAAGGAGGTCCGCGAGATGGGGCGCGTCACCCAGGGGGTGAAGCTCATCGATCTCGCCGAGAGCGAGAAGCTCGCGGGACTGGAGAAGATCGTCGAGCGGGATGAGGAAGAAGGTGAAGAGTGAGGGGTGAAGGGTGAGGGGGCAACGGTCAAATGAGATGGTCAGGCTGGTCTTGAGCGAAGGTTTTACCCTTCACTCATTCACCCTTCACCCTTCACTCGAAGAACCTCGTATTCAGCAAATGGCGTATAGCGCTCAGAGGGATTAATGGCACGGGTATACAATTTCGGCGCCGGACCGGCGATGCTGCCCGAGCCGGTATTGAAACAGGCCGCCGAGGAAATGCTCGACTGGCACGGCAGCGGCATGTCGGTAATGGAAATGAGCCACCGCGGGCGCGAATTCGTCGCGATCGCCGAGCAGGCGGAGGCCGATCTGCGCGAGCTGCTGTCGATGCCCGCCGACTACAAGGTGCTGTTTCTCCAGGGCGGCGCAACCAGCCAGTTCGCGATGGTGCCGATGAACCTGCTGGGCGGCAAAACGAGCGCCGATTACGTGAACACCGGCTACTGGTCGAAGAAGGCGATCGCGGAGGCGAAGCGCTTCTGCCGCGTGAATATTGCCGCGAGCTCGGAAGACGCGAGCTTCACCTACGTGCCGAAGCGGGAGAAGTGGCGTCTCGATCCCGGCGCGGCGTACGTGCATTACACGTCGAACGAGACGATAGGCGGGGTCGAGTTTCAGTGGATCCCCGACACCGGCGAGGTGCCGCTCGTGACCGACATGTCCTCGCAGATCCTGTCGCGGCCGCTCGACGTGAGCCGCTTCGGGTTGATCTACGCCGGGGCGCAGAAGAACATCGGACCGGCGGGGCTCACCATCGCGATCGTGCGCGAGTCCCTGATCGGGCGCGCCGGCCCGGGGATGCCGTCGATGTTCGACTACAAGATCCAGGCCGACAACGGCTCGATGTACAACACGCCGCCGACTTACGCGGTCTACATCGCGGGGCTCGTGTTCCAGTGGCTGAAGCGGCTGGGCGGCCTCGGGAAGATGGAGGAGATCAACGTGGCCAAGGCGCGCCTTCTCTACGACTATCTCGATCAAACCGAGTTCTACCATTCGCCGGTCGCGAAAGAGGACCGCTCGCGGATGAACATGCCGTTCACGCTGAAGAACGCGGCGCTCGACGGGGAGTTCCTCAAGCAGGCGGACGCGCGCGGGCTCACCCAGCTCAAGGGACACCGCTCGGTGGGCGGCATGCGCGCCTCGCTCTACAACGCGCTGCCGATCGAGGGGGTCAAGGCGCTGGTCGAGTTCATGGGAGAGTTCGAGCGCAAGCATGGATAACCGCTACCGCATCCTCACGCTCAACCAGATTTCGAGCGTCGGCCTGAAGCGCCTCCAGGCGGCGCGTTACGAGATCGCCGGCCACGTCGAGACCCCGGACGCGATTCTAGTACGTTCGCACGACATGCACGCGATGGCGATTCCGGCGAGCGTGAAGGCCGTCGGCCGCGCCGGTGCGGGGGTCAACAACATCCCGGTGGCGCAGCTTTCGCAGCGTGGAGTGCCGGTATTCAACGCGCCCGGCGCGAACGCCAATGCCGTGAAAGAGCTCGTCATCGCGGCGATGCTGATCGCAGCGCGCAACCTCGTTCCTGCGCTCAATTTCGTCGCGGGCCTGAAGGGCGATGAACGGATGCTGAACGAGGTCGTAGAGGACGGCAAGAAGCAGTTTTCGGGCATCGAGCTGCCGCGGCACACGATAGGGGTCATCGGGCTCGGCAAGATCGGCAGTCTGGTCGCGGACGCGGCGATCAAGCTCGGCATGAACGTGCTGGGGTACGATCCCGAAATCACGGTGGACGCGGCGTGGAGCCTGCCCTCGAAGGTCAGGAAGGCGCACAGCCTGGAGGAAGCGCTCAAGGCGAGCGAGTTCGTGACGCTGCACGTGCCGCTGCTCGCGGTCACCCGCAACATGATCAACGCCGAGCGCATCAAGCTCATGAAGCACGGCGCAATCCTGCTCAACTTCGCGCGCGAGGGCGTCGTCGACGACGACGCGGTGCTGGCGGCGCTCGCGGCGAAACGGCTCAGGTATTACGTGTGCGACTTTCCGGCGCGGAAGGTGCTGCACCATCCCCACGTGATCACGCTTCCTCATCTCGGCGCCTCGACGCGCGAGGCGGAGGAGAACTGCGCGGTGATGGTGGTCGAACAGGTGCGGGATTTCCTCGAGCACGGTAACATTCTGAATGCCGTGAACTTTCCCGATGTCGTGATGCAGCGCGAGTCGCCCTACCGCGTGGGCATTGCCAATGCCAACGTTCCGAACATGGTCGGGCAGGTGACCACGGCGATGGCGATGGCGGGGCTTAACATCCATAACATGATGAACAAGTCGAAAAGCGATATGGCGTACACGCTGGTCGACGTCGACAGCCCGGTGCCGCCGGAAGTGATCGAGAAAATAGCCGCCATCGGCGGGGTGTTGAGCGTGCGCTATCTTCCGGTGCAGGGCCAATAACGGTTTCGATGAAGCCGCATGGCCGACAGACTGAAAAAGATCCGCGACCGGATAGACGCGCTGGACGACAGGATACTCAAGCTGTTCAACAGCCGGGCGCGGCTCGCACAGCGCGTCGCCAGGCTGAAGAACGGGGCGGTTTACCGGCCGGAGCGCGAGGCGCAGGTGCTGCGCCGGCTGCAGTACCGGAACGCCGGGCCGCTGTCCGGGCACGCGGTGGCGCGGCTGTTTTCCGAGATCATGTCCGCCTGCCGCGCGCTCCAGGATGCGCTGGCGGTCGCGTACCTGGGGCCACGGGGGACGTTCAGCGAGGAGGCCGTGCTCAAGCATTTCGGTGGACTCACGGCGGCGGTGCCGTGCAGCTCGATCGACGAGGTGTTCCGGGAGGTGGAAACCGGGGCGGTGGGTTACGGCGTGGTGCCCGTCGAAAACTCGACCGAGGGCGCGGTGGGGCGTACGCTCGATCTGCTGCTCGCGACACCGCTCAAGATCTGCGGGGAGGTGATGCTTCCGGTGCACCAGTGCTTGATGAACAAGAGCGGCGGGCGCGCCGAGGTGAGGAGAATCTATTCGCACACGCAGAGCCTCGCGCAATGCCATGAGTGGCTCAACCAGCACCATCCGAAAGCCGAGCGCGTCGCGGTGGTCAGCAACGCCGAGGCGGCGCGGCTTGCGGGCCTCGACCGGCGCGCCGCCGCCGTCGCCGGCCGCACCGCGGCGGAACGCTACGGGCTTGCCATCATCGCGCGCAACATCGAGGACGATCCCAAGAACACGACGCGTTTTCTGGTGCTCGCCACCCACGACGCCGCGCCCTCCGGCGCCGACAAGACCTCGCTCATCATGTCGGCGCGCAACGTTCCGGGTGCGATGCACGACCTGCTCACGCCGCTCGCGAAGTATCAGGTGAGCATGACCAGGCTCGAGTCGCGCCCGTCGCGCACCGGGCTGTGGGAATACGTGTTCTACGTGGACGTCGAGGGCCACCAGCGGGACGCGAACCTCGCCAAGGCGCTTGCCGAGCTCGAGCGCAGGGCTTCGTTCCTCAAGGACCTCGGGTCGTATCCGGCGGCGGTGATGTGAAACCGCGAGCGTCAAGCAGTGAGCGTTAAGCGGAGATTGCCGCCTTACCGCTTACTTACCGCTTACCCGACGATGAACATCCGCGACCTCGCACCGCCCTACATCCGGGCCATCGCGCCCTACCAGCCCGGCAAGCCGATCTCCGAGCTCGCGCGCGAGATGGGGCTCGAGGAAGGCAGCGTCGTCAAGCTTGCCTCCAATGAAAACCCGCTGGGGGTGAGCCCGCGCGCCCGGCGCGCGATACAACACGCACTCGACGGGCTCGCGCGCTACCCGGACGGCAACGGCTTCGAGCTCAAGCGGGCGCTCGGCGAGCGCTATGGCATCGCGCAGGAGCGCATCGTGCTCGGCAACGGCTCGAACGACGTGCTGGAGCTTGCCGCGCGCGCTTTCCTCGCTCCCGGTGTTTCGGCGATCTACTCGCAACACGCATTCGCGGTGTATCCGCTGGTGGTGCAGGCGACCGGCGCGACCGGGGTCGAAGTGCCGGCGAAAAACCACGGCCACGACCTCGACGCGATGCTGCGCGCGGTGACGTCGCAAACGCGCGCCGTGTTCATCGCCAATCCCAACAATCCGACGGGCACGCTGCTGCATCCTCGCGAGCTCGAGGCGTTCCTCGGCGCGCTGCCGCGCGAGGTCGTGGTGGTGCTCGACGAGGCGTACCGCGAGTATCTGCCCGACGACGCCAAGGCTGACAGCATCGGCTGGCTCAAGCGCTTCCCGGGTCTCGTCGTCACGCGCACTTTCTCCAAGGCGTACGGGCTCGCGGGACTGCGCGTGGGATACGCCTTCGCGGACCCCTCGGTCGCGGACCTCATGAACCGCGTGCGCCAGCCGTTCAACGTGAACAGCGTCTCGCTCGCGGCCGCTGCGGCGGCGCTCTCCGACCGGGAGTTCGTGCAGCGGAGCTTCGAGCTCAACCGCGCGGGCATGAAGCAGGTGACCACGGGGCTTACCGCGCTGGGGATGGAGTACATCCCGTCGTACGGCAACTTCGTGAGCTTCAGGGCGGGGGACGCCGCGCGCGTCTACCGGCGATTGCTCGAGCTCGGAGTCATCGTGCGCCCGATCGCAAGCTACGGCATGCCCGAATACCTGCGTGTCTCGATCGGGCTCGAATCCGAGAACAGCCGGTTTCTCGAATGCCTGGCGCGCGCGCTTGCGTCGTAGCGGGAGCAGGTCCCGACAGGCGAGGCGTGCCGGCGATGGTGCGAAACAAGCTGAACAAACTGGTGGTGATCGGCGTGGGTCTGATCGGCGGATCGGCCGCGCTGGCCCTGAAGCGGGCGCGGGCGGTAAAACGCATCGTGGGCGTGGGCCGCAGTCGCGCCAATCTTGCGACGGCCTTGCGCGCGGGGCTGATCGATGAGGTCGCGTACGACGCGGGCGACGCGGTGCGCGACGCGGACCTCGTGCTGCTGGCGACCCCCGTCGCCCAGATGGCGCCGCTCATGGCGCAGCTTGCGCCACGGCTTGCTGCGCACACGGTGATCACCGATGCGGGGAGTACCAAGCAGGACGTGATCGCGTGCGCGCGCAAGTTTCTCGGCGCGCGCTTTTCCTGCTTCGTGCCTGCGCACCCGATTGCGGGCTCGGAGACGAGTGGTGCGGCTGCGGCGCGCGCCGATCTCTACCGTGGCAGAACGGTGATTCTCACGCCGCAGCCTGAAACGGATCTACGCGCGATGAGGCTCGTGCGCGCGCTGTGGAGAACGTGCGGTGCGAGGTTGGTGAACCTGAGCGCGCAGGAGCACGACGCAGTGTTCGCCGCGGTGTCGCATCTGCCGCATCTGCTCGCTTTTGCCATGATGGATGAGATCGCTTCGCGGCCCAATGGCGGCGCGCTATTGAGGTACGGCGGAAGCGGCTTTCGCGACTTCACCCGCATCGCCGGGAGCTCGCCCGAGATGTGGCGCGATATCTGTATCGCGAACCGCGACGCGCTGCTGGCCGAGCTCGACGCCTTCGAGTCGCAGCTTGAGCGCCTGCACGCGCTGATCGAGCAGGGCGATGCGCAGGCGCTGGAGGAGATATTCACCCGTGCGTGCGCCGCTCGGCGTCGCTGGCTCGAAGGGAAATAACCGCCATGACGCCGCACACAACCGCCGGGCGTAGGGCGGGTGAAACCCACCAGCGGAGCGGATGTGCCGGTGGGCTTCGTCCACCCGACCGGACTTGCGTATGTCGGTGACGTATCGAGTGGAGTCGGGCGGGGTGCTCTCGGGGCGCATACGTGTGCCGGGCGACAAGTCGATCTCGCACCGCGCGATCATGCTCGGCTCGATCGCCGAAGGCACGACCCGCGTGAGCGGCTTCCTGGAAGGCGAGGACGCGCTCGCTACGATGAACGTGTTCCGCGCGCTGGGGGTATGCATCGACGGGCCCGAGCAGGGCATCGTCGCGATACACGGTGGCGGCATGCGCGGGCTCAAGGCGCCGCACGGGGTTCTCGACTGCGGCAACTCGGGCACCTCGATGCGGTTGCTCGCCGGTCTGCTCGCGGCGCAGCCGTTCGATTGCGAGCTGACGGGCGACGCAAGCCTGCGCAGGCGTCCGATGAAGCGCGTGGCCGAACCGCTCGTGCTGATGGGGGCGTGCATCGGGACTGCGGCCGGGGGCACGCCACCGCTCAGGATACACGGCGTGCCCGAGCTGCACGGCATCGACTACGTGATGCCGGTGGCGAGCGCGCAGGTCAAATCGGCGCTGCTCCTCGCCGGCCTCTACGCAAGAGGGCGCACCTGCGTCACCGAGCCCGCGCCCACGCGTGATCACAGCGAACGCATGCTCGCCGCATTCGGCTATCCGGTCGAGCGCGGCGGCGGCCGGGTGTGCGTGGCGGGAGGCGGCACGCTGCGGGCGACCGTGATAGAGGTGCCGGCGGACATCTCCTCAGCCGCATTTTTCATGGTCGGCGCTTCAATCACGCCGGGCGCGGACCTCGTGCTTGAGCACGTGGGCGTCAATCCCACGCGCATCGGCGTGATCGAAATCTTGCGCCTGATGGGGGCAGATCTTGAGCTGATGCACCCGCGTGAGATTGGTGGCGAACCGGTGGCGGACATCCGCGTGAGGCACGCGCCGCTCAAGGGCATCGAGATCCCGCGCGAGTTGGTCCCGCTCGCAATCGACGAATTTCCGGTGCTGTTCGTCGCAGCGGCCAACGCCGAGGGCACCACCGTGCTCACCGGCGCGGAGGAACTGCGCGTGAAGGAATCCGACCGCATTCAGGTGATGGCGGACGGGCTTGCCGCCCTCGGTGCGGAGGCGCAGCCGACACCCGACGGCATGCGCGTACACGGCGGCCCCTACCGGGGGGGGGAAGTGGGGAGCCATGGCGACCATCGCATCGCGATGGCGTTTGCGGTTGCCGCGCTGCGCGCCGCGGAACCGATCACGATCCGCGATTGCGCCAACGTCGCGACTTCTTTTCCGGGTTTTGTCGAGCTGGCACGTACCGCCGGCCTCAGGATCCGGGCTCTCTAGACGTCAGCGGTGCTGATAATGAGGCGCAAAACCGCCGATGAACGCCGATAAACGCCGACAAGAGTCGGCAGATCCTTCGCCTCGGAGCACATTGGGTTCACGAAGGACACCCGGCCCCTGGCGATTTTTCTTTGCGCCCTGCGCGCTGGTGGGTTTCGGGTTTGATCTTATCTGCGTCAATTTGCGTTCATCGGCGGTTTCAAAGGTGTCAGCGTTTTCGATGCACGCACCAGGATCCGTATGGGCGACAACAGGCACGCGCCGGTGATCGCGATAGACGGGCCCTCGGCCTCAGGCAAGGGAACGGTGGCGCGCTTGGTGGCGGACAAGCTCGGATTTCATTTTCTCGACAGCGGCGCCCTCTACCGGCTCGTCGCGCTTGCCGCCTTGCAGTCGAAGACAAACCTCGACGACACTTTAAGTATAGAGCATATCACTATGAAGATAAACGGTAAGTTCTGCTCTGGCGAGGTCTGGCTTGAAGGTGCGCGGGTAACCGAAGCGATACGTAATGAAGAAGTCAGCGCAGCGGCTTCACGGGTTGCCGCACTGCCAGGGGTAAGGCAAGCGCTTCTACAGCGCCAGCGTGCCTTTCGCAGGCCGCCTGGGCTCGTCGCCGACGGCCGGGACATGGGGTCCACCGTGTTCCCCGACGCGGAGCTGAAGATTTTTCTTACCGCGAGCCCCGAAGAGCGCGCGCGGCGTCGTTATAAGCAGTTGATGGAAAAAGGAATGCGTGCTAGCATGATCACCCTTTTGCAGGAGATGCGGGAGCGCGATGCGCGCGACAGCGCGCGCGCGGTAGCACCCCTGCAGAAGTGCGAAGACGCCATCGAACTCGATACGACGGGTCTCCCGGTCGAGGCGGTGGTAAGCAAGTTACTGGTGTTGTACGCGAAAGCGCAAAAGGCACCATGAGCCGCTGGGCTCATGGTTTTTTTAATCGACCCCGCCGTCTTGCGGGCTTTTAACTATCTATCTGAGTTTACATGATAAAGACATCTTCCCTGGCAGTTTCCTCCGAGAACTTCGCCGCGCTGTTTGAAGAGAGCTTGGCCCGCAAGGAAATGCGGGTCGGCGAGGTGATTACCGCGGAAGTGGTACGCGTCGACGAAAACTTCGTAGTGGTGAATGCCGGGTTGAAGTCGGAAAGCTATGTCGCGATCGATGAATTTCGCAATGACCAAGGTGAAACCGAGGTCAAGCCTGGCGACTTTGTAAGCGTCGCCATCGAGGCGCTGGAAGACGGCTACGGTGAGACGCGGCTCTCGCGCGAGAAGGCGAAGCGGCTCGCCGCGTGGCACGCGCTCGAAGAGGCGCTCGAGAAAGGTACCGTCGTGCAGGGGGTGGTCAACGGCAAGGTGAAAGGCGGCCTCACGGTGATGATCAACGGCATCCGCGCGTTCCTGCCGGGCTCGCTCGTCGATCTGCGACCGGTGAAGGACACCATGCCGTACGAGGGCAAGCAGCTCGAATTCAAGGTGATCAAGCTCGACCGCAAGCGCAACAACGTCGTCGTCTCGCGCCGTGCGGTGCTTGAGGAAACGCAGGGCGCGGAGCGCCAGGCGCTGCTCGAGAGCCTGAAGGAAGGCGCGGTGGTCAAGGGCATCGTCAAGAACATCACCGACTATGGCGCGTTCGTCGATCTGGGCGGTATCGACGGGCTGCTGCACATCACCGACCTCGCGTGGCGCCGCGTCAAGCATCCCTCGGAAATCCTCTCGGTGGGCGACGAGGTCGAGGCCAAGGTGCTCAAGTTCGACCAGGAGAAGAACCGCGTCTCGCTGGGACTCAAGCAGCTCGGCGAGGATCCCTGGGTCGGGCTGTCGCGCCGCTATCCGCCCGGCACGCGCCTGTTCGGCAAGGTCTCCAACCTCACCGACTACGGCGCGTTCGTCGAGATCGAGGCCGGAATCGAGGGACTGGTGCACGTCTCCGAGATGGACTGGACCAACAAGAACGTGCATCCGTCCAAGGTGGCGCAGCTCGGCGACGAGGTCGAGGTCATGGTGCTCGAGATCGACGAGGATCGGCGCCGCATCTCGCTCGGCATGAAGCAGTGCATGCCCAACCCGTGGGAAGAGTTCGCCATGAACCACAAGAAGGGCGACAAGGTGCGCGGGCAGATCAAGTCCATCACCGATTTCGGGATCTTCGTCGGGCTGCCCGGCGGCATCGACGGGCTCGTGCACCTGTCCGATCTCTCGTGGAGCAGGCCCGGCGAGGAGGCCGTGCGCGACTACAAGAAGGGGCAGGAAGCGGATGCGGTCGTGCTCTCGATCGACGTCGAGCGCGAGCGCATCTCGCTCGGAATCAAGCAGATCGAGGGCGATCCCTTCAACAGCTTTATCCAGTCGCACGAGAAGAACTCGCTGGTCAGCGGAACCGTGAAGTCGATCGACGCCAAGGGCGCCGTCATCCGGCTCGACTCCGATGTCGAGGGCTATCTGAGGGCCTCGGAGGTGGCGCGCGACCGCGTGGAGGACATCCGCACGAAGCTCAACGAGGGCGACAAGGTGACGGCGATGATCATCAACATCGACCGCAAGAACCGGACCATCAATCTTTCGATCAAGGCCAAAGACGTGGCGGAGGAGGCCGAGGCCATGAAGAAACTCTCCGGCGACAAGCAGGCGAGCGCCGGCACGACCAACCTCGGCGCGCTGCTCAAGGCCAAGCTGGATGTGGCCAATCAACAATAAGGGAGCCCCATGACCAAGTCCGAGTTGATTGCAAAGCTGGCGGCGCGCTACCCCCAGCTGGTGGCGAAGGACGCGGAGCTCGCGGTGAAGATGATCCTCGACGCCATGGGCAAGAGCCTGGCGCAGGGCCAGCGCATCGAAATCCGGGGCTTCGGCAGTTTCGGGCTCAACTACCGTCCTCCGCGCACCGGGCGCAACCCCAAGTCGGGGGAGAAGGTGCAGGTGCCGGCGAAGTACGTGCCGCACTTCAAGGCGGGGAAGGAACTGCGCGAGCGAGTGGACATCAAGAAATAGGCGTTTTCAGAAAAATCGTTTTCCTGCAGGCGGCATCATCGAAAGATCATGCCGCTTTTTTTCGCTTGAGGAATTTGCCGGGGCCGGGCCCGACAAATTCCTTATGGAGCTGGCTATGCGCTACCTCGCCTGGGTCCTGAAGTTCCTGCTGTTCGCGCTGGTCGTGACGTTTGCCGTCAAGAACGCCGAGCCGGTCGCGGTGCGCTATTACCTCGGCGGCGAATGGCGCGCGCCGCTGGTGTTCGTGCTGCTGGTCGCCTTCTGCGCCGGGGTGGCAGCCGGCCTTTCCGCGGCGCTCGCGCAGGTGTTCCGGCAGCGCGGCGAAATCGCGGCGCTCAAGCGCGAGCTGCGCCAGACCGGACGCAAGGGCGCGGAGGGAACGGCCGAACCGGTCGGGGGCTGACGTCTCGTGATGGAAATCGAATACTGGTGGCTGCTTGCCCTGCCGCTGTTTTTCGCGCTCGGCTGGCTCGCCGCCCGCGTCGACATCAAGCAGCTGCTGTCGGAATCGCGCGCGCTTCCCATGTCGTATTTCAAGGGCCTCAACTTCCTGCTCAACGAGCAGCCCGACAAGGCGAT
>JACQGO010000024.1 GCA_016199485.1 Betaproteobacteria bacterium
GTCATCATTCCCCCGTCTTCCGGGATTTTTTCCGCATTCGGGTTGCTCTACTCGGACCTGGCGCACCATTTCACCCAGACCGTGCTCGGCCGCACCGACACGCTGGACCCGGCGCTGGTCGGGTCGCGCTGGCTGGCGCTCGAGAAAGAAGCGCTCAAGACGCTCGCGCGCGAAGGATACCGCTCCGACCGCTGCCGGCTGCAACGCTTTGGCGAGCTGCGATACCTGAGCCAGACGCACGAGTTGCCCGTGCCGTGGCCCGCCGGGCCGACCACCGCCGAGTCGCTTGCCCGCGTGGCGGCCGAGTTCGAGGACGCGCACGAGCGCACCTACGGTCACCGCGGTCGTGACGGCATCGTCGAGCTGGTCAATCTACGCCTGGTCGCGAGCGGTATCGAGGATCTCGCGCGGGTTCCCGACGTGCTCAGGTTCGCCCGCGACACCGGGGCCGCCTCGGGCGAGCGCAGCGCGTTCTTCGGCCCCGAGCACGCCTGGCTGCAGACCCGATTGTGCGCGCGCCCGGCGCTCGGCTCGACGCCGTGCCGCGGGCCGATCATCGTCCAGGAATTCGACTCCACGATACTGGTGCCGCCCGATTTCCAGGCGGTGCGGGACGCTCACGCGAACGTGATTATCGAGCGAGCGCGCTGATGGCGGCTCGGCGTCAGGCTGCAACGGCCTGCAGTGATTCGCGCAGCGGGCGCAGGTCGTTGCGGCACTCGAGCTCCATCACGAACTCCACGACGCGGGTCGCCGCCGGGCCCGGCATGCGGGGCGTAACGAGATCGAAGAATTTCGCCACGACCGACTCCTCGGTCGGCGGGTTCTCGGGCTCGCCGCGGCAATAGTCGACGCGCTCGCGCAACGTGCGCCCGTCGCGCACCACAAGGCTGACGTCGCACGGCTTGCGCTCCTCATAGATCGCCGTGAACTGCGGATCCGCCACCACGTCGGTGGCGCGCGCGACCCGTTGCAGTTCCGGGTCACGCAGCGCACCCGGCTCGAAATCCTCCGGCAGCACTTTGCCGCGCTTCAGCGCAACCGCCAGCGCATACCCCATGTGAAAAATCATCCGCGCGGGCGGCGCAGGCTCGAACGGCCATCCGCACTGCACCCTCGTGATCTCGCCCGCACGCACCAGGATGCGCTCGACATCTTCCAGGGCGACGTTGTGTTTCGCCCGGAGGTTCAGCACTGCGTCGATCGCCGTCTGCGTGCTGTGGCAGGTCGGATACATCTTGACGCAGGTGTCCATCAATCGAAAGCGCTCGCCCAGGGCTTCGGTCAGCACCTCCGGCTTTGCGTCATCGCTGGTGATCTTGAAAAACCCGCCGTCGGCGGCCTCGAGCGGATCGGACGCGCCGCGAAACCCGGATTTTGCCAGCACTGCCGACACGATCCCGTTGCGCGCGGCGGTGCCGGCCGCAAGATGCAGCTCCATGCCGCCGCTCTCGGCGAACGCCCAGTTGCCGGATGCCTGCGCCGCGGCGCATGCGAGCGCGTGGTGCATCGCGGCCTCGTCCGCCCCCATGATGCGCGCGGCGGCGACGGCGGCGCCGAACGACCCGCAAGTGCCGGTCGCGCGCCAGCCCTTGAGCCGGTGCGCCGACATGCCGATGGCGACCCCGGCGCGCGCGGTGGTCTCGTAGCCCGCGGCGACCCCCGCAAGAAACGACCCGCCGTTCGCGCCGGTGAGCTCGGCTGCCGCCCACGCCGCCGGAATCACGGCAACGCCCGGGTGCAGCTTCGCCTGGCGGTGCAGATCGTCGAAGACGAGCGCGTGCGCCAGCATTCCATTAGTGAGCGCCGCTGCTTCCGGGCCGATGCAAAGGCCCGAACCAAACACGGCGCAAGGTCCCTCCCCGTGCGTGCGCGCGGCCTGCATCGCCGCCTGTGCAACCTCGGTTTCGCGAGCGCCGATCGCACAACCGAAATGATCGAGCACGCACAGTCTGAGCAGGCGCACCGCCTCGGACGGCAGATCGCTCAGCCGCAACCCGGCAACAAACGAGGCGAGCGCACGCGAGCGGGGAAGCGAAGCCATCCCGACAGCAGCGGCGTCAGCTTGCACCCAGAGCCTTGAGCGCCTCCCGCGTCCACTCGTCGCGGTTCTTGAGCATCTCCTCCGGATCCCACCAGTTGTACTTGATTTTCGACAAGTCGTCGCCCGCGTCGCTGGTGTAGTCCTTGCGCAAGGAAATGTGGCCGAGGCGGGCGATCGCTTTCTGCCCCGCAAGACTGGACGCCCACTCGATGAACACCTTGCCGCCCGGCGTATTGGGACCGCCCTTGGTGACCGCCATTCCGCCGGCGAGCAGCGTAACGCCGTCCTTGGGGAAGGACTCTGCGATCGGGGAGCCCTTGCCGCCGGGGAACCGCCCGTCACGCCGCGACAACACGGAGATGTTGACGCCTACCAGCCGCTCGCCGGACATGATCTGGCTGTTTACGGTGCCGTGGCTTGACACGAGCAACGGATCGTTGCGACGCATCTTCTCGAACCACCCCTTGCCGAACAGCTTCATCATGGTAAACACGAAGTAGTAGTGGCCGCCGCCGATCTTGGGATCCGGCAGGCTGACCTTGCCTTTCCATTTCGGGTCGAGCAGATCGTTCCAGCTGCGCGGAATATCGTTACCCTTCACCATGTCCGGGTTGTACGCAAGGTACTGGTAGTAGGCAACGTAGTAGAAATAGCCGCAATCCTTGCCCACCGCCCACTGCGGGTAGTCCTTGTAGTGCGGGCTGCAGTGAGGGGTGTACTTGCCCTGCCGGTTGAGCCCGAGGAAGGTTCCCGGATCCACCAGGGCCATGATGTCGTTGCTCACCTTGCTGGCGCGCAGTTCCTGCTCGTACAGGTTGAGCTGCTGCCCGGACTGCACGCGCTCTATCCTCGCCGACAATCCGTACTTCTTGTACTCGGCGTTGAACGCCTGGGTCATCGCCTGATGCAGGCTCGCGAACAACGCGTCCCGGACGATGACCACGCCGCCGTTGGTGGCTGCCGCCTGCTTGATCAGCTCCACGTTCTGCGCCAGCCCGCTCGCCGATGCGGCGCCCAGCGCGACGGTAAGCAACACGAACGCGATTCTTGCTCTCATGGTTCTTCCTCCTGTTGGCGGTTGGCGACAGTCTGAATATCCTACTCGATAAGCAACGTGCAGCGCGAGGGCTCGACCGCGAGGGTCACCTTCGAGCCGACTTCGAATACCTCGGTGCTCGGACCGTGGACCTCGAAGGTGTGTCCGGCGACTTCAAGGCGGTAGAGGACCGAGTCACCGAGGAAGGTTGACAGCGCTACCGTAGCGGGCCACACGTTGGCGGCTGCCGCGGGTTTTTCCAAGGGGCACAGTTGCAACGCCTCCGGCCGGATCGAGACGTGAACGGTTGCGCCCCGAGCGGCGCCGCGGGCGCCGATGGCGCGTAGCGTGATGCCGCCCGAGGTGCGCACCACGGCCTCGGCGTCCGTAACTTCCTGTACGCTGCCCTCGAGCAGGTTGGTCGTCCCCATGAATCCCGCGACGAAGGTGTTGGCCGGGCGGTCGTAGATCGCGCGCGGCGAGCCGACCTGGCGGACCATGCCCCGGTCCATCACGGCGATGCGGTCGGCGATCGCCATCGCTTCCGTCTGGTCGTGCGTCACGTACACCGACGTGAACCCGAGCCGCTTCTGGAGCTCCTTGATCTCCACCCGCATCTGCAGCCGCAGGTTGGCATCGAGGTTGGACAGCGGCTCGTCGAACAGCAGCAGCTTGGGCTCGGCGACCAGGCTGCGTGCGAGGGCGACGCGCTGCTGCTGCCCGCCGCTGATCTGCGACGAATACCGGTCCGCGAGCGTCTCGAGCTGAACCAGGCGCAACGTCTTCATCACCCGGTCGTGGATTTCCCCGCGGAGAACGCCGATCGCCTTCAGCGGGTACGCGACGTTGTCGTAGACCGTCATGTGCGGCCATACCGCGTACGACTGGAACACCATGCCGATCTCGCGTTTCTCCGGCGGAACGAAGACGCCCTGGTCGATCTCGGTGACCACGCGATTGCCGATCGTGATGCGTCCTGCGGTCGGACGCTCCAGCCCGGCGATGCAGCGCAGCGTCGTGGTCTTGCCGCAACCGCTCGGACCGACCAGCACCAGCATTTCCCCCTCCCCGACCTTAAGGTCGAGGTCGGCAACGGCGCGGGCATCGCCGAAGGCTTTGCTGAGACCCGCTACGGTCAGCGACGACAACTCCCCCTCCCTCACCGGTAAGACGGTATCACGTCCACCTTGAAGCCCCATTTGAACAGCGCGATGACCGCGAACATGATGATGGTCAGCAGCAATGCCCCGGCGGACATGACGTTGAATTCCCCGGCGGTCCACTGCTCGAAAATCAGCACGGGAAACAGGCGCGTGCCGGTCGTCGTCAAGAGCACGGCGGCGCTGATTTCACGGATGAAGATGATGAACAGCAGGATCCACGTGGAGTAGATACCCGGCCGCAGCAGCGGAAGCATGATCAGCCGGAAGGTGCGGAACCAGGATCCGCCGTGCACCCGGCTCGATTCCTCGAGCTCGGGGTGAATCTGCACGATGTTCGCCCCCAGCGCGCGGACGCCGTAGGGCATGAACAGCGTCATGTAGGCGAGGATCACGACCCACAGCGTGCCCCAGACCGGCAACGTCACGTAGGCCCAGATCATGGCGAGACCCATGACGATCCCGGGAATGCCGATCGGCATGACGCTCACCTGCTCGAGCAGCCTGCGTCCCGGCGCCCGGCTGCGGTGGATGATGTGGGCGATCATTGCGGTGAGCAGCACGCACAGCGTGGCGCCGCCCGTTGACAGGTAGAGCGAGCGCAGCAGCGTTCCGAGCAGGTTGTCGTTGCTGAAAAACACGGTCCAGTTTTCCAGTGTCCACGGGCCGAACCTCGGCGTGGGATACGGCTGCAGGCTGACCTTGATCAGCACGAAGGCCGGCAGAATCACGGCCAGCAAAGCATACAGAAAACACCATGCCTGCGCGAGCCGTTTCCACTTTCCGAGCGCATAGAGCTTGATGCGGAAGCCGCGGCCGCTCACCAGCGCGTAGGAGCCTGCGCGCAACGCCCATCGCTGCAGCATGATCAGCGCCGCGGTGATGACCATCAGGGTGAGGGCCGACACGGTGGCCACTCCGAAGCGGGGCGGGACCAGCAGAGATCTGACGTAGATCTCGGTTGCCAGCAGGTGGAGCTTCGCCGGAAACCCCAGGATCGCCGCCACCCCGAATATCCCCATCGAGATCACGAACACGAGCGTCATGCCGGACAGCAAGGCCGGCAGAATCAGCGGGTAAGTGATGCGCGTGAGCGTCCGCCACAGGCCGGCGCCGGACATGAACGAGGCTTCTTCGTAGGTCGTGTCCATGTTGCGCAATGCCGCTGCGGTGAACAGGTACATGTACGGCGCCATGTACAGCCCGGTGACCCAGATGATTCCGGTCACCGAGTAGACGTTGGTCGGAATGCCGAACCAGAACTTGAGAACGCCGTTGGTAGGATTGCCGAGCTGAATCCACGCGAGCGCGCCGATGAACGTGCTGGTGAAGAACGGAACGATCGCGGAAAGCTCGACCCAGCGCTTGCCGGGCAGATCGGTCTTCACCGTGAGCCAGGCGAGCGGCGCTCCGATCGCGGTGGCAAGCGCCGTGACTCCCACCCCGACCACGATCGAGCGCCATACCAGAATCCAATGGTTGGGATCGAGGAACACCTCGGTGAAGTTTTCCAGCGTCCACGCTTCCGCCGCGCCCGGCGGCCCTTTGTGGAAAGCACCCCACAGCAGCCAGCCGACCGGGTAGAGCACCAACCAGAGCACGAGCGCCGTGAGCACCGTGATGGTGACGACTTCGGCCGGCGTCGCGCCCGAGGCGCGCAGGCGCATTGCGAAGATCGCCGCGAGCGACGCGTTTGCGTGCTCCGCGGATGACGCGACCGGGTCAGCCATCTTGGAAACGCGGCCTGACGAGCCGGGGGGCCGGGCCTTCGAAACGCTGAGCAAATACGATCGGAACCTCCACTGTCGTTCCTCCCGCGGGAAAGGGGCAATCCGTCACCGGCGCTAGCCCATCACCCGGCTGATCACCGTCTCGACCTCGGCATCGGTAGCGAATTTCTTCGCCTCGATCAGTTGCCGCAATCCCGAAACGATGCGCTCCATCTGCGCCTCGCTCGCCGATTTGCCCATCTTGGCCAGCTTGGCCTCGAGCGGGCTGTCGCGGCCGCGTTGCAGCGCGCTCGGCCCGTACACGATGTGCCGCCCGGCTCCCACGGTCTCGGCGCGAAGGTTCTCCCACAAGAACCAGTCGCCGCGCAGGATGCCGGGGATGTGCAGCCCGCCGTAGCTGAACATGTTGTGGCCGACGATGGGCGCATTCTCGGGCACCGGGATCTCGTAGAGCTGGGAGACCAGCCGGCTCAATGCGCTCACCCTCGAGAGGTCGATGCCGGTGCGGTAGCCAAAGAAGTATTCGAGCCCGACCACGACCTGCTCGAACGCGGCGTTGCCGCAGCGGTGGCCGGTGCGGTTCACGCACACGTCGCAGCCCGTCGCGCCGGCACGGACGCCCTCGAAAGTGTTGGCCGTCGCCAGGCCGAAATCGTCGTGGGCATGCACCGTGATCTCGATCCTGTCCCCGGAGGCCGCACGCGCGATGTTGACCATCAGCGCCATCGCCTGCGGGAGAAACCACCCGCGCGGATCATAGACCACCCAGCGGTGGACGCCGGCGGCCACCGCCCTGCGCACCGTCCCGGGAACGAGTTCCGGGCGCGGATGATCGGTGCCGAACGCCACTTTCAACCCGCGCCCCCTGGCATACGCGATGCATTGCTCCATGCGTTCGAGGAACGCCTCTCCCGTAAGATGCGGGTGCAGCGCGCGCGTCATGGTGTAGCCCTGCATGCCGACGAAGTTGACGAGATCCGCGCCGCAGTCCGCGACCGCGTCCACGTCCGAGCGCCAGTCGGGAAGCCACGAGCGCGCGTGCATCCCGCACACCAGGCGGCTTCCGCGCTTTTTCAGCTCCTCCACCAGCCGGCGATCGTCGGCAAGCGAGCCGTACCCTACTTCGGCCTCGCGCACGCCCATCTCCTCGAGCGCCGCCGCGATGCGCAGCTTCTTGTCCACGCTGGCGTATACGCCGGGCGTATTGCCGCCGGAACGCAGCGTGTCGTCGCGAACGACGATGTCTCTGGGCGACGCCTCGACGGGCCGCGAGACCGCGAGGTCGTTGACGGGGCCGCATATCCAGCGTCCCCGCTCGTCGAGCTTCGCGTCCAGCTTCATCTCATCCACATTCACCCACGCCGGAAGTTCGCTCATGCCGGGCTCCCGCTGCCGAAGAATTAATCTCAAAAATCAACATCAAGCATTAGCCGCAGATAAACGCCGATCAAGTTCAAGAGCAAGCCACAGAGATCACAGAGAACACAGAGGGCAGAAAATCTCAAACCGCCTGCTGTGTTGCTCCTTCTCTGTGAACTCTGTGTCCTCTGTGGCTAAAGCCTTTCGGGGGTTGATATTGTCGGTGTTCATCGTCGTCCGTCGGCGGTTGCATATGGTTCTTGAGACCGGTTCAAAGGGAAAAAAAGCTGCACGCGTTTAGGCACACGGCCGTGCGAGCAAGACAACGCGATCCGTGCGCCCGAGCCTCGCCGAGGGTGCGGGGCTGCACGTGCGCGACGACAAGAACAATGGTCCCTCCGCTGGCGTGTCCGTAGGTGGGCGGGGAGATGCGGGCACGATGGCCTTTACACTGGCCCGCTCATCCTTCATGATTTGCCGCGGAAAATGCTAACAGATCGCGTTGTGGGCAACAATCACGGGTGATATCCGGGGGCCCGAGTCGGGGATGGCGGGCGCATCGCGGCGCGTTCGGGGCGCCGATTCCAGCCCCTGTCCAAGCTGCGGCCAAAGAGGGGAAAAAGTGAAGCGTCAGTCTGCAAGGGCCGTCACGGTCGCATCCGGCGGAAAGGGCGCGCCCGGCGCGTTCGCCCGGGCGGGAGCCGCTCGCGGCCGGCGCAGCGCCTCCACGCCGGACCCTATTGCGCTCGAAGTCTTTTCCAACGCGCTGCTCTCCGCCGCGGAGGAGATGGGCGCGTTGCTCATCCGTACCGCCTATTCCACCAACATCAAGGAGCGCCAGGACGCGTCCACCGCGATCTTCGACGCTCACGGCCGCATGATCGCGCAGGCCGAGCACATACCGATACATCTCGGCGCGCTGCTGAGCATCGTCACCCACATCCTGAAGCGCTACCGCGTGGAGGACATCCGGCCGGGCGACGCGTTTCTCGCCAACGACGCGTATCATGGCGGCGGCACGCATCTCGCGGATGTGACCGTCGCCTCGCCGGTGTTTCACGGCAGGCAACTCATCGGCTTCGTCGCCAACATGGGCCACTGGCCGGACGTCGGCGGCATCAAGCCGGGAGCGGCGATGACCGAAGGGTGCACCGAGATCTACCAGGAAGGGCTGCGCATTCCACCGATGCGCGTCATGCGCGAAGGCCGGTTGGATGACAACCTGTTCTCGTTCATCCTGCTCAACATGCGCTTCGCCGAGGATCGCCCGGCGGACCTCCGCGCGCAGATAGCCGCCAATCAGGTCGGCATCCACAGGATCCAGGAGCTGTGCGCGCGCTACGGCGCGCGCAGGTTCCGGTCGCTGATCGACGGCGTGCTCGATTACAACGAGCGCAGCATCCGCGCGCGCATCCGCGAGCTGCCGGAGGGTGCGTGGAGCTTCGAGGACCGGCTCGACAACGACGGTCACGACCTCGGCCCGGTGCCGCTCAGGGTGACGCTGACGGTGCGGCACAGACCCAGGCCGCACATGATCTTCGACTTCGCCGGGTCGAGCGCGCAGCGCACCGGCGGCGTCAACGTCGTATACGAGGCGCTGTTCGCCACCGTGGCGTTCGCCCTGAAAGCGACCCTCGACCCCGAGCTGTGGTCGAATTCGGCGTTTGAGCGCGTCGTGAAGATCGTCGCGCCCGAGGGCTCGATCGTGAACCCGCGGCCGCCGGCGGCCGTCGGCGGGCGGGGAACCACCTGCCAGAGGCTCGCGGATCTGCTGCTCGGGGTGATGGCGCAGATCGTGCCGGAGCGCGTCACCGCCTGCGGGCATGGGACGACCTCGATCAACCTCCACGGCTACGATCCGCTGCGGCGGCGCCCGTTCATCTGTATCGACGGCATCGGCGGCGGGATGGGAGGACGCGAGGGGCACGACGGCATGGACGCGGTCCAGATCAACACCAACAACATCCCGAGCCTGCCCGCGGAAATCCTCGAAAGCGAGTATCCGATCCGCGTGGAGCGCTTCGAGCTCGTGCCGGACAGCGGGGGCGCGGGTCATTATCGCGGCGGGCTCGCGACGCGCAAGGACTTCCGCATGCTGGCCGACGCGCATTTCATCGCGCACGCGGACCGGCACGAGTTTTCTCCGTGGGCGATGCGGGGAGGACGCGAAGGCGCCCGCGGCATGCATCTGCTCAATCCGGGCGCGCCCGATGAGGCGCGCCTGCCGAGCAAGGGAGGACCCTTCGCGATTCCCGCCGGGCAGGTGCTGCGCTGCCAGTCGGCGGGCGCCGGCGGCTATGGCGAGCCGTCGCACCGGGACGTGGACAAACTCGCGATCGACCTGGCGGACGGCAAAGTGACCGAGCGCTGCGCGCGAGAGTGCTATCCCGCGGCGCTGGTCGCGGCGGCGCTGGCGCGGGCCGGGGAGCTATGAGCGGGGCGCGCTCCGCGCCCGAGCGCTGTCGCGTCGGGATCGACATCGGCGGTACCTTCACCGATGTGGTCCTGATGAGCGAGCGGCGCGGGCCGCTCGCCAAATACAAGGTCGACACGACGCCGGCCAGTCTCGAAGCGTGTTTCGTGCACGGGCTGCGCCGCGCCACCGACGGTCTTCCGCCCGAAGCGGTGACGCGCATCCTGCACGCCACCACGGTGGCGACCAACACCGTGCTCGAAGCAAAGGGCGCGCGCACCGCGCTGGTGGTGACCGCCGGTTTCCGCGACATACTGGAGATCGCCCGCCAGCGCCGGCCGAATCTCTACGACCTTAAAGCGGAGAAGGCGAGACCGCTTATTCCGCGGCGGCTGTGCTTCGAGGTGCGCGAGCGCATCGACTCCGAGGGGCGCGTCGTCACCGAGCTCACCGACGAGGAGCTCGCGCGCGTCTGCGAGCAAGTACGCGGCGCACGGGTGGAATCCGTGGTGATCGCCACGCTCTTCTCGTACCTCAATCCGCGGCACGAAATGCGCATCAAGCAGCACCTCGAAGACGCGCTGCCCGGCCTGTGCGTCGTCGCTTCGTCCGAGGTGGTTCCGGAATTCCGCGAATTCGAGCGCGCGAGCACCGCCGCGCTCGTCGGGTACCTCAAACCGGCGTTCGTCCGTCATACGGGGAACCTGGTGCGTGAACTCGCCCGCCTTCGGCACGCGCCGGGGAAGCTTCTGATCATGAGCTCGGCCGGCGGCCTGATGTCGCCGCAGGCCGCGCGCGAACGCCCCCACACGGTGGTCGAATCCGGCCCCGCCGCGGGCGTGATCGCGGCGGCCACGCTCGCGCGCGAACTGGGCGAGCGCAACGTGATCTCGTTCGATATGGGCGGAACCACCGCGAAGGCAAGCCTGATCGAGGGCGGGGGCTACCGCACCACCACCGAGTACGAGATCGGCGCCGGCATGCACCAGTCGCTCGCGGTGCGCTTCACCGGATACCCGATCAAGGCGCCGATCATAGACCTCACCGAGTGCAGCGCGGGCGGCGGTTCGATCGCCTCGGTCGACGCGCTCGGCGTGCTCAAGGTCGGACCGCGCAGCGCCGGCGCGGACCCCGGCCCGGTCTGCTACGGGCGCGGAGGCGCGGAGCCCACGGTTACCGATGCGAACCTCGTGCTCGGGCGCATCAACCCCGACTACTTCATCGGCGGGGAGGCGAGGCTCGACGTCGGATGCGCGCGCGCCGTCATCGAGGAGCGCATTGCCCGCCCATTGCGCCTGTCGGTTACGCAGGCCGCCGCAGGCATTCTTGCGGTAGTCAATGCGCACATGGTGCGCATCCTGCGCGTGGTGTCGGTCTCGCGCGGGCACGATCCGCGCGAGTTCTCGCTGGTGGCGTTCGGCGGCGCAGGCCCGCTGCACGCCGCCGACCTCGCCACCGAATTGCACATTCCGCGCATCGTGATTCCCGAGGCGCCGGGTCTTTTCTCCGCGCTTGGGCTGCTGTGGGCGGATTTGCGCGCCGACTTCAGCGCGACCGTGCGCCGCAACCTGGAGACGGGAAGCGCCGTTCACATCGAGGCGGCCCTCGACGCGCTCGAGGCCGATGCCCGCGCCTGGTTGGCGGCCGAGGGAGTGCCATCCGGCAGGCAAGTGCTTGCGCGCAGCGCCGACGTGCGCTACCCGCTGCAGAACTACGAGATCAATGTCGCGCTGCCGGGCGGAGGCGTGGACGCGGCATGGATGAAACGCGCGTGCGATAGCTTTCACCAGGCGCACCAGCGCCTCTACAGCCATTGCGATCGCGACTCGCCGGTGCAGATCGTCAACCTGCGTGTCACCGCCATAGGGCGGACCGAACGCGTCCGCCCGCCACGCATCAGGTCAGGACGAGGCAAAATCGAGCAGGCACGTAAAGGCGAGCGGCCGGTGTATTTCGGCGA
>JACQGO010000241.1 GCA_016199485.1 Betaproteobacteria bacterium
GAGTCGGAAAAGTACTTCGCCTCGTAGTCGTAGAACACGCGCGGCGTCTCGAGTCTGATCAGCGGCAGCGCGTGGTCGGCGAGGATGCCGGCGGTGAGCTCGATGCCTTCGATGAAGCGCTCGGCGATCACCATCTCGTCGTACTCGCGCGCAAGCTCGTAGGCGGCGCCGATCTTCTCGACCGAGGTCACCTTGCTCATACCGATGCTCGACCCCTCGCGCGCGGGCTTCACCATGAGCGGCACGCCGAGCCTGCCCGCCACCGCCGCGAAATCGCTGCGCTCGTCGAGCAGCACGCAGGGCGGGGTCGGAATCCCGGCGGCAAGCCAGACGAGCTTGGTGCGCCACTTATCCATTGCGAGCGCGCTCGCCATTACACCGCTTCCGGTGTAGGGGATGCCGAGGTACTCGAGCGCCCCCTGCACCGTCCCGTCCTCGCCGAAACGGCCGTGCAGCGCGATGAACACGCGGTCGAAGCGTTCGGCAACAAGCTCCTGCAGGCCCCGGTCGCGCGGATCGAATGCGTGGGCGTCCACCCCGCGCTTGTTGAGTGCGGCGAGCACCATGTTGCCGCTCCTGAGCGAGATCTCGCGCTCGGCGCTGCGGCCGCCCATCAGCACCGCCACCTTGCCGAATTCGTTCACCGTTTACCGTTCCCCGACAATGCGCACCTCCCGCTCGAGCGCGATGCCGAAGCGCTCCTTCACCGCCCGTTCCGCGAGCGCGATCAGAGCCTCGATGTCCGCGGCGCGTGCACGCCCGAGGTTCACGATGAAGTTGGCGTGCTTGTCCGAAATCTGCGCGCCGCCGACGGCGCGCCCCTTCAGGCCGCACGCCTCGATCAGCCGCGCGGCGTAGTCGCCGCGCGGGTTGCGGAACACCGAACCCGCGTTCGGCTGATCGAGCGGCTGAGTCGCGATACGTCGTGCAAGCAACTCCTTGATCATGCGCCGCGACGCCGCCGCGTCGCCGCGCCTGAGCCGGAACCACGCCGCTATGAACCATTCTTCAAGATCCATCGCTCCTTCCCCTGCCGGGCGGACCGGGGAAACTTCATGCGAGCGCAGCGTCACCGTGCGATAATCGATGACGTAGTGCTGCGGCGTGCGCTCGTGCAACGTGCCGGCGCGGTCGACGGTCCGCACGCCGGCCACGATGTCCCACGTCTCCCCGCCAAAGCAGCCGGCGTTCATCGCGAGCGCGCCGCCGACCGTGCCCGGAATGCCGGCCAGGAATTCGGCGCCGGAGAGGCGGTGCAGCGCCGCGTAGCGCGCGACCTTGGGACTCGCCACCCCTGCCTCGGCGTAGATCTCGCCGCCGGCATCGGCGGTGCGCTCGAGGCGGATCCGGTTCAAGACACCGTGGGTAAAGATCACCGTGCCGCGCAGCCCTCCGTCTCGCACCAGGAGGTTGCTTCCCAAGCCCACCATCCACACCGGCTCGTCGACCGGCAGCGTGCGCAGGAACGCGCGCAGGTCGTCGAGGTCCGCGGGAACAAAAGCGCGATCCGCCGCGCCGCCCGCGCGCCAGCTCGTGTGGCGGCTCATCGGCTCGTTCACCCGCAGTTCGCCGCGCAATTCCCCTGTCATCGCCCTGGCGCCTTCGCTCAAGTCCATGCCGTGCCGTTCGCCATTCACCGCTTACCGCTTAGCGCTTGCCAGCGCCGCCGGCACGCCGCCGATCGAACCCGCGCCCATCGTGATCACTACATCGCCGTCGCGCGCGGCATTCAAGATCGCCGCCGGAAGCTCTCTCACATCCTCCATGAAGATCGGTTCAACCTTCCCCTGCACGCGCACCGCGCGCGCCAGTGCCCGCCCGTCGGCGGCGACGATCGGGGCCTCTCCCGCGGGGTAGACCTCGGTAAGCAGCAGCGCATCCGTCGTCGACAGCACCCTGACGAAATCCTCGAAGCAGTCGCGCGTGCGCGTATAGCGGTGCGGCTGGAAGGCGAGCACCACCCGCCGCCCCGGATACGCCCCGCGCACCGCAGCGAGCGTCGCCGCCATCTCCGCCGGATGGTGCCCGTAGTCGTCGACCAACGTGAAGCGGCCCCCGCCGGAGAGCGGCACGTCGCCGTAGCGCTGGAAGCGCCGTCCCACACCCTTGAACTCCGCCAGCGCCTTTACCATCACGGCGTCCGGCACACCGAGCTCCATCGCCACCGCGATCGCGGCCAGTGCGTTCTGCACGTTGTGCGCGCCGGGGAGGTTGAGCGCGACGCGCAGGTCGCCGTTGCCCGCCGATTTCAGGCTGGGCGCGCGCGCTACGCGGAACCGCATGCGCTCGCCGTGCGCCGCCACCTCCACCGCGCGCACCTGCGCCGCCGCCGACAGCCCGTAGGTCGTGATCGGCTTGGTGACCGCGGGCATGATTTCGCGGACGTTGGGATCGTCGACGCACAGGATCGCCGCCCCGTAGAACGGCAGGCGCTGCACGAAATCGAGGAATGCCTGGCGCAGCCGGCCGAAATAATGGCCGTAGGTTTCCATGTGATCGGCGTCGATGTTGGTGACTACCGCCAGCACCGGCTGCAGGTGGAGAAACGAGGCGTCCGACTCGTCGGCCTCGACGACGATGAACTCCCCGCTGCCGAGTTTCGCGTGCGAGCCGGCGGCCTCCAGCCGGCCGCCGATCACGAAGGTCGGATCCATGTCCGCCTCCGCCAGTACGCTGGCGATAAGGCTGGTGGTGGTGGTCTTGCCGTGCGTGCCCGCGACGGCGATGCCCTGCTTGAAGCGCATCAGCTCCGCGAGCATCAGCGCGCGCGGCACCACCGGGATGTTGTTTTCGCGGGCCGCCACGACTTCCGGATTCTCGGGCCGGACTGCGCTGGAAACCACGACCACGTCCGAGCCCGCGATGTGCCCTACCGCGTGGCCCTGCCACACCCTCGCGCCCAGGCTCTGCAGCCGCTGCGTGGTCGCGTTGTCCGCGAGATCGGAGCCGCTCACCTCGAAGCCCAGATTGAGCATCACCTCCGCGATGCCGCTCATGCCCGCGCCTCCGATGCCCACGAAATGCACGTGCCTGACCTTATGCCGCACGGCCACCCTCCACGCGGCGAAACGCGCGAGATATGAGGGGCCGGCCGCCACGGCGCTCGCGATTTGCCTCGCTCCTCGCTGAATTCACGCCGCCATCTCCATGCAAACCTGCGCGACTGCGCGCGTCGCATCCGGCTTGCCGGCCGCGCGCGCGCGTTGCGCCATTTCGAGCAGCCGCTCCCGCGACAACCCGGCGAGCAGCCGCGCCAGCATCTCCGGCGTGAACTCGTTCTGCGGCACCAGTACCGCCGCGCCGCGTTCGCTCAGGAAACGCGCATTCATCGTCTGATGGTCGTCGACCGCGTGCGGATACGGCACCACGATGCTCGCTACCCCTGCGCATGCGAGTTCCGCGATGGTCGTAGCGCCGGCGCGGCAGATGACGAGGTCGGCCGCGGCATACGCCGCGGCGATGTCTTCGACAAAGGGAACCACCATCGCCGCCACGCCGGCATGCTGATAGCGCGCGCGCAAGTCCTCAAGGTGCTTGGCACCCGACTGATGGGTGACCGAGGGGCGCTCGTGCTCCGGCAGCAGTCGGAGCGCCTCGGGCACCGTCTCGTTCAGCGCTCGAGCGCCGAGGCTGCCGCCGATCACGAGCAGCCTGAGATTGCCGGAGCGTTCCTGGAAGCGCGCTTGCGGTGCGGGCAGTGCGGCGATCCCGTCACGCACCGGATTGCCGGTGAGGATCACGAGCGTTGCTTCGCCGAAAGCGTGCGGGAACGCGACGAGCACCTTGTCGGCAAGTTTCGCCAGCACGCGGTTGGCGAGCCCCGCGATCGAGTTCTGCTCGTGGATCACGAGCGGCCGGTTGAGGAAGGAGGCCATCATGCCTCCCGGAAAGGCGACGTAGCCGCCCATGCCCAGCACCACGTCCGGCCGGTGGGCGAAGATCGCTTTCGCGCTCTGCCAGAAAGCGATGAGCAATTTCAACGGCAGCAGGAACAGCGCGGCCGGGCTCCTGCCGCGCACGCCCGAGAACGTGATCCACGCCGTGGAGTAGCCGCTGCGCGACACGATTTCGGCTTCCATGCCGTCCTTCGCGCCGAGCCACACCACGTTCCACCCCTGCGTCGTCATGAACTGCGCGACCGCCAGCGCCGGAAAGATGTGGCCCCCCGTACCGCCAGCCATGATCATGATCGTGCGGCTCATGGCAGCGAAAAATCCTTCGCCACAGAGGGCACAGAGATCACAGAGAAAGCACGGCAAAAGTTGGAGTTTCCTCTGTGAACTCCGTGGTCTCTGTGGCTTGTGCTTTTTCTCATACCGTGAAACCCCGCATGAGCTGCCTGTTCTCCCAATCGATCCTCAGCAGGATCGCGACGGCGCAGCAGGTCGCGGCGATCGCGCTGCCGCCAAACGAGAGCAGCGGCAGCGTGAGCCCCTTCGTCGGCAGCATGCCCATGTTCACACCCATGTTGATGATCGCCTGCACACCGATCCACAGGCCGATCCCCTGCGCGACCAGCGCGGGGAAATAGCGCTCGAGCGCCGCGGCGTGGCGGCCGATCGCGAACGCGCGGACCACGATCCACCCGAACAGAAGGATGATCGCCACCACGCCCGCGAAACCCAGCTCCTCGGCGATCACGGCGAGCAAGAAGTCGGTGTGCGCCTCGGGCAGGTAGAACAGCTTCTCCACGCTCCCGCCGAGGCCTACGCCCAGCCACTCGCCGCGGCCGAATGCGATCAGCGCGTGCGAGAGTTGATAGCCCTTGCCGTACGGATCGGCCCACGGGTCCATGAAGCCGACGACGCGTTGCATGCGGTAGGGCGAAGTCCAGATGAGCAGCAGGAACCCCAGGGCCAGCGTCACGAACAGCCCGGCGAACAGCCTCCAGTTCATGCCGCCCAGAAAGAGTATGCCCATCGCGATCAGCGTGATCACGGCAAACGCCCCGAAGTCCGGTTCGCGCAGCAGCAGCCCGCCCATCGCCAGCATCACCAGGAACAACGGCAGAAAACCCTTGCGCAGGCTGTGCATGTAGGCCGCCTTGCGCACCGTGTAGTCGGCGGCGTACAGCACCACGAACAGCTTCATGAACTCCGACGGCTGCAGCGTGACGAATTGGAGCGAGAGCCAGCGCTGGCTGCCGTTGACCTCGCGCCCGACGCCCGGGATCAGCACCAGCGTGAGCAGCACCGCGCCGAGCAGGAACAGCGGCAGCGCCGAACGCTGCCACACGCGCATCGGCACCTCGAATACGATGAGCGCGAGCACCAGGCTCACCGCCAGAAACGCGGCGTGCCGCGCGAGGTAATAGGTCGGTTGATAGCCGGTGCCCCTGCTCGCCTCGGCGATCGCGATCGAGGACGAATACACCATCACCAGTCCGAGCGCGAGCAGCAGCATGCAGACCCAGATCAGGCCGCGGTCGTACTCCGCTACCGGCGCCCTGTCTTTCACGTCCGCGTAAAACATGCGCTTACCATGCCCTCCAAGGAGAAGAGCGTGAGGCGTGATTCCGTCTGTCGCGCCGGGTTCTCCTCACGCTTCACTCCTCACGCTTCACCAGTTCTTTCACCGCCTGCGCGAACACCTCGGCGCGGTGTTCGTAGTTGCGGAACATGTCGTAGCTCGCGCACGCCGGTGAGAGCAGCACCGCATCGCCCGGCCGGCTCGCGCTGAACGCGGCGCGCACCGCTTCCTCCATCGTCGCCGCGCGTTCGACCGGGACGCCGCATCCTGCGAGGACGCCCGCGACCTGCCCGGCATCGCGCCCGATCAGCACCACTGCGCGGGCGCGCTCCGCTACCGCCGGCCTGAGCGGAGCGAAGTCCTGACCCTTGCCGTCGCCGCCTGCGATCAGCACCGCCTTCCGCGCCATGCCGGTGAGCGCGGCGACCGTCGCGCCGACGTTGGTGCCCTTGGAATCGTCGTAGAACGCCACTCCCGCAATCTCCGCGACCTTTTCCATCCGGTGCGGAAGGCCGCGGAAACCCCGCAGCGCCTCGATCAGCGGCGGGTAGGGCGCATCGATCGCGCGGCACAAGGCGAGCGCCGCGAGTGCGTTGGCCGCGTTATGCATTCCGGCAAGCGGCAGCTCGTCGGCGGGCAGCAGCTCCCGCCCGTCCTCGGCGAGCCACGCTGCGCCTGCGACGCGCCTGATGCCCCACTCGTGTTCGCGCTCTCCCGCGCCGAGGCCGAACGTGAAAACGGCGCGCCCGGGCAGCGCCATGCCCATGCTCCAGGTATCGTCGCGGTTCAGGACCTGGATGCCGCCGCCGCGGAAGATGCGCGCCTTGGCCGCCGCGTAATCGCGCATGTCGCGGTAGCGGTCGAGGTGGTCCTCGGTGAGATTCAGCATCACCGCCGCGTCGGCGACGAGACTCCCGGTGCTTTCGAGCTGGAAGCTCGAGAGCTCCAGCACGAACACCCGCGGCGTCTCGCCGCCCTCCTCGAGCGCGGTGAGCGCATCAAGCACCGGCAGCCCGATGTTGCCTGCGACCACGGTCGCCCACCCGGCCGCACGACACATGCTTCCCGCCATTTCGGTTACTGTGCTCTTGCCGTTCGAACCGGTGACGGCGAGTATCCTCGCAGTTCCGAGTTCCGGTTTTCGGGTTCCGAGTTCCGTGAGCCCCTGGGCGAACAGCTCGATGTCGCCGGCCACCGGCACGCCGCGCGCAATGGACTTCGCCACCAGCGGCTGCCTGCGGTCCACGCCCGGGCTGATCGCGATTATCTCGACGTCGCGAAAGCACTGTTCGCGATATGTGCCGGTCTCGACCGCGATTTGCGGCAGCTCGCGGGCGAGTTGCGCGGCGCGCGGCGGGTTCTCGCGGCTGTCGGTGACGCGCACCATGGCGCCGCGGCACGCGAGCCAGCGCGCCATGGAGAGACCCGTGTCACCGAGCCCCAGCACGAGCACCTTCTTGCCTTTGAGTTCCAGCATCGCCGGTCACCGCGAGGCGCAGGGCGTGAGGCGTAGGGCGTGACCCCAGGCCGCTTGCCGCGCCGCGCTTCCCATTCCTCAATCCTCACTCCTCACCGCAGTTTCAACGTCGACAGGCCCACCAGAACCAGCATCATCGTGATGATCCAAAAGCGCACGACAACTTGATTTTCCTTCCAGCCCTTGAGCTCGTAGTGGTGATGCAGCGGCGCCATGCGCAAGATGCGCCTGCCCGTCAGTTTGAACGAGGCGACCTGCAGCACCACCGAGAGCGTCTCGACCACGAACACTCCGCCCATGATGAAGAGCACGATCTCCTGCCTCACGATCACCGCGATCGTGCCGAGCGCCGCGCCGAGCGCGAGCGCGCCGACGTCGCCCATGAACACCTCGGCGGGGTAGGCGTTGAACCACAGGAACGCCAGTCCCGCCCCCGCCAGTGCCCCGCAGAACACCGCCAGCTCCCCCGCGCCGGGAATGAACGGGAAGCCGAGATACTTGGCGAACACCGCATGGCCGGCGACGTAGGCGAAGATGCCGAGCGCGCCGGCGATCATCACCGTCGGCATGATGGCGAGGCCGTCCAGCCCGTCGGTGAGGTTCACCGCGTTGCTGGTCCCCACGATCACGAGGTAGGTCATGATGATGAAGCCGACCGTCCCCAGCGGATAGGCGATCTGCTTGAAAAACGGCACGATGAACTCGGTCTGCGCCGGCAGGTTCGTCGAGAAGGCGATGTACCACGCGGCCGCGACGCCGATCACCGACTGCCAGAAGAACTTGGCCTTCGCGGACAGCCCCTTCGGATCGCGGTGCACCACCTTGCGGTAGTCGTCGATCCAGCCCACCGCGCCGAATGCGAGCGTCACCCATGACACGATCCACACGAAGCGATTCCCGAGGTCGGCCCACAGCAGCGTCGTGAGGGTGACCGCCACCAGGATCAGCGCGCCTCCCATCGTCGGCGTGCCGGCTTTGGCGAGGTGCGACACCGGTCCGTCGTCGCGTACCGCCTGCCCGATCTTGTAGGCGGTGAGCTTCCTGATCACCGCCGGCCCGATGACGAAGGAGATCACGAGCGCGGTGAGGCACGCGAGCACCGCGCGCAGCGTGATGTAGTTGAACACGTTGAACACGCGGATGTCCTTCGCGAGCCATTGTGCGAGCTCTAGCAGCATGCGTGCTCTCCGGTCGCAAGTTCCAGGTTCCAGGTTCCAGTTCTAAACACGTTTGTTCTCCGACTTTGAACCCGGAACCTTGAACTCGAAACTTTTCACTACGCGCTCCATCTGCATGAAGCGCGAACCCTTGACCAGCACCGTCACCTGCGGCGTGAGCGTGTTCTCGATCTCGGCGAGCAGGTCTTCGATGCGCGTGAAGTGCCGCGCGCCGGCGCCGAACGCGCGCGCCGCGTGCTCCGAGAGCTCGCCCAGCGTGAGCAGGCGCTCGATGCCGGCCTCCCGCGCGCAGCGCCCGGTCTCCGCATGCAGCCCGGCCGCGCCCGGTCCCAGCTCCCCCATGTCTCCCAGCACCAGCAGTCTCGTGCCCGGCGCGGCCGCCAGCACCTCGATCGCAGCGCGTACCGATTCCGGGTTGGCGTTGTAGGTGTCGTCGATCAACGTCGCGCCATTGATGCAGGCCTTCTTCTGCAGCCTTCCCTTGACGCCGCGGAAATGCGCGAGCCCGCGCGCGATCGCCGCCGCAGGCGCGGCGAGCGCGACCGCGGCTGCGCTCGCAGCGAGCGCGTTCCTCACGTTGTGCAGTCCCGGAGCCTGCAGCAATGCGCGCGCCTCGCCGTGCGGCATGTTGACCACGATCTCGCTCTGCAGATCGCCGAGCTTGTAACGCGCGCTCACCTGCGCGGGAGCCTCCAGCCCGAATTCGACGCGGCGCCTGTCCCCGGCGAGCCTGCGCCAGAGCGGCGCGAACCGGTCGTCGGCGTTGATCACCGCCGCGCCGGAGGGCTGGAGACCCTCGAAGATCTCGCCCTTGGCGCGCGCCGCGGTCTCCAGCGAGCCCAGGCCTTCCAGGTGCACGCGGCCGATGTTAGTCACCAGCGCGACACCGGGCGCCGCGAGCCGCGTGAGATAAGCGATCTCGCCGACGTGGTTCATGCCCATCTCGATCACCGCGTAGCAGTGGGCCGCGCGCAGCTCGAGCAGCATGAGCGGCACGCCGATGTGGTTGTTGAGGTTGCCGCGCGTCGCAAGGACGCGGGATTCAGGATCGAGGACTGAGGATCGGGAAGCATCCTGCGCGCAGGCTTCGCGCAGGATCTGCGCGAGCATCTCCTTTACCGTGGTCTTCCCGTTGCTGCCGGTGAGCGCGACCAGCGGCATCGTGAAGTTGGCGCGCCAGTACGCGCCGAGCCGCCCCAACGCGCGTATCGTGTCATCCACGATCAGCAGGGATATCTGATCGCTCATTCCTCGATCTTCGATCCTCAGTCCTCGCTCCTCCACCATCGCCGCGCACGCCCCCGCCGCCGCGGCCTGCGCGACGAACCGGTGACCGTCGAGGCGCTCGCCGCGCAACGCGACGAAAAGATCGCCCTTCTTCGCCGCGCGGCTGTCGCTCACCACGCCCTCGAATGCAACATCCGCGCCGCAGACTTCCCCGCCGAGCGCGCGCGCCGCCTCCGACAGCCGCATCATGACCATGACCGCTTCAACCCCGCCTGCGCCACTTCCGCATCGCTGAACGGATGCCTCGCGCCGCGGATTTCCTGGTAGGTTTCATGGCCCTTGCCGGCGATCAGCACGATGTCGCCGGTGCGCGCCTCGCGCAGCGCCTGGAAGATCGCCGCGGCCCGGTCGGGCTCGGCCGCATACTCGCCGCGCGTGCCCTCTGCAATGTCGGCGATGATCGCGCGCGGATCCTCGTCGCGCGGGTTGTCGCTGGTAAGGATCACGCGGTCGGCGAGCCGCGTTGCGATCCCGCCCATCAGCGGCCGCTTGCCGCGGTCGCGCCCGCCGCCGCAGCCAAACACACAAAACAGTTTCGGGTTTCGAGTTCCGGGTTTCGAGGCGTCGCGCCGTCGCGCGGTGGTTTTCAACCCGGAACCCGGAACCCGAAACCCGGAATCGGTCATGAGTTCACGCAGCGCTTCGAGGATCTTTTGGAGCGCATCCGGCGAGTGTGCGTAATCGATGACGACGAGCGGTTTGTCTCCGCCGCCCAGCCGCTGCATGCGGCCGGGAACCGGCTTGACGTGCTGCAGGGTCCGCACCGAATCCTCGATGCTCACTTCGCTCGCGAGCAGCGTGGCGAGCGAGCCCAGAAGGTTGTGCGCGTTGAACCTGCCCACAAGGGGGCTGCTGAACGTGGTCGTACCCCACGGTGAAGCGACGTCAAACGCGAGACCGTGCGGGCCGACCGTCAGGTTCTTGCCGCGCACGCGCAGCACGCCGCGCGGCGCGCCCGACGCGGAAGGTACGCGGCCGAAGCCGTAGCCGACAACCTTCATTCCCGGGCGCCTGAGGCGCGCGGTGAGCTGCGCGCCGAAACGGTCGTCGAGATTGAGCACCGCATACCGTAACGAGGGAAAGCGGAACAGCCGGGCCTTGGCTGCGCGATAACGGCGCATCGTGCGGTGATACTCGAGATGATCGCGCGTCAGATTGGTGAGCAGAGCGACGTCGAATTCCACGCCGGAGAGGCGGTCCTGTGCCAGCCCGTGCGAAGAAACTTCCATGCTCACCGCGCGCGCGCCGCGCGCGAGGAAATCGCGCAGCGCCGCGTGCAGCCATACGGCGTCCGGAGTGGTGTTCGGCGTGGGCTCGAGCGCGCCGGGGAAGCCGTGGCCGAGCGTGCCGATCACCGCAGTCTTGCGCCCGGCGCGCGTGAGCGCCTGCGCGATCCACTGGCTGCAAGTCGTCTTGCCGTTGGTGCCGGTGACGCCGACCACCCACAGTTTCCTGCTCGGCTCACCACAAACACGGCTCGCGATCTCGCCCGCGTGGCGGCGCAGGTTGTGGATGCCGAGGTTGGCGACGCGCCAGGCGGGATTCCAGCGGAAGCCCCGCGCTTCCCACAGCACCGCGGCCGCGCCGTTGGCAATTGCCTGCGCGATGAAGTCGCGCCCGTCGCGGGTCTCGCCGGGATAGGCGATGAAAGCGTCGCCGGGTCCGACCTGCCGGCTGTCGGTGCAAAGCCTGCGTACCCCGAGTTCTTCCATCGCGCGCAGGCTCAAGCGTGTCACGACCCGTGCGTCCTTGCCGGGTCCCCGATGCTCCGTCCTCGATCCCGCGTTCACACTTCTTCCCTGATCTCGGGCACGTTCGCCGGCGGCAGCACCACGTTATCGACCGGCGCGTCAGGGGGAACCGCGAGCGCGCGCAGCGCCGCCCCGATGACGTGGCTGAACACCGGTGCGGCGATCACGCCGCCGTAGTAGCGCCCGGCGGAGGGCTCGTCGATCATCACCGCAACCATGAGCCTAGGTTCCGATGCCGGCGCGAAGCCGACGAACGACGCGACATACCTGCCGGTCGCGTAGCTGCCGCCCTCGAGCTTGCGCGCGGTGCCGGTCTTGCCTGCGACACGGTAGCCGGTAACCTGCGCGCGCAGCGCGGTGCCGCCCGGCCGCACCACCGCCTCGAGCATCGTGCGCACCGCGCGCGCGGTGTCCGGCGAAATGACCCGCGTCCCCGCTGCCGCCGCATCGCGTTTGACGAGCGTGACGGGCTTCAGTTCGCCGTCGGTGGCGAAGACCGTGTATGCGCGTGCGAGCTGCAGCAACGAGACGGAGATGCCGTGACCGTAGGACATCGTCGCCTGCTCGATCGGCCGCCACGACTTGTGGGGCCGCAGCTTCCCCGGCACTTCGCCGGGAAAACTGGAATCAGGTGGTGCGCCAAAGCCGACGTGCTTGAACAGTGTCCACATCGTCTCCGCCGGCAGCGCGAGCGCGATCTTTGCGGCGCCGACGTTCGACGATTTCTGGATCACTTGCGCGACCGTGAGCGCCCCTTGCGGATGGGCATCGTGAATCGTGCGATTGCCGATCGTGAGTTGGCCCGGCGCCGTCTGGATCACCGTTTCGGGCTTGACGACGCCGGCTTCGAGCGCCGCCGCCGCGGTAAACGGCTTGAGCGTCGAGCCCGGCTCGAACAAATCGGTCACGGCGCGATTGCGCATGCGCGCTGGCTCGACTTTGCCGCGGCTGTTCGGGTTGTACGTCGGTACGTTCGCCATCGCGAGGACTTCGCCGTTGCGCGCGTCGAGCACGACAATGCCGCCGGCTTTCGCGCGGTGATCGGTCACGGCGCTCTTGAGCTCGCGAAAAGCGAGGTACTGCAGACGCGTGTCGATCGACAGCGTCAGCTTCGCGCCGTGCTGCGGATTGCGGATGCTGTCCACGTCTTCAACGATGTGACCGCGGCGA
>JACQGO010000242.1 GCA_016199485.1 Betaproteobacteria bacterium
CGGCGAGCGCGCGGCGCAGTGCCGAGCGCTTCACGCCGAGCGCGGCGGCGAGTTTGCGCTCGGTCGGCAGGCGGCTTTGTGCCGGCTGGCGCGCGAGATCGAGACGGCGCTCGATTTTTTCCACCAGCGCGGTGATTTCGTCCATGCGCAACCAATAACAAATTGGTTACAATATGCCCTGCGCTGGTGTGCGGTGTCAAGCACACCATCGGGACGCAGAACGCCTGGGTAGTGGGTCAGTTTGGCCTTGCTCCCGGTGCGGCGAACGGCGCGCTGCGGGTGCCCAAGCCGCCGGCGCTCGTCGACACAAGACTTCGCTTGACGGCTTACCCGCGACGCGCGCCGCCGCACGGGTCGCTGCGGCCAAACGGACCCACTACCGCGCAGCCGATGCGTTGGAAAACGCCCCGAAACCTGCTATAATTCAAAGGCTGGCTGGGGGGTCTCCGTCATTATTGCATGTTCCATGGTCTTTCCGGCCGGTAGTTGTCGTTGTGTGACCTTGTGTGAACCGTCTTTCAGTTAAAGGAAAACAATGAAACACTCGCTCCTCGTTGCCTTACTCGTAGCCCTTGGTCTGAGCGCGTGTGGCGAAAGCAAGCCGCCTGCACCTGCTCCTACTCCCCCCGCCCCGGCTCCCGCTCCGGCGCCAGCCCCGGCTCCTGCTCCGGCGCCTGAAGCGAAGCCTGCTGCAGAAGCTCCGAAGCCCGAAGCCGCAGCTCCGGCTGCTGCGCCCGCTCCTGCAGCGCCTGCCGTCGAGATGAAGGGCGAGGCCAAGAAGGAAGAAAAGAAGTAATCGGGAGAGTTTGAAATGAAAAACCGGCCCGCGCGGCCGGTTTTTTTTCGAGCGATGAAAAGGGTTCGCCCGGATCACTCCGGTGTGGCGTTCATTCATCCTTCATCTTCCGCCTTCATCCTTTCTCAAATCTCCCGCCACCCGAACCCCTCCTCCTGGCTCGCGACCCCGATCCAGCCGTCCTCGCAGCCGAGCGCCCCGGCGAGCGCCGCGCGCGCGAGTTGCGGAGTGTTGTTGTGCCTCGAAAGGTGCGCCGCGATCACGTGCCGCAACCGGCTGGTATCGAGGCTCGCGAGCAGCCGCGCGGCAGCGCCGTTGTCAAGATGACCGAAGCGCCCGGCGATGCGCCGTTTGAGAGGCGCAGGGTAGGCGCCGTGCGCGAGCAGCTCCGTGTCGTGGTTGCACTCCAGCACCAGGGCATCGAGCCCGGAGAGCATCGCCGCGATGTGCGGCGTCGCGCAACCCGTATCGGTGAGCATGCCGAGCCGGCGCATGCCGTCGCTGAACACAAACTGCGCGGGCTCGCCTGCGTCATGCGGCACGGGGAAGGGCGAGATTTCGAGCGCACCGATGGCGAACGGCTGGTATTCCGGAATCAACGTGACGGCGACCTCCGCGAGCCAGCGCTCGCCGAGAGCCGCCAGCGTCCCGGCAGTCAAGTGGACGGGAAGACCGTGGCGGCGCGCCAACTGGGCGACGCCGCTCGCATGATCGTCGTGCTCGTGCGTGACGACGACCGCATCGAGATCCGCCGGCTCGAGCCCGATGCGGGCGAGGCGCAGCGCGGCCTCCTGCGCGCTGAACCCGCAGTCGAGCAGGATGCGGGTTCCGGCAGCCTCCACCACCAGGGCGTTGCCCTGGCTGCCGCTGCCCAGCGATGCGAAGCGCATCATCGGCAGCGAAGGGTGAAGAGTGAAGGGTGAAGGGCGGATTGCAGGGGAATGAGACGGGTTGCGGCTTTACCCTTCACGCATTCCCCCTTTACCCTTCACTTCAACTGCTCGTAGAGCAGCGAAAGTATGCGCGTCGCGGTTTCGGAAGCTTCCTGGACGCCGTCCTTGTTGAGCACGTTGACCTGGCTGCCCGATTCAGCGTTTTGCACCTGGATCCGGTACTGCGGGTTCCTCTGCTTGTTGTCGCTGCGTCCGAACGGCCAGAGCTTCGACAGGAAACCGCCTTTCTGACTCGTCTTGTCGTCGGTCTCCGGGTCGACGTAGCGCACGAAGTAGATCCCTTTCGAGCGGTCCCGGTCCTCGACCGTGAAGCCGACGCGATCGAGCGCGAGCCCGACGCGGCGCCAGGCACGGTCGAACTGGTCCGCGAGCGAAAGCACGCCGGCGCCGCTCTGGCCCTTGATCAGGGTCGCGCGCGGCGCGCTCTGCGGCGCGCTCGCGAGTTGCGCCTTGGCGCGCGCCTCCTGCACGCCGAAGCGCACCATCAGCCGGCGCAGCATCTCGGCTTCCAGATCCGGATCCGGCGGCCGCGGCTGCCAGCGCGTGTCCTTCTGGCCCTCCGAAATGTAGACCTCGATCATGCCGCGATGGCTGACGTAGATCTCGGTCGTGCCGGGCTCGGCCCCGGACTCGAGCCGCGTGCGGAACTTGTCGCGCTCGCTCGTCGAATAGATGCTGTCGAACACTTTGCTCAGGAAGCCGCGGATCGCGCCATCGGGTATCTTGGCGCGGTTCTCCGCCCAGTCGGTTTCCATCACCCCCGCCTCGGGCGACTCGACGTTGACGATGAACCCGATCTCCTGCCAGAACTCCTTGACCAGCGGCCAGAGCCGCTCCGGCGCGCCCTTCACCACCAGCCAGCGCTGCGTCCCAGCGCGCTCGATGCGCGCGTTGTCCTGCGTTGGCAGCACGCTGTTCGTCCCCGTCTGCGGCTGTGCGGCGCGCTCCTTGGCATACGCGGAGTAGGTGGCGGTGCCCTGTGAACTAACGTCGGGCACGGCATAGCGGTCGTCTCCGGTGGGGCGCGTGAGATCCGGCGGGACTTCGAGCGGCGGCAGCTTGCCGGCCGACTTGTAGTCGATCTTCTGGCTCTCGATCTTCGGCAACGCGCTGCAGCCCGCGACGACCGCCGCGCCGAGCAGCGCCGTCCATACCGTCAACTTAAGTGGTCGCATTTCGCCTCCTCTTAAGTCACGCCGGGATCCCGGCCTGGCGCATCGCATCTCTCACCTGCGCGTGGAAGTTCGCCGACAGCGGCGTCAACGGCAACCGGATCCCTCCCTTCGCGAGGCCCATCTGCTGCACGGCCCACTTCACGGGAATCGGGTTCGCCTCGACGAAGAGCTGGCGGTGCAGCCCCAGGAGCCGGTTGTTGATTTCGCGCGCCCGCCGCACCTCGCCGGCAAGAGCAGCCTTGCACATCTCGTGCATCAGGCGCGGGGCGACGTTGGCCGTCACCGAGATCACCCCATGCCCGCCGAGCAGCATCAGCGCCAGCGCGGTCGCGTCGTCACCGCTGTACACCGTGAAACGTTCGGGCTTGCGGCGCAACAGGTCCGCGCCGCGCTCCAGGTTGCCGGTCGCATCCTTGATGCCGACGACGTTGGCGATCTCGGCGAGCCGCAGCACCGTGTCGTTCTGCAGGTCGGCGACGGTGCGCCCCGGTACGTTGTAGAGTATCTGCGGAATGTCGACCGCTTCGGCGATCGTCTTGAAATGCCGGTAGAGCCCTTCTTGCGTCGGCTTGTTGTAATACGGGACGACCGACAGGCTCATGTCGGCGCCCGCCTGCCTGGCGTAGGCGGCAAGCTCGAGCGCCTCACGGGTGGAATTCGCGCCGGTACCGGCGATCACGGGGATGCGGCCCGCCGCATGCTCTACCGCGGTCTTGATCAGCAGCCGGTGTTCATCAAAATCGACGGTCGGCGACTCCCCGGTAGTGCCGACCACCACGATACCGTTGGTGCCTTCCTGCACATGGAAGTCGATCAGCTTGCGAAACGCGTCGAGATCGAGGCCGCCGTCCTCCTGCATCGGAGTCACGATCGCGACCATGCTCCCCGTCAGCACACCCATGTATAAGATTTTCCTCGCAAAAGCGCGCAGGCTCATCACTTAAACGTTTTATTCTACTTGAATTGATGCCGCCCCGAAACCACCAATGAGACACGGGTTTTCGCGACAGGTTGCACGGAATCCCGGGCAAGACGGGGCGATCCGCGCCGGCCTGGTGAAATGTCCGGGCTAAGCCTGCTGGCAGCGGTAAATCCGGAACAGGAAATCGCCTACGTCGATGTCGGGAGCGCCCGTCGCGGCGTCCCGGCGGCGCTCCGCGGCGACCGCCGGCACTGAAGGGTTCCAGTTGGCGCAGAGGATCTCGGGCCCGTAGTCTTCGGGCTCGGGCGCAGATGGGTCAGCGGTGCGCGAGGCCATGGCGAGAGTCGAGGTCCTTGGAGCAAGGTGCCGGCGCCAGCGCGCCGACAAGACTGACTAACGCGCGAGCCCCGCTTTCGGTTGAATCCCCGTCACGCCCCGGGCTTTACCGCGCAGACGCGCTGGACCATCGCCGGCCTGGGAACAGCGACGTAAAGATCTTCGTAGGCCACCACCTTGAGCACGCCGCGCACCACCTCGAGCAGCTCGCCGGGCTGCAGCAGGAAATCGGGATTGCCCGGGCGTCCGAATTTTTCGTTGCCCTGCGCGAAGGTCTCGTAGATCAGCACCCCGCCCGGCGCGAGCGCCGCGAACAGGTGCGGGAACAGCGGCCGGTGCAGATAGTTGGTGACCACCGCCGCCGCGAAGTGCTCGCCGGGATAGGGCCAGGGGCTGGACTCAAGATCGGCGCAGCGGGCCGTTACCCCGTCCACCCCGGCGAGTTCCGCGATGAGCTGCGGGTCGCGATCCACCGCCTCCACCGGGTGACCGCGCGCGGCGAAGTAGCGCGCATGGCGGCCGCCGCCGCAGGCGACGTCCACCACGCGCCCGCCCGGACGGATGAGCAGAGCCCACCGGCACACCCATTCCGAGGGCGTTGCGAGGCCATGGCACCGGGCGGCGGCTGCGCCCGCCTCAGGCGTTGCGCGCGTCATGAATGCGAGGTTTTTTTCATGCCCAAAACGTTCAAATACGCGTGCTCGCGCGTATTCACGTAGCGCTCGCGGTATTCTACCGGCGTGCCGTCGTAGGTGTAGGCCACCCGCTCGATGCGGAGCAGCGCCTCCCCGCGCCTCACGCGCAGCAGCCCGGCCGTCTTTGCGTCCGCATTCGCTCCGCGTATCCATTCCTCGAGCCGCGTCACGGTCACGCCGTAACGGGTCTGGTACAGGCCAAAAATGGTCTGGTCGCGGTGCCGGAAATCCTCCACGTCGAGATCGGGGAACACCGAGTGCGGCACGCCGATGCGGTCGAAGATCACCGGCCTTCCGCCGATGCGCAGCAGGTTCTCGATCTGAAACACCTGGGCGCCGCGCGAAAGCCGCAACCGGCTTGCGGTCGCGGCATCCGGAACCAGCCTGCGGAACGAGACGAGCTCGCTCGCGGGGAACTCCTTCTGGCCTTGCGCATCGACGATATGGAAGAACGCATCCAGCATGTAATCGCGGTTGCGGTTTGCCACAAAGGTGCCGCGTCCCGGCTGGCGCACCAGCACTTTTTCGGCCACCAGCTCGCCGATCGCCTTGCGCACGGTACCCACGCTCACGGCGTAGTGCCGCGCGAGCCGCGCCTCGCTCGGCAGCGGCGCCCCCTCGCGCCACTCCCCCGCCATCAGGCTGCGCGTGATCCTTTTCTTGACCTCGACGTAGAGCGGATCGGCGAGCATCGCCCCCGGAAGCAGGCTGTCGGAGGTGGTCAGCATCTGTCACCCCTGCCCGAAGGCGAAGGCGTGTCCGCGCCGCGCTTGCCATCGCGCCAAAACATATATATGATATGGATTAGCTATAATAACTATTACAAGTATAGCAAAGCGCGCCCGGCACGTATACGATGATCGCAAC
>JACQGO010000243.1 GCA_016199485.1 Betaproteobacteria bacterium
GCTCGTGCAGGCGATGCAGGACGCGCGCTTCATTCTCACCGATTCCGGCGGCATCCAGGAAGAAGCTCCCGCGCTCGGCAAACCGGTCCTGGTGCTGCGCAGCGTGACCGAGCGCCCGGAAGCGGTGGAGCTCGGTGTGGCGCGGCTCGTCGGGACCGACCCCGACGCGATCCTCAACGAATGCCGGCGGCTGCTCACCGACCGCGACCATTACGCCTCGATGGCGCGCGGCGGTTCCCCCTACGGCGACGGGCACGCCGCCGAGCGCATCCGTCAAATCCTGCTCGGGCGAATCTGATGCGCCCCGAGCTTGCGGACATGCACGAGGTCAGTCCCTCCCGTAACGATCGTGCCCCCAACCTTGATCCTCTCCCTATTGGCGACTGTGGAAGCAGGTGACATCCATTCACACCACCCCGCGCTGCGCGCTACCCCTCCTCGGAGAGGAGGGGAGAATCTTCCCCTCCTTCCCAAGGAGGGGTGGCGACGAAGTCGCCGGGGTGGTTCCGCCTCGGCGCGAGGCAGCGGACTGTCACCCGGTTTCGCGAAGCTCGGTAGAAGGGGGAAGAAACAGGAAGAGTGCAACGTGAGGCTGCGATGAAGTTCGCCAAGCCGCTCGCCAAGCTCGCCGTCTCGCTGCTGCTGATCGCGGTCGTGGTGCGCGCCTTCGACGTGCGGGGCGTAGGCGACCATCTGCTCGCGGTCAACCCGGTGACGCTTGCGCTGGTCGTCGTTCTCTCGCTCGCGATGGCGCCGGTCCACACCTTGCGCTGGCTGATCGTGGTGCGCGCGAGCGGCAACCGGCTGGCGTTCCGTCAGGCGTTGCAGATGATCTTCATCGGCTACTTCTTCAGCCAGGCGCTGCCCTCCGCGGTCGGCGGAGACGCGCTGCGCATGTGGTGCGCCTATCGTGCAGGGCTCCCTGCGGCGGACGCCGTCAACACCGTCCTCCTCGACCGCATCATCGCTCTGGTGGGCTTGTTGCTTCTGGCCGCGGTCGGCCTGCCGTGGGCGTTCGATCTGATCACGAACGCCACCGCGCGCACCGCGATCGCGATGGTGGTCGCGGTCGGCCTGGCCGGATACTTCGCCGGCGTCACGTTCAGTAGAGCCACCCGCTTTCTCACGCACTGGCGCGCGGGCCGGGCGCTCGCGCGGCTCGCCGCGCTTGCCCGCCGCATCACCTTTTCGCCGCGCCAGCTCCTGCCGCTGCTCGCGATCTCGATCTTCGGCTTCGCCGTCGCGTGCTTCATCGTCTACGCGATTGCCCGCAGCATGGGATTGCCGTTGAGTTTCACCCAGTCGCTGCTGCTCGTGCCGCCGGTGTTGCTCGTGAGCATCATCCCGGTCTCGATCGCGGGCTGGGGCGTGCGCGAAGGCGCAATGGTGGTCGCCCTAGGCTTCGTCAATGTGCCCTCGAGCGCTGCATTCGCAGTCTCCGTGCTGTTCGGCCTCACGATAGCGCTCACCAGCCTGCCGGGCGCGCTGTTCTGGCTGAGCGGCGGCTACTCCGCGAAGAATATCGAGGAAGCAGCCGAACTCGCCGGATCGGATGACCCCCGCCCCAGTTCTCCCCCTTGACGGGGGGACGGCAATAGGCGTCCCTCCGCCCCCGCACCCGGCAACTTACCCCATACAAATGTAGGGTGGGCGAAGCCCGCCGCCCGCATGCGAGAAGGCGGCGGGTTGCGCTACGCTCCACCCGCCCTACGGGTGGGGCGCAGGGAAGGATGGCATAAGCTCAGCGCGCGGGGCTCGGCGCGGCCGGCCGGCTTCCGAGTTCGAACTGGATGCGGTAGAGGCGCGCGTAGACGCCGCCGCGCTCCAGCAGCTCGCGGTGCGTACCGGTCTCGACGATCCGGCCCTTCTCCAGCACCACGATGCGGTGGGCCTTTTCGATCGTGGACAGCCGGTGTGCGATGACGAGCGTCGTGCGTCCGCGCATCAGCACTTCGAGGGCCGCCTGCACGTGACGCTCGGATTCGCTGTCGAGCGCGGAGGTCGCCTCGTCCAGGATCAGCACCGGCGCGTTCTTGAGCAGCGCGCGCGCGATCGCGAGCCGCTGTCGCTGCCCGCCGGAGAGCTTGACCCCGTTTTCCCCGACGAGCGTCTGCAGCCCCTGCGGCAGCTCCCGGATGAACTCCATCGCGTGCGCCGCCTCCGCGGCCGCGACGATCTCCGGCCCCGTTGCCCGGTTCATCGCGCCGTAGGCGATGTTCGCCGCGACCGCGTCGTTGAACAGCACCACCTCCTGGCTCACCAGCGCGATGTTGGCGCGCAGGCTCTGGAGCCCGAGGCTTTCCAGATCATGCCCGTCGAGCGTGATGCGTCCGCGCGTCGGGTGGTAGAAGCGCGGCACGAGGTTGGCAAGCGTGGTCTTGCCGCTGCCGGAGGCGCCGACCAGCGCCACCGTTTCCCCGGGGCGGATCGCGAGCGAGACGTCCTCGAGCGCAAGCCGGTCGGGACCACCGTAGGAAAAGCTCACGTTCTCGAAGCGGATCTCGCCGCCGGCGCGCGCGATCGTGACGCGGCCGGGGTCCGGCTCGGCTTCCTGGTCGACGAGCTCGAAGATGCTTTCCGCGGCCGCGAGCCCCTTCTGCAGGTGCTCGTTGATGTCGGTGAGGCGCTTGAGCGGGGCGGTGAGCATCAGCATCGCGGTGATGAACGACACGAAGCCGCCCACCGTGATCTCGCCGGCGCTCGACTGCACGGTGGCGAGATAGATGATCACCGCGAGCGCGAGCGCCGCGATGAACTGCACGATGGGCGCGCTCGCTGCGGAGGCCATCGCCTGCCGCATGATGTAACGGCGCATGCGGTTCGCCTGGTCGAGGAAGCGCTCCGTCTCGTAGCGCTGCCCCCCGAAGAGCTTCACCAGCTTGTGGCCATCGATCGCCTCCTGGAGCACTTGCGTGATGTCGCCCATCGCGCGCTGCGCCGCGCGGCTCGAGTCGCGCAACCGCACCGAGAGCACGCGAACCACCAGGATGATGACCGGCGCCATGCCGAGCGAGAGCAGCGTGAGCTTCCAGCTGAGCCACAGCAGCCACGCCATGAGACCCGCGATCGCAAGCGCGTCCTTGAACACGACCACCACCACGCTGGTCGCCGCGGCGGTGACCTGCGCGACGTCGTAGGTGAGCTTGGAGATGAGGTTGCCGGTCGGATGGTCGTCGTAGTAGGGCGCGGGCAGCGCGATGAGCCTGCTGAACATCGCGTGGCGCAGGTCGACCACCAGGCGGGAACCCACCCAGTTGATCGCGTAGGCGCCGACGTAGGTCGCGATGCCGCGCACCGCGAACAGCGCGACGATCAGCACCGGCACCCAACGGATCACGTCGGGGTCCTTGTGCACGAAGGTCCCGTCGAGCATCGGCTTCATCAGCGCCGGCAGCGCCGGCTCGCTCGCCGCGACCACCATCATGCCGAGCAGCCCCACCGCGAACATGTGCCAGTAAGGGCGCACATAACGCAGCAGCCGCAAGTACAGCTCGGCACCGGTCATCTGCTTCATGACGCGAACAATATCAAAGTTTCGGCCAAAAATGGGAAAAGCGGCCATGCCGCTTTTTCCCGGGCCCCGCCGGGGCGCGGGCCCCGCGCCGCCACCCGTTACTTCAACGCATATTCCAGCGTCACGGTGAATGCTCGCTCGGGCAGGGGATAGGCGTTGTAGCGGTCCGGCACGAACTGGCTGCGCACCGCGTAGTTGTAATACTTGCGGTTGAGGAGATTGTTCACCGCGGCACCCAGGCGCCACGCGCCGCGCTGGTGAACGAGCTTCAGGTCGACCACCGCATACGCCGGTATCGTGACGCCGAGCGTATTGGGCTCGTCGTTGTCCATGAGCTGCTCGCCGACGTAGGCGGCGGTCGCGTTGAGCCTGGTGGCGGGCCCGGGCGCCCACGAGGCGCTCAAGTTGAGCTTGTGGCGCGGCACGAGCGGCACGCGCCTGCCGGCGATCACGACGTTCTGCCGGGTGAAGGCGGCTCCCGGCAGCACGCCCTCCCGGAATTTCGCGTCGAGATAGGTATAAGCCGCCGCGAGCGTCAACGTCCTTGTCGCGTTCCAGCGGCCTTCGAGCTCGAGGCCGTTGCGGCGCGAGGGCGGCAGATTGGTGTTGCCGATGCCGGTGGTGAAGACATCAAGGTGGATCTCGTTCTCGATGTCGATGCGGAACAGCGCGGCACGCGCGGCGCCGCGAGCCCCGCGCGCCTCCACGCCGATCTCCGCCGAGCGCGCGGTCTGCGGGCGCAGGAACTGGAACTGGTTGGTGAACGCCGGTGAGGTCTCGTAGATTTCGTCGACGTTCGCGAACCGGAAGCCGCGGCCGAGCTTGCCGATCAGCGCAAGCCGCGGATCGACCTCGTAGCGCAACCCGAGCTCATAGGCGTACTGCGACTCGGCCTGGCTGCCCGCCGGCGCACCGGAGCCGAAAGCGCCCCCCGGCGCCGTGGGGTCGAAAGCGTCGCTCGCGTTCAGCCTGAAGCGCTCGCTGCGCACGCCGGCGGCGAGCGTCGCGCGTTCCGAGACGCGCGTGGTGTGGTGCAGGTAGAGCGCGCTGTTCTCCTGCGCCGCATCCACGGTATTGATCGGCCGCCCGATGTTGGCCATCGCGTTCGCGCGGCGCAGCCGGTAGTCCCACCGATACCAGTCGAAGCCCGCGACCAGCGTGTTGTCCCGGCCGAACGCCCGGTGCGCGATCCGAACGCGTGGGGTGAATGACCCCACCGCGAGGTCGGCCGCACGGTAATCGGGAAAGCCGCCGAAGTCGAAGTAGGAGGTCTGCCGTTTGTCGCGGTAGCCCACGCCGATGTTGAATTCTCCGAACGCGGCGTCGCCCCGCCAGTCGAGCATCGCGCGGTTGCCGTCGCGCGTCGCGAAATCGAGCGGCGTGGATGTGCCGCGCCGGTCGGTCTCGAGCTGGTTCACGCCGGCGCTTGGCTGCACCTGCCGCGCCCCCGGCAGCCGTATGCCCTGGCGGTCGGCGCCGAGCTTGAGCGTAAGGTCTCCCCGCTCGGTCAGCCAACGCACATCGGCCTGGAGATTGGACTGGCGGTTCGCGTTGTTGGCGCGGTAGCCGTCGGACTCGAGGTTGCTCGCCGTCACGTTGAAGCCGGCCTCGCTGCCGAAGTAGTTCGCGTTGAGCTGCCCTTCGAACGTGCCGTACGTGCCGAGCCTGCCGCTCGCCTCGGCGAAGTTGCCGATCGCGGCGGGCGACCTGGTGATGATGTTGATCACGCCGGCGGTCGCGCCGTCGCCGTACTGCACCGCGCCGCCGCCGCGCACGATTTCGATGCGCTCGATCGCGGCGGACGGGATCGCCGACCACTGGATGCCGGACAGATCGATGTCGGACAGCCGCCGCCCGTCGAGCAGGATCAGCGTGTTCTGCGCGCCGGTGATGCCGAAGCCGCGCAGATCCACGGTCGTGGTGGAAGCATTATTGCCGAAGAAGTCATGGATTGTGATCCCGGCTTGTTCCGACAACAGGTCCGGCAGCGTGCGTGCCGCGCTCTGCCGGATGTCGTCCGCGGTAATTACGGTCACGTTGACCGGCGTGTCGATGTAGCGCTCCTTGAAACGCGTCGCGGTGACGACGACTTCCTCGGTGGTGAGCGAAACGGGTTCCGCGGCGTGCGCGGAGAAGACGGCAGCGCTTCCCAGCGCCGCCAGCATGCGGATGAATCTCATGATGTGCCCTCGAATGATGCGTGCCCGCCGCACGCGTTAAACGACCCGAGGAAACAGCGTAGAGAGGGACGCGACCGATGCGACCGGGAGCACCGCCTACCCGCGGTATTTCCTCAACCAGCGGTCGCGGGCCGGTATACGGGCTTGCGAGTACTTGATGCGCCGCCTTCCCGGACACAGCGTCGTGCCCAGTGGCGTCGTGGCGCACCCACACTCGCTTACCGTTGCGGGGGCAGCACAGGCATTGAAAGGCAGGTTTCGGGATCGGGATCTAGGATTCAGCGAGAGCCTCGGCGGGCACGGGGTCCGCCGGTATTTCACTGAATCCCGAATCCTGCCTATCGCACCTGTTTCCCGTTTGACTCGGCTGATGAACCCAGCCGGAGCACCCGAGACCGTGTTTCGAGTAAGCGCTCGCTGACGGTAGCGGCAAGCGACTTCGAAACAAGCGGTATTCTACACGCAGCAAGGTTCGATGCGAGTGGTGCAGCGGTGGATACCGACAGGGTGGAGTTTTTTCCCGTAACCGCGCGTGCACCGGCTTCCAGCCCCACGGCCCCCCCCCTTATGCCGAATGCATCGCTGGCGATCGGGTGCCGGACGACACTGCACAATGCCGCCATCGGCAGCCTGCCTTCGCCGGCGTCGCCGGGCGCACAGCGTTTTTCCCCGACGCGTCAATCCTTTAACCCCCTGCGCCGCGGAGCGCGGCAGACCCGGCGCGGCAAGACCCTTCGCGGCCCCGCTCGAACGAGCGCTTTCGCTCCCGGGCGTCGACCCAACAAAACACATTCAAAAAATCGCGTTAGCAGTTGACCTATCAGGATTTTTACCACTATAGTTTGATTATGGAAGCAGAACTTCGGTCGCTCGAAGAAAAAATAATTCAGTTCGTCGAGCTGTGCCAGCGCCTGCGCGCCGAGAACCAGGACTTGCGCCAACAGCTCGCGACGGCGCTCAATGAAAGCAAGCGGCTGGAAGAAAAAATCAACAGCGCCAAGACCCGGCTGGAAAACCTGCTCCACCAGCTGCCCGAAGGCGACGCATGAGCGCCGAACCAAAAGGCCTGCAGATCAATATCATGGGGCGCGAATTTCGCGTCGCGTGCCGGGAAGAGGAACAGAAGGACCTGCTTGAAGCGGTCGATTTTCTGAACGACAAGATGCAGGAGATCCGCAACCAGGGGAAAGTGATCGGGCTGGAGCGTATCGCGATGATGGCCGCGCTCACCATCGCCCACGAATTGCTCAGCACCAAGGTCGGCGGCGGTTTTGACATCGCCGACGCGAAGCGTAAAATAAATCACATGGCGACAATCATCGATCAGGCGATGTCCGATCAGAGTGAATTGTTCTGAGTTTCCCCTGCGGTGCCCGTCAAGACCTTAGATTCTGTGAACCAACACTTGACGCGGTTGCCGACTCAAGCAGCACTGGTGTGCGCGTCCGACACGGAAGCGCCTGATGTGCTCGGAAGGCGACCACCTTGAACCTTCGGTTCAAGATGCAGGTCTGGCGGCACAGGCGGGGGATCGAAATCGAAAAATGCGGCTTGACCGCATTTTTTTTGTCCTGTATGCACCCGCGTTTCCATTTGCCGGATTGGTCATGCGTTACTGGCTGATGAAGTCGGAACCCTCGGTCTATTCGATCGACGATCTCGCGAAAGAGAAGACGGCGGCGTGGCAGGGCGTGCGCAATTACCAAGCCCGTAACCTCATGCGCGACGGCATGCGCCTCGGCGACCGTGCCTTCTTCTATCATTCGAACTGCGAGGAGCCGGGCATTGTCGGCATCGTCGAAGTGCGCAGGCTCGCGTATCCGGACGAGACGCAGTTCAACCGGAACAGCGAATATTTCGACCCCGCATCGACGCGCAGGAACCCGCGCTGGCTCAACGTGGACGTCGGGTTCATGAGAAAGACGCGCCTCGTGTCCCTCGACGAGTTGCGCCGCCACAAGGCGCTCGCCGGGATGCAGGTGCTCAAGCGCGGCAACCGGTTGTCGGTCACTCCGGTCACCGCCGTGGAGTGGCAGTTCGTCATGAAGCTGCTCCGGCGCGGGACGGCGAGGCCCCCGGGCGAGGATGGCCCGCCATGACCGAGTGGTGGTACGCGTATCTCGGTCTTGGCGCGGCCATCGGTTTCTTCGCGGGATTGCTCGGCATCGGCGGCGGCACCGCGATGGTGCCCGTGCTTGCCTTTATCTTTGCCGCGAAGGGCTTCCCCGCCGAATACGTGCTGCACATGGGGCTCGCCACCTGCATGGCGTCCATCCTTTTTACTTCCGCATCCAGCGTCATCTCGCACCACCGGCACGGAGCGGTCAACTGGAGCATACTGCGCTCCATGGTGCCCGGGATCCTGGCGGGCACGCTGGGCGGGGCGCTGCTCGTCGGCGCGATCAACACCCGGCTGTTGAGCGTGCTGTTCACCGCTTTCGTTTACTTCGCCGCCACGCGCATGTTGCTCTCGGGGAAACCCGAGCCTGCCCGCTCCCTGCCGGGGACGCGGGCAATGTCGGTCGCCGGCGCGGTGATCGGGGCGCTTTCCAGCCTCGCGGCGATCGCGGGCGCCGTCTTTACCGTGCCGTTCCTCGTCAAGCATAACGTGCGCATGCACGAGGCGATCGGCACCGCGGCCGCGGTCGGCTGGCCGCTCGCGCTTGCCGGCACCGTTGGGTTCGTCGCTTCCGGCCTGGGGAGGGCAGGATTACCCGAGCATACCATCGGTTTTGTTTACCTGCCGGCGCTCGTCTTCATCGTCATCGGCAGCGTCGCAACCGCGCCGCTCGGCGCCAGGGTGGCGCATCGCACGCGCGGCACGATGCTCAAGATCATCTTCGCGATCTTCCTCTACCTCCTCGCGACGCGGATGCTGTTTTCTTTTTTCTAGAATTTCTTTTTTCTAGATCACGCCGTCGGCGCGCAGCTGCGCGATCCCCGCCTCGCTCATGGCGAGCATCTCGCGCAGGATCTCTTCGGTATGTTGCCCCAGCGTGGGCGGCGGCAGCCGGTGCTCAAGCGGCGTTTCCGAAAAAACCACCGGGCTCCTGACCAGCGGCACGCTTCCGGCGAGTGGGTGCGGCAGCTCGATCCTCATCCCGCGCGCGACGACCTGCGGTTCTTCGAACACCTGGGCGATGGTGTTGATCGGCCCGTTGGGCACGCCCGCCGCTTCCAGCGCTTCCACCCAATCGCGCGTCGTGCGGGTCCTGAAGATCGCGGCGAGCAGCGGCGCA
>JACQGO010000236.1 GCA_016199485.1 Betaproteobacteria bacterium
CATCACCTGGGCCTTTGCGCTGTGGGGAGCGAAGTTCGCGCTGCTCTTTGGCTGGGATCCTGGTGCAACCTCATTCTGGAACGCGGAATTCCAGCGCAGTGCGCTCGGGGGCGGCGTGCTGCAGGACGTCACCTCCGTGACGGACATCGGGATCGTGGTCGGCGCATTCGGCGCTGCCGCGGCTGCGGGGCGCTTCGCGCCGCAACTCGCGCTGCCCTGGCGCCCGGCTGCCGCAGCGGTGATCGGCGGGCTTGCCATGGGCTACGGCGCCCGCATTGCCTACGGCTGCAACATCGGCGCGTTCTTTTCCGGCGTCGCTTCGACCAGCCTGCACGGCTGGCTGTGGATACTCGCCGCGCTTGCGGGCACCTCGCTTGGCGTGCGGATGCGGCCGTGGTTCGGACTGAGAAATTAGCGGCGCGTCGTCGCGCGGTGCGCGCGGAATGTTCTGGAGGAGCGACGGTATGCGGAAACGGAACGCCAGAACGATGACACCGGTGCGGCGCGGCGCGATGCTGCTCGCCGTTGCGCTCTTCGCGTGGAGCGCTGCCGCGCAGGCGGACCCGAGGTGGCGCGGCGAGTGGCCGCGCACCGATTTTGCGAAGCGCACGGTGGTGCTCGAGGAGATCGTGTCCGGCGGGCCGCCCAGGGACGGCATCCCGGCGATCGACCGGCCGCGCTTTGTCGCCGCGGCCGAGGCCGGCCGCTGGCTCGACCCGCGCGAACCGGTGATCGTGTTCGAACATCGAGGCGAGGTGCGCGCGTATCCGCTGCAGATCCTGATGTTCCACGAGATTGTAAACGACACCGTCGGCGGCACTCCGGTGGCGATCACGTTCTGCCCGCTGTGCAACGCCTCGATCGTGTTCGACCGGCGCGTCGGCGGCGCCGTACTCGATTTCGGCACTACCGGAAAGCTGCGTAAGAGCGATCTCGTGATGTACGATCGCCAGACCGAAAGCTGGTGGCAGCAGTTCACCGGCCAGGGCATCGTGGGCCGCCACGCCGGCGCAACGCTCGCGCAGCTTCCCGCAATGATCGCGGCGTTCGCCGATTTCCGCAGCGCCTATCCACAGGCGCGCGTGCTGTCCCGGGAGACCGGCTTCGCGCGGCCGTACGGCCGCAACCCGTACCGCGGGTATGACCGTATCGGCGACAAGCCGTTCCTGTTCAGCGATCCGGTCGATCCGCGGCTGCCGGCGATGGAGCGCGTGCTCGGCGTGGTGCGGGACGGAAGGGTCCGCATCTATCCTTTCGCCGCGCTCGCCGCCGCGCCGGTCATCAACGACGAAATCGGGCGCGAGCCCGTCGTGGTGTTCAGCCGCGCGGGCATGCTCTCGGTGCTCGACGCCGAGATCATCGGGAACTCGCGTCACATTCCTGCCGCTGCCGCGTACAAGCGCAAGGTGCGCGACCGCGTGCTCTCCTTCGAGCGGCGGGAGAATCGCATCGTGGACCGCGAGACCGGATCGCAGTGGGACGTGTTCGGGCGCGCCGTCGCGGGGCCGCTCAGGGGCGCGCGGCTGCAACCCGCGGACAGCGGGGTGCATTTTGCGTTCGCGTGGCTCGCGTTCAACCCGAACTCGGAGATTTACTCGGCGGCGGACGCGAGGCGACGTTGAAATCAAGACCGGTTTCCGCTCGGCTTCCAGCGAGGATGTCAGGTGAACAAGGTACTTGAGGTCATCGGGCGCGCGATCGCCCGCTATCTCGATCAGCCGAGCCGCGGCTACGAGCCGCTCACCACCAGCGATCCGGCGCTGCTGCGCCGCACGCTGCGCCCGTGCGATGTGCTGCTGGTGGAAGGCAATCTCCGCCTCAGCACCACCATCAAATACCTGACCCAGTCGACGTGGTCGCACGCCGCGCTCTTCGTCGGCGACGCGCTGGCGAGCAGCCCGGGCGATCCCGATCCGCCGGCGTTGATCGAAGCCGACCTCCTGCACGGGGTGTGGGCGGTGCCGCTCAGCCGCTACCATCGCTTCCATACCCGCATCTGCCGCGCGGACGGTCTGACTGCCGCGGACCGCGACCACATCATTTCCGCCGCGGTCGCGCGCATCGGAGACGCTTATGACCTGAAGAACACCATAGACCTCATGCGCTATTTGCTGCCGACCCCGCCGGTGCCGGTGCGCTGGCGGCGGCGCATGCTGGCGCTGGGCAGCGGAGAGCCGACGCGCGCGATCTGTTCGACGCTGATCGCGCAACTGTTTCAGTCGGTGGGATATCCGATCCTGCCGCGCATCGAAACACTTCCGGCGCCGCGCCCGGGATGCGAGCACTGCGTGCAGGAAATCCTGCACATCCGGCACCACAGCCTGTTCGCCCCGCGCGACTTCGACATTTCGCCTTACTTCGAGGTGGTCAAGCCGACGATCGAGGCCGGCTTCGATTACAAGAGCCTGGTATGGGAAAGCGCCGGGCACGACGTGCCCGCAAAGCAGGCAGCGGCAACGTGACCTCTGCGTGGCAAACATGGCAGGCTGCCTCATTCCCACGTTGCATAAACCGTTGCGATGTAAGGTTTGGCTCTGCGCGGCGGTCTCACACAGCAAGGGGTTGCGGTGACGGCACCGGGGAGGATGGCTCAACGCTCGACGTGCCGTCTCAGGTGGGCTGCGCGGGCTCAAGCGTTCTGCAGGCCCAGTGTGAGGAATTGCTGGATAAAGGAGGGTTTGCGATGCGTAAACGGTTGCTGGGTATCGTCGCTTTGGTGCTGCTGGGGATTTCGCTTGCCGGCTGCGCCGGCTATCAGGCGAAGCAGGGTTCCGCGCTGCAAAGCTCCGTGGCATCTTTCCCGAGCTCTTCAGACGACTAGGGCGATCGTGCGAGGAGCCGCGATCGTCAATTCCGGCAGGCGGGCGGATGATGGACGATGTCTGCCCGCCGCTTTTTCGCCCGGCATAGTGACGCGGGCCGAGAGCTGACGACGGGAAGCGGGCTTCATGCTGTTCGCGACCAAGCAGTCGAAGTTCGAGAGCCTAGTGCGGGCCTACTCCGCGGAACTCTACCGCTACGCGTACTGGCTGTGCCGCGATCGGTTTCTCGCGGAAGACCTGGTGCAGGAAACGTTTGCGCGGGCGTGGCAGGCGTGGGAAGGACTGCGCGACGACAGGACCGCGAAAAGCTGGCTGTACACGATAGTGCGCAACGAGCATGCACGGCTGTTCGAGCGCAAGCGCTTCGAAATCGATGACAAGCAGGAACTGGACGAGATCGTCGATGCGGCGAGCCCGAACAGCTACGAAAGGATCGACATGCGCGATGCACTGCAGACGTTGCCGCGGGGATACCGCGAACCGCTGCTGTTGCAGGTGCTGGGCGGGTTCAGTTGCGCCGAGATTGCCGGTATGATGGACATCAGCGAAGGAGCGGCGATGACGCGCCTTACGCGCGCCCGGATTGCGCTGCGCAAGCTGCTCGAACCGCAGGCCAAGCGCGGGGTGAACGCACGATGAACTGCTTCGAATTCCGCCGGTTGATCCTTGCCGATCCGCGGCAGAGAACGGGAGAGCAGGAAGATCACCTGGCGCAGTGCCCCGCGTGTGCCCAGCTCGCGCGGGAAATGGACGGCCTGGAAGCGCAGGTTCACGATGCGGTGCTGGTGCCGGTACCCGAGGCGCTCGCGGAGCGGGTGCTGCTGCGGCACAAGGTGCGCCGGCCGGCAGGCTTTGGGGTGTGGGCGCTCGCGGCCTCGCTGGTACTGGCGCTCGCCGTCGTGGTGCAGTTCTATCGCGGACCGGCCGGCGAGGGCGACCGGATCGTTACCGCCGCGGCGCTCGGCGAGAACCACCTGGCGGTGGCGGCAATTGCATACGTGCTGGATCACGAGCCGCAGCTCCTGCAGGAGAACCGCGCTGGCGATCCCGCCGTCATGCGCAGCGCTTTCCGGCGACTTGGGCTGAAGTTGCCCGCGAAAGACATCACGGTCCGCTACCTCGGCAAGTGTCCCGTCCCCGAGGGAACCGGCGAGCACGTCGTGCTGCAGACCGCATTCGGGCAGGTGACGCTGATCCTGGTGCCGAACCAGCCGTTCGCGACGCGGGTGG
>JACQGO010000246.1 GCA_016199485.1 Betaproteobacteria bacterium
CCCGCTGTACCGCCATGCGTCGAATCTCTTCGAGCGTCTTGTGATCGAGTGTGCGTCCATCTCGCTTCATGCACCGTTGGACACGCACAATCACAATTCAGTTCCCGAAATGTCATCTAAATTATCGACTGGTGAGTAATTAGAACGAGGACTGACGGAGGGTCTATGCAATCACTATCCATCCTGTTAGTTGCAGCACTTCTTACTGGTTGCGCCGGCGTCAGGTCGCCCTTTGTCAGTCAGCCGGATTTAGATGCATGGGTTGGCGTGCCTGTTATCGCCCTTGACACGCACTCATTGTTTCTAACCGTTCCAATGGTTAGGACGATCACCGATAGTGGCGTCGAAATCCGCAATTACATCAATAAACGCGGTGTTTCGAGTTGTGGGGGCAGCGGATTCGGGCTTGCAAACTCGCCGCAGGGGAGCACCCTGTCCTACACAAATTTCAATGCGTTTCAGAATTGCACATCGGGAATGGTCGGATGCGACAACATTTTCTACATCCGTGACGGCAAGGTCATCGAATACAAACCCGTGGGACGTTGTTACACGAACGAGGCGGTTCGGCCCGAAAAGGGATATGAGAGATTCTTGAAGTAGTGGAGCGCACCGCCCAACATGGGCCGATCCGAGTCGGTGCCGCCGCGGGAGTGGCGACGAAATTGGTAACTGGATCGTGTGAATGGGCTTTGCAAAATTGCGGGTAGCAGCAAAGGTGCGGGGGCAACTATGGGGGCAACTTTCGCTAATCTGGCGCTGCTTTCGCTCTAGGATTCGGTAGTGTCCCTGCATTTCAATAAGTTAGCTCGCTCATCACGCCTATGATGCGGCGGGCGAAAATCCTTGTGTCGGCGGTGTGAATTCTTGCGGTCGTACTCGAAGGATCAATGAGTTGAGGGATGGCTTCCGCTGTTCGGGCTCGCGCGTGTGCGGAATTTGTGCCTCTGCTCGCCGTACGCCGTATTCGGTGAGTCAACCTCGCTCGTCGATCCGGCCCTTCTTTCGTCCGTGGAATCGCGCCTCCAAGGGGTGACTACAGGGCAAGGAATATGGATTTGACACCATATGTATATAAATCCATAATAGCGCCGTGGCCTGGACCGTCATCTTCCATCCCGAGTTCGATGCCGAGTTCCAGGCAATGGAGGAAGACTTGCAGGACGAGCTGCTTGCGCATGCAAAGCCTCTTCAGGAGTTCGGCCCCGACCTCGGCCGTCCGGCCGTTGATACGCTCAAGGGGTGTCGTCACTCCAACATGAAGGAGCGATCATGGCAAGGACACTAGACCAAGTGCTGGCGGGGCTGCCCGCGAAACGTCGCGCGAAGATCGAGCGGCGCGCAGGCGAGCTCGCAACCACGCTCAAGGACCTGCGCGAAGCGTTCGCGCACACGCAAGTGGAACTTGCGCAAAGCCTCGGCGTGGGTCAGGACACGATTTCGCGCGTCGAGCGACGGAGCGACATGCTCCTTTCGACGCTACGGCGCTACGTCGAGGCGATGGGCGGACGGCTGGAGATTGTCGTGCGTTTTCCCAGCCGTTCACCGTTCGTGATCGAGCAGCTCGTGGCGGACGCGCCGGCACGCGCCAAGGCCCGCACAAGCGGAAAAGCGCGCCGCCGCGCGAAGCGTCACGAGGCCCGCACCGCCTGAGACGGGTGAGCATTCGGTGATCCAAAAGTTCCGCCATGCCGTGTCCTCGCAGTCCGATGCGATGAACGGCCAAGTCCCTAGCTCCGGCCAGCTCGATCTGTTTCTGCATTCGCGCGCTGCCGTTCTTGCTAACGACGTTATCGACACGCTGATCGCACGCGACGCCGTCCGCGCTGCCGAATGCCTGGATCGCCTCCGTGCCGAGGAGCCTACCCATCGCACATGCAAGGCCTTGGAGGCTCTCTGCCAAATACTTCGCGAGTGGCCGTTTCCATCGTCCAGCCCGACAGAGATCGCCGAAGCAATCCGCCGGCTTGAAACCGACACGCATCCTGCCGCGCTCGCCGCAATGGGTGACAAGGCCGGAGAGTTCATGCGGCCCTTCTGGCGCGACCTCGCGCAGGCAGCCGGGCCGCACGTCTATGATGCGGCGTTTCCGCAGTCGTACAGCGCGGCTTTGTATCTGCGCTGCGGCGATCCCGAAGCCGCGGTTGCTGCAGCGCTGGCGGTTGCGCACCGTGACGATAACGTTGACGCGCTGCATTGGCTCGCCGTAGCGCGCTATCGGACAGACGGTCTGGACGCCTGCCGGATACCGCTTATGCGGCTCGCTTTGCTGGGACCGGAGCGGTTGCCTGCGGCGCTTTCCGAGATCGACGACCCGTTGCTGAACCGGGATTGGCAGGCCTTCCATGCGACGTGCCACTGGCTTGATTCGGAAGACAAGACCGTGGGGACCTGGTTCCCGGCGTGGCATCTCGTCGAGCATCCGGGGATACGAATCAACTGCGGCGGTCCGGTAACTCTGCCTGCAACGCGGGCCACGCAGACGTTCAGCGCAATCGCGCGTCTACTCGAGCTCGAAAAGCACGGATACAGCACGGCGCTCGTTTCAGCCAGGAGCCGTTTGCGCGAGCTGGATCCGGATATGTTCGCCTTCTATATGGCGCGCCGTAACGTCGGACACCGGTAGCCCAACTTTATCGAGTACCGCGCCGGAACTATCGTGACGAGATAGAAGGCGCGTGCGGCAGGAGCGGGTTTCTAGATCAAGACCGCTGCCGCAATTCCGGCCACGAATAGCGCCCCTGCGATCGGAAGGGTGAGCTGCCGCAGTTCCTGCGAGCCCAGGCTGACGGCCATGCCGCTCTTGACCAGCGTGTTGGCGAGCGCGGCGATGAGGATGGCGCGTGCCGCGATGGTGATATTCTGTTCGTCGCTCCGGGCGAGATCCGCCATCGCGAGCGTGATGGCGTCGACATCGGTGAGACCCGCGATGCCCGCGGCGAGGTAGAGCCCCGCGTCCCCCAGGTAGACCTGGGCGGCCTTGGCGATGAACACGACGACGCCGAACAGCAGGCCGAACTTGATCGCTTCGTCGAGCTCGAACGGATTGTGCCCGGCTTCCACCTGGCCGCGTTCCTTCAACCGGCGCCGCCGCCACAGCCAGTAGCACGCGCCGAGGCTGACCGCGCACAGCAACGCCATCGCGACGGCAAGACGCAAGCCGAGGCGCCCGCTGATCAGCCACGCCATGATGACGACGCGGAAGAACATCACGGTCCACGCGAGCAGGATACCGAGGGCGAGCGCCGAGGCGTCTTCGCCCGGTTGCCGGCTGCGCTGCGAGAAGCCGAGCGTCACCGCCGTGCTTGAAACCAGGCCGCCGAGCAGGCCGGCGATGCCGATGCCGTGCTCCGCGCCGACGGTCTTGACGAGCACGTAGCTGGCGAAGTTGAGCCCCGAGATCAGCACTACCATCAACCAGATCTTGTAGGGGTTCAGCACGTTGAGCGGCGCCGGGCCGTAGTTCTGGTCGGGAACCAGCGGCAGGATGATGAGGGTGACGATGGCGAACTTGAGCGTCGCCTCGACGTCCGAGACCTCGATGCGACGCGCGAGCCGGTGCAGCCAGTCCTTGAGCGCGAGCAGCAGCGCCATCGCCACCGCCACCCAGGCGGCGAATTGAATCTGTCCGCGCGCGCACAGCAGGCCGAGCATGAAGCAGAGCAGCGCCGAGACCTCGGTCGTGACGCCGGTGTCGCCGCGCAGGGCGGTCACCAGGTAGAGGCTGACGATGAGCGCCGTGACGGCAGCGAAAACGACGAGCGCGAACCCGCTCAACCCGAGATCGTCGTCGAGGTAGCCCGCCATCGCGCCCGCGAGCGCGATGAGAGCGAAGGTGCGTACTCCCAGCCCTCCCTCTTCACCCTTGGTGCGCTCGCGCTCGAGGCCGAGCAGCATGCCAAGGCCGATCGCGACTGCGAAGCGTAGGGCGAGATGCGGGTCTTCCATCAAGGCCATCTTTTCGGACGGAGAATCGGCGTTAATCCACGCGGGCACCGGCGCGCCGGACGATGTCGGCCCATCTCGCGTTCTCGCGCTTGATATAGGCCGCGAACTCCTCGACGCTCGTGCCGGCGGCGACCATCCCGAACTTCTCCAGCCGGCCGGTCGTCTCGGAGGACTGCAGCGCCCTGTTGAATTCCGTGTTCAGTTTGTTGACGATCGCGGCCGGCGTTCCGGCCGGCACGACGAAACCCTGCCAGACGTAGATTTCAAAACCTTGGAGCCCGGATTCATCGACCGTGGGCACGCCGGGAAGTATCGGATTGCGCGTCAAACCGGTGGTGGCGAGCGCGCGGAGCTTCCCCGCCTTGATCAACGGCGTCCCTGCGGCGAGGCTGGTGCAACTCATCTGCACCTGGCCGGCGACGAGGTCGACCATCGACGGCGGGCTGCCCTTGTACGGCACGTGCACGATATCGATCGCGGCCATCGACTTGAGCAGCGCCCCGCCAAGATGCGAGGTGGTGCCGCTGCCCGCCGAACTGAACAGGATCTGTCCCGGCCGCGCCTTTGCCAGCGCGATGAGCTCGCGCAGCGAGCGCGCCGGCAGCGACGGATGAACGACGATCACGTTCTCGCTGCTCGAGACCCGCGCGACGGGCGCGAAATCGCGCTGCGGGTTGTAAGGCAGATTGCGGTACAGCGACGGCGCGATTGCGAGCGTGCTCGTGTTGCCCATCAGAATGGTGTATCCGTCCTTGGACGCCCTTGCCACGGTTTCGGAACCGACCGTCCCGCCGGCGCCGGGTCGATTTTCCACCACGACCGGCTGGCCCATGGCCGCGGTGAGGCTGGCACCGATCGTGCGCGCGACGATGTCGGTGCCCGCTCCGGGAGGAAACGGGACCACGATTCGGATTGCGCGCTCCGGATAGGCCTGCCCGTGCGCAAGTCCCGGCGCGAACGCGAGGCCGCCCAGCAAGACCGCCGCTGCGGCGGCGCGCCCCCGGCCGCCGTGCCAGGCCCGCCCCCAAAAGAATTGTCTTTTGTCCATGACGCTCCTCCCCTTGTTCTGTTGCGCAGCGCCGGGCGTCGATCCGCTACCAGCCCAGGGCGTATGCCGGGCGGCGCGGGTCAGCGCCACCCGACAGCAGCCCGCTTCGAGGGTCGCTGGTGATCGCGCATACGCTGCCGGCGCGCCATTCCAGCTCGGGCCACCACTTCACGTC
>JACQGO010000239.1 GCA_016199485.1 Betaproteobacteria bacterium
GAAGAAACGCGGTTGAAAGCCCGCGCGACGGGCGCGGGTCACTGCCGCGAGGGCTTCGGGCGCTTGCCGATCGTGACCCTCACTTCGGTCTCCGCCTTGTTGCGCACGAGCTTGAGCGCCACCTGCCGGCCGGGTTTGAGCGCTGCAATGAGCTGCAACACGCCCGCGGAATCGGTCACCGGCTTCCCCTCGACCGCGGTGAGGATATCGCCGGGCTTGATGCCCGCCCTGTCGGCGGGACTGCCGCGCACCACTTCCGAAACCAGCGCTCCGCTCTCGCGCGGCCGGTCGAACGACTCGGCGAGATCCCGGGTGAGGTCCTGAACGCCGACGCCGACCCAGCCGCGGGTGACCGAGCCGTGGGCGATGATTTCCTCCATCACCTGCCGCGCGAGACTCTCCGGAATCGCGAAGCCTATTCCCATTGACCCGCCGCTGCGCGAGTAGATCGCGGTGTTGATGCCGATCAGGTTGCCGCTCGCGTCGACCAGCGCGCCGCCCGAGTTGCCCGGATTGATCGAGGCGTCGGTCTGGATGAAGTTCTCGAAGGTGTTGAGCCCGAGATGCGAGCGCCCCACCGCGCTGATGATGCCGGAGGTCACCGTCTGCCCGACATCGAACTGGTTGCCGATCGCGAGCACGATGTCGCCGACGCGCGTCTGATCGGACTTGCCGAAGGTGATCGCCGGCAGGTTGGCCAGCTCGATCTTGAGCACCGCGAGATCGGTCTCCGGATCGGTGCCCACGATTCGCGCCTGCGCCTTGCGCCTGTCGGCGAGCGCCACCTCGATCTGGTCGACCGCCTCGACGACGTGATGATTGGTGAGCACGTAACCCTCGGCGCTCACGATGACGCCCGAGCCGAGCCCCTCGCGGCGCTGGACGTCCGCGTCAGGGTGGTCGCCGAAGAAGAAGCGCAACACCGGGTCGTCCATGTACCGCGAGCGCGGCCGCTTGATTTCCTTGCTGGTCAGGATGGTGACGACCGCGGGCATTGCCTTTCTGGCGGCGTCGCGGAAAGAGGCGCTCGGCGCGGGGACGCCCTCCGCGGCGGGTTCCTTGATGGTGACCACGCTGCCGCGCGGGTTCCACGCGAGCAGATCGGGGCGCAGCGTTGAGACGACAAACAGCAACGCGAGGCAGACGGTCGCGGTCTGGGCGAAGATCAACCACAGGCGGCGCATGGGCGGGCGATGCGATCGTATGGGCGGCCGGTTCAGCTAGAATGCTGCTACTGCAGGGTCAACTATGCTGCGCGACGAACTTGACGCCTGCCTGAACCAGTACCTGGATCTCCCTAAATTCCGTGATTATTGCCCAAACGGGCTGCAGGTGGAAGGACGACGCGCGCCGCCGCACAGGTCGCTGCCGCCAAACTGACCCACTACCTCCAGACCGGGAGCATAGTGAGCAGCTGGTCCGCATCGCGGGAGCTGCTCAACGCGGCGGCCGCATCGCGTGCCCACGTGATCGTGGACTATCACGGCGGGTTGGACGCGGCGGAGACGCGCGCATCATCGGCGTCAGGCGCAGGCGCATGGCGCACTTTGCGCGCGAATCGCGCGGGGCATTCGCGTGCGCCAACCTCCGCGCGACCGAATCGTACCGTGAGAAGCGGCGCGGCGTGCGCCTCGCCGCGCGCTTCGATCTCGACCACCGTCGCATCAATGCCCCCGAGGCTGGGTAGCAGAGACGGCGCGCATCCCGCGGACCGCCCCCGCTGAAACCGCACCCGCTGTCTAATACCATGATAATGTTATGTTTTCTGGCGTCGCCCTTAAGTTTTGCCGGCGCGTTGTGTAAAATACGCATTTTTTTTGGGGACTTACGGGGACGAGCACATGGCCGACAACGATAAACCGGACCACAGCAAACGGCGTTTTCTGGTCGCCGCGACGAGCATCGTGGGGGGCGTCGGAGCGGGCGCCGCCGCGGTGCCGTTTGTCGCGAGCATGCTGCCCTCCGAGCGAACCAGGGCCGCCAGCGCGCCGGTCGAGGTCGACTTCGGCAGGCTCGAGCCCGGGGACAAACTGATCGTCGAATGGCGAGGCAAGCCGGTGTGGGTCATCCGCCGCACCAAGGAGATGCTCGAAGGTGTGAAGAAGAACGACGACAAGGTGGCCGACCCGGACAGCAAGCGCAAGCCCGAGTTCACCCCGTCCTATGCGCGCAACGAGTACCGCTCGATCAAGCCCGAGTACCTGGTGGTGGTGGGCATTTGCACCCACCTCGGCTGCTCGCCGGTCGACAAGTTCAAGGCGCAGTCCGAGCCATTCGAGCAGGGCTGGCGGGGCGGGTTCTACTGCCCGTGCCACGGTTCGCTGTTCGACCTCGCGGGCCGCGTCTACAAGAATAAGCCGGCGCCGGACAACCTCCAGGTACCCCCGCACAAGTACCTCTCCGACACCCGTATCGTGATCGGCGACGATATCAAGGGAGCATGAGCAGATGGCCGCAGCGGAAAAACAACCCGTGACCGGCGCGGGGCCGTTCAACGGCCTGCTGACGTGGATCGACCAGCGCTTCCCGCTGATGTCGCTGTGGCGCGAGCACCTCGCGGAGTACTACGCGCCGAAAAACTTCAACTTCTGGTATTACTTCGGCTCGCTCGCGATCCTGGTGCTCGTGCTGCAGATCGCGACCGGCATCTTCCTCGCGATGCATTACAAGCCGGACGCGAACCTGGCGTTCGCCTCGGTCGAGTACATCATGCGCGACGTTCCGGGGGGCTGGATTGTCCGCTACATGCATTCCACCGGCGCGTCCGCGTTTTTCATCGTGGTCTACCTCCACATGTTCCGCGGGCTGATGTACGGCTCCTACCGCAAGCCGCGCGAGCTGGTGTGGATCGTCGGCGCGCTGGTCTACCTGTCGCTGATGGCGGAGGCGTTCTTCGGCTACCTGCTGCCGTGGGGGCAGTTGTCGTACTGGGGCGCGCAGGTGATCGTGAACCTGTTCGACGCGATCCCGCTGATCGGGCCCGGTCTCGCGCTGTGGATCCGCGGCGACTACGTGATCTCGGACGCGACGCTGAACCGCTTCTTCTCGTTTCACGTGATCGCGATCCCGCTGGTGCTGCTCGGTCTCGTCGCCGCGCACATCATGGCACTGCACGAGGTGGGCTCGAACAATCCCGACGGCGTCGAGATCAAGAAGCACAAGGACCCGAAGACGGGACACCCGGTGGACGGTATTCCGTTTCATCCGTATTACACGGTGAAGGACATACTGGGCGCGGTGGTGTTCCTCATCGTGTTCGCGGTGATCATGTTCTTCATCCCGGAGTTCGGCGGCTATTTCCTCGAGTACAACAACTTCGTTGCCGCCGATTCGCTGAAGACCCCGGACGAAATTTACCCGGTGTGGTACTTCACGCCGTTCTACTCGATGCTGCGCGCGACCACCGAGAACTTCATGTGGGTGCTGGCGGCGGCGCTCGTGGGACTCGTGGCGCTGATCCTGTGGCGCATCCGCTCGCTTACCGCGAAGACGGTCATCGCCGGCATCGGCATGCTGCTGCTCCTCGGCTTCTTCACGATCGAACCCAAGGTGTGGGGCGTGGTGCTGATGGGGGCGGCGGTGCTGATCTACTTCTTCCTGCCGTGGCTCGACAAGAGCCCGGTGAGGTCGATCCGCTACAAGGGCCCGCTCTACAAGAGCGCGCTCGCGGTGTTCGCGATCTGCTTCGTGATCCTCGGCTACTTCGGCACGCGGCCGCTCACCGACGTGGGCACCATCGTCTCGCAGGTGGGCACCCTGCTCTATTTTGCGTTTTTCGCGCTGATGCCGTGGTACTCGAAGATCGACCGGTGCAAGCCCGAGCCGGAGCGGCTGACATGAGAAAGGGGACACCGATGCGTCTCGTAACAACGCTGCTGCTCGCGGCCCTCGCCGGCGCGCCGCTCGCCGCGACGGCGTCCGAGGCGGTGAAGCTCAACCGTGCGCCGATCGACGAGAACGACTTGGTGTCGCTCCAGCGCGGGGCGCAGGTGTTCGTCAACTACTGCCTCAACTGCCACGTCGCGGCCTACAAGCGCTACAACCGGCTGCAGGAGAACGGCCTGAGCGAACCCCAGATCAGGGATA
>JACQGO010000240.1 GCA_016199485.1 Betaproteobacteria bacterium
GCGAGGAGAGTGCTGCAGCCCGACCACCCCGTCGCTTCGCGTCGCCCCTCCTCGACGAGGAGGGGAGGACACTTCGTTAGCCGCCCCGAACGTTGCACTTGGAACTTGAGACCAAGTGGCCTCTAATCTTCGGCGGGCGGGATGAAAGGATAAGGCACGGCAGGCCCCGTTTCGTAGGGCAGCGCCACCACCGCGCTGCCCGGCGTCGATTCCTTGCCCTGCTCGTTCACGATGCCGAGCTCGAGATCGACGAGCCCGTAGCGCGGGGTTTCCCGCTTGCCGGTCACCCGCGCCCATACGGAGAGCGTCTCGCCGACGAGATTCATCGCGCGGAACTGGAAGCTCACCTTCCACACCCAGCCCTCGTCGCCCGCCCAGTCCTTGAGCAGCTGCACGATGAACTGCTGCTTGAGCGTGCCGTTCACGAGCAGCCCCGGCAGCTTGTCGTGCCCGACCGCGAATTCCTTGTCGTAATGGATCTTGTGCCAGTTCTCCATCGCCGCCGACCAGCGCATCAGGTGAGCGCTGGTGAGCGGGCCTTTCTCGAGCGGTCCGAGGCGATCGCCGGCATTCACGTGTTCAAAACATCTGCGCACGCGCTACCTCCGGATTTGCGTCTTCCTCACCCGCGCGAGCAGCTCGCTGCCAGCGCGGTACTCGGTCTCGATCACCACCAGCAGCATCGGTCCCTTGCTGCTGCTCTTCTCGGTAATGCTGTGATAGCGCGACCTTGCCGTCACCGTCTCGCCGTGCCGCGCGTACCGGTACAGCTCCACTTCGGTTCCGGCGTTGAGCAGGCCGGTGCCGGCGGGCAGCGGCAGCGGGGGCAGCCCCTGCGCGGTCGAGCCCACGATCCCGTCGAAATCCGGGTCGGCCGCGCGCCCGCCAAACGGGTCAGGCGTGCCGAACGGACGGCGGAACATGTTCATCGGGAATAGCGGCGGCGCCACCGGCCCGCCGTAGCGCGAATCGCGCGTCGCCTCCCCCGAATGGAAGATGGGATCCTCATCCATGTAAGCCTGCGCGTAGCGCCGCACGGCGCCGCGCTCGACCGCGTCGCATGCGACTTCCACTTCGCTTTCCGCCCCCACCAGGCGCCTGATCTCTTCCGTCAGCAGTGCCATTCGAGCCGCTCCTCTTCCTCGCTGCGCTACTGCGCGCCGATCACGCCTTCGCTTTTCAGGCGCGCGATCTCCGCCGCCTCATAGCCGAGCGTGCGCAGGATTTCGCCGGAATGCTCGCCCAGCGCCGGCGGCGGCAACCTGACGCCGCCGGCGGCGTCGGAGAACTTGATCGGCACGCCCGCCATCCGCATCACTCCGGCTTCAGGATGCGAGACTTCCGCGATCATCTCCCGCGCCTCGACCTGCTCCTCTTTCACCACCTGGTCGATCGAAAGCACCGGCGTGCACGGCACACCGACCGATCGCAGCTTTTCCTGCCAGTAGGCGACCGGCGCGCGCGCGAAGATTTCGGAGAGCGGACCGATGATTTCCTCGCGGTTCACCATGCGCTGCCGCGGCGTGTTGAAACGCGGATCGGTACCCCACTCGGGCCGGCCGATCACCTCGCACAGGGCGCACCACATGCGGTCGGTGAACACCGCAACCACCATCCAGTCGTCCTTCGCCTGGAACGCTTGGTACGGCACGAGGCCCTGCGCGGAGGAACCCTTGCGCTGCGGGACTTTGCCGCTCGCGAAGTAGGCGGCGAAATGGTAGGAGAGCATCGCGATCTGCCCTTCGAGCAGCGAGGTGTCGATGCGCTGCCCGCGACCGGTCGCGTCGCGCACCCGGAGCGCCATCAGGATCCCCATCGTGCCGAACATTCCGGCGCCGATGTCGGCGACGGAGATGCCCATCTTGACCGGACCGCGCCCCTCCTCGCCGGTGATGCTCATGCCGCCTGCGTAGGCCTGCATCGCGACGTCGTTGGCGCGCTCGTATTTCAACGGCCCGCTCGCGCCGTAGCCGCTGATCGCGCAGTAGATGAGCCGCGGGTTGAGCGCGCTGAGCGCCTCATAGCCGAGCCCCGCCTGATCGAGCGCGCCGGGGCGGAAGTTGTCGACCAGCACGTCCGCCTGCGCGGCGAGTCGCCGCACGATCTCCGCGCCTTCTTTGCGCTTGATGTCGACCGCGAGGCTCTTCTTGTTGCGGTTCACCGCGGCGAAATAATGCGAGACCTTGCCTGCGAAGTGCGGCGCCCAGTTGCGGCTCTCGTCGCCCTGCCCGACGCGCTCGATCTTGATCACTTCGGCGCCGTAGTCGGCGAGCATCATGCCGCAGTACGGGCCCGCCATCGCGACCCCCACTTCGATCACCTTGAGGCCGGCGAGCGGCGCGCGGCGGGCATCTACCATGCCGTCACCCCGCCGTCCACCGAGAGGATCGCGCCGGTCACGAAGTTGGACGCGTCGGAGGCGAGGAACACGATCGGCCCCTTGAGATCATCCGGCCCGCCGGGACGGGCGAGCGGGATCTCGCCGAGTATCTTCTCCTTCCTCTCTTCGAACCGGCCCCGGTTACGGCTCGCGAGAAAGAACCCCGGCGCGATGCAGTTCACCAGGATGTTGTGGCGCGCCCACTTGACCGCGAGATCGCGCGTGAAGTTGACCACCGCTCCCTTGGTCGTGTTGTACGCGAGCGAGTTGTGCACTTCCGGGTTCTTGCCGACGAGTCCCGACGCCGACGCGATATTGATGATCTTGCCCCGGCTCTGCCTGATCATCACGCGCCCGAAGACCTGCGAGCAGAGAAACGTACCCGTGACATTCAGGTCGATCACGTACTGCCAGCGCTCGAGCGGAATGTCCTCGGGCGCCGCCCACCAGGTGCGGCCGGCGTTGTTGACGAGCACGTCAACGCGCCCGAAGTGTTCCATCACCGTGTCCTTGAACGCCTCGATCTCCGCTGCCCTGGACACGTCGCACGCGACCGCGAGGACCTCGGTGCCGTGCTTGCGCAGCTCTTCGGCCGCTGCTTCACAGTGCTCGCGGTTGCGCGAGCAGATCGCGACGTTCGAGCCCGCCTCTGCGAGCGCGGTCGCCATGTGCAGCCCGAGCCCGGCGGAGCCGCCGGTCACCACGCTCAACCAGCCGGTGAGATCGAACAGTTGTCGAACGGTCGCCACGGTGTGCCGTCGCTACGATCGTGCCGTTGGCAGTGGGCCACGCACCAGGTCCATCAGGCCGCCGATGTCGTCGAGTTGCTCGAGATCGCGCAGCAGCGCCATCGCCCGGTCGACGCGCTCAGTCGGCAGCACGACGCGCGCGCAGCTCCTGAACTTGGCTCCCAGCGCTTCCCAAGTGGGCGGCGTTTCGGGTTCCCACGGGCCCTTGTATTGGCGGCGGACATACTCGGTGCCGTTCTTCATACGGATGGTCAGGATACAGCCCGAAGGCGCAATCTCGGGGTTGTAGCCGAGCCGCGCGAGCTCGGGCGACACGCTCATCCTGACGCAGCGCATCAGTGCGCGCGTCGCCGGCGAGGTGAGTTTCTCCTCGGTGAAATTGTCCATGTCGAGCTTGCCCTCGACGAGCGCGCTGGCGACACAGAATTCCATGCTGAACTTCGCTTCTACCTTGTCGCGCGGGTCGTGCCACTGCAGGAAGTCCGCGACCACCGGGGACACCGCGCATTCGACCGATTCGACCTGCTCGGGTCGAATGTTGTGCTCGCGTTTGAGCCCAAGGGCGGCGTGAATGCCGGTATGCGTGTGGGTGCAACTCGGATAGGACTTGAGCGTCAGTCCCGGTGACACGAATTCGAAAGGATCGCCGAGGTTCTCCAGCATCTTGTCGCCGCTGGCGCCGTCGCCGAAAGTCTGTAGGAAACCGTCGCGCGCCTCCATCACGTCGCGCGGCCCGGTGTAGCCCATTTGCGCGAGCTGCGCCGCCGTGATGCCGTCACGCGCGCTGCCCCCGGCCACGTATGATTTGGTCATGGTCACCATCGACGCTTTGATCCCGGAGGCCTCTGCGCCGGCGATGCCAAATGCATTGGCGAGCTTTTCGCGGTCCAGTCCCAAGAGCTTTCCCGCCGCCGCAGCGGCGCCAAACGTGTTGCACACGCCGAGCGCGTGCCACCCCTTGATGTGGAAACCCGGCTTCACGCCCCGCGCGATCTTGTTGCTGATCTCCACGCCGAGAATGTAAGCCAGCAGCACGTCCCGGCCGGTGGCATGGCGCGCTTCCCCAAGGGCCAGCGCTGCCGGGCAGACCGACGCGGTCGGATGGTTCATGTGCGCGACAGAGAAGTCGGCCCAGCCATTGACGTCGGTCGCGGTGCCGTTCACCCACGCAGCGTATTGTGCCGTGGTCTTGAACCCGTGGCCGACGACACTCGCTACCGGCTTGCCGCCGCAATCCTGGACAAACCGCGCGAGAATGCGCGGCCCCGGCTCGAGGGAGCCGCCAATGGCCACGCCCACGGCGTCAAAAAACGAGAGCTTCGCGCGGTGAATCGCCTCGGCGGGAACGTCATCGAGTCGCGTGCGCACCACGAAATCGACCAGCCTTCCCGTGATCGCCGCTCTATCGGCAGTCGTCGCAGGGGCCGTTGCAGAATTCTTTCCCATGATCAACGCGTCCCGGCCGGGTGCGGAATTATTCCGCCTTGATGCCGGCTTCGGCGATCACCTGCGCCCATTTTCCGATTTCTCCGCGCATGTACTGTGCCAAACCCTCCGGAGTCGAAGTGGCAACCTCGAATCCGAACCCGGAAAGGCGCTCACGCAGTTCAGGAATCGCCACCACTTCGACGATCGCCGCGTTGAGCCGTTGCACGACCGGCCGCGGCGTGCCTGCCGGCACCAGCACGCCGTACCAGGTGTTGGCGACGAACCCGGATACCGTTTCGGCGATCGCCGGCACGTCCGGCAGCGATGGCAGCCTTCGGCCGCTGCTCACCGCGATCGCCTTCAGCCGGGCCGTCTTGATCTGGCCGATCACCGGCGGCAGGTTCGGAAACATGAGGTCGACGCGGCCACCGAGCAAGTCGGTGATCGCCGGCGGCGTCCCCTTGTACGGGACGTGCGTGAGCTGAATGCGGGTCGTCGATTTGAACAGCTCCGCTACCAGATGCGTCCCGGTACCGCTGCCGCCGGAGGCATAATTGAGGTTGCCCGGCTTCGCCTTTGCCACGGTGATCAGCTCCTGGACCGAGGCCACCGCCAGCGTCGGCGCAACGACGAGGACGAGCGGTGATTCTGCGAGCAGCGTGACGGGCGCGAAATCGGCCAGCGGATTGTATGGCAGCTTCTTGAACAGGCTCACGTTGACCGAATGCGTGCTGGTCTCACCCAGCATCAGCGTGTAGCCGTTTGCCGGCGCCTTGGCGGCGAGAGCCGAGGCGACGATGCCGCTCGCGCCGGGACGATTGTCGATCACGATCTGTTGCCCCAGCGTTTCCGCAAGCTTCTGCCCTACCGTACGCGCAAGCAGGTCAGACACCCCGCCCGCCGGAAAGCCCAGCACCCATCGCAACGGCTTGCCGGGATAGTCTCGCCCGCCCTGAGCCTGCGCGCCCCCGGGCCCCGGCGAGCCGGCGATCGCCGCGGCGCACAGTGCTGTAGCGAGGCGCTGCACTACCATCGTGGATCCCGCTTCAAAGCTTGGCGCGGTTGCAGATTTCAAACGCCAGCACCGAATAGAGCTGCGCGCCTTTTACCATTGTCGCGATCGGATGGCAGTCATAAGCGTCGATGCCGACTTTCAGGCGTTCCTCCGCGGAGAGTCCCAGTCCGAGCTTGATGCACGGGATGCCGTTCTGGATATAGCTATTGGTGTCCGTCCACACGCTGCAATAAGGAGAATCGCAGATCTCCAGCTTGGTCTTGAACAGCCGTTCGAACGCGTCACGCGTGACGCCGACCAGACCATCCACACCCTTGGCTTCGAACCCGAGATGAGCCTGGTGCATCTCCACCTCCGCGTCGACGTGCGAGGCGCGCACCGCGTCCTGAATCTCGCGCACGATGGTAAGCGGTTGCGTTCCCGGAGCGATCATCACGATCATCGTAACGGTGCACACACCCGGACGCATCGACGCCTTGAACGCAGCCCCCCCTTCGATGCTCGTGATGCTGGCGGTCGGCCGCACCGTGCCGCCTTCGCACTTGTAAGTGTAGCGGTCGGGGTAGGTTCTGCTCCAGTCGTCTATCGCGTCGATTACCGGCTGCATCTTGATGATCGCGTTCTGGCTGGCGTGCTTACCCGCTGCCGCGCCGGTCGCCCACGCGCCGCCGGCGAGCCCATACGCTGTAACCCGCAAATAAACGATCCCGGGCTGCACCCACGTGAGTTTCAGGCCCGAATTGTCGACGCAGATCGCATAATCCGAATGCGCGCCGTGGGTGACCGCGTAGCGTGCGCCGTACCCGGCGCCTTCATACTCGAGACCCTGATAGCGGCCGACCGGGGTGCGCCCGATCTCGCCGCAGACGATGGTCGCCAGCAGATCGCCCCTGAGCGGGACGCCGCTCTGTTTCACCGCTTTCATCGCGATCATCGTGGCCGCGAGATTCGCTTTCATGTTGCCGATGCCGCAGCCGTAAACGTAACCGTCCCGCACGAAAGCATTGAGCTTGTGCGCCGGGCGGTCAAATACTTCCTTGCTCATGTAAAGCAGGTCGTCTTCCCCGGCGGAATACGGCACATCCATGTGCCCGTTATACGAGAGCGAAACTCCGCCTCCGCTCCCCTTGACGATGCCGACCACGTTCATGCGTTCGGCGCCGATGTACTGGCGGATGGTTTTCAAGCCGATGCCGTCGAACCAGTCGGCCACGAATTCTCCGACCTTGCGCTCGTACCCGGTAGGGCTCGGTATGGCCACCAGCCGGCACGCCAGGTCGACCAGCTCCTTCTCGTCGATCTGCGAGAGCACCTGCTCAACTTGCTTCTGCTCCAGCACCGCGCTCATTGGAACCGCTCCTCTTTCATTCATGACTGCAACAGCCACCGCGGCGTCCGCGCCTACTCCACGCGCACGTTGGCTTGCCGGATCACGCGCGCCCACTTGGCGATCTCGGAACGCACGTAGTGCCCGAACGCCTGGGGATCGTTGCCGACCGCCTCGAAAGCGAGGCTTGCCAGCTTCTGCTTTACGTCCGCCAAGCTGAGGATACGCGCGACTTCGGCATGCAACCTGCTGATCACCGGCTGCGGCGTGCCTGCGGGCAGGAACAACCCGGCCCATGTATTCGATTCGAAACCAGGCAAGCCCGACTCGGCCACCGTGGGCAGATCCGGCAGCAGCGATGAACGCTTCAGGCTGGTTACGGCAAGGGGGCGCAGCCGCCCGGCCTTGACGTATCCGAGCACCGGTGCAAGTCCCACGAACAGCATCTGTATCTGGCCCCCTACCAGCTCGGTAACCGCCGGCGCGTCACCCTTGTACGGAACATGCACTATATCGATGCCCGCCATCACCTTGAACATTTCTCCGGCAAGGTGATTGCCGGTGCCGGTGCCCGCCGAGCCGAAATTGATCTGGCGCGGCTTCGCCCTGGCGAGCACGATCAGGTCCTGCACCGAGCCTGCCACCACCGCCGGGTTAACCACCAGGATGTTGGGGGCGGAAGTAACCAATGTTACGGGTGCGAGATCCCTGAGCGGGTCGAAGGGAAGCTTGCTCATCAGCGTTGCGTTGATTGTAAGTCCCACAGAACCCAGCAGCACGGTATGGCCGTCGGGCGCCGCCTTGGCGACAATATCCGATCCTATGATCGTGGCCGCTCCCGGACGGTTATCGACCACCACCTGCTGCGCGAAACTCTCCGAAAGCTTCTGGCTGACGATACGCGCCACGGTGTCCGCCGATCCGCCGGGCGGGAACGGCACCACGAGCCGGAGCGGCCGCACCGGGTACTGCTGGGCGCCGACCGATAGCGGCGCCGCGACGAAGCAGAGGACACAGAGCCACGCGTTCGCTACGCGCCGGGATCCGACGCGACTTAGCTTCCGTAGCAAGGAATACTTCGTGGAAGCAGCAGAAACGCGGTTCTCGTTTGGCCAGGACACGGTAGTCGCGGAATGGATCGAGCCGTCAGGCATTGTCAATGATCTTCCACGAGCCGGGCTCGCACTGGATCACCGAGCGCGGCCTGGCCGAGAGCTTGTCGACATACGGCTCGCCTTCCTTCATCACCATCCGGATGTTGTTCTTGTCGCTCAGCACCGTGATGTCGCGCGAC
>JACQGO010000247.1 GCA_016199485.1 Betaproteobacteria bacterium
ACTGATGGTGGAGTGGATCCTGTCGTTGTAATTCCCGGGGCGCTTCCGCCGCCCGCCATTACTTCTTTTTCGGGGGCGGTCGCGACGTCGCCCTTGAACGTGTTTTCCACCAGCTTCTCGTTTGGTCTTCCGGCCCGGCCGTCATGACAATCCGGCCGCGGTATTTCCTCGATATCGATCGGTGAAATCGCCTGCAAACGACCGTGCGGGCGAATGCGTTTGACAACGTAAACCGCGCGCCCGGGTTTGCGCGAATGCTGCTTGCAGTTATCTGATCCGAAAGGGTTTTACGGGATTGAGCCGACAATGGCACAAAAACCGACAAACGCGCTCGGGTATTGCCTCGCGATGAGAGCGACCGCAGACGGTTCCTGGCGGTGCAACCGAGGTATTTCCCTTCGGGAAACGCGCCGTTCGTGCTTAGTCACGCCTGCTCACGTGTGCCTCGGGGGCGGCTGGCCGGACCGATTGTTTGATCTAGATTAAAGTTGCGCACCTGCCCCCCCTATAAACTTGCCAAAATCCCCGGAGAAGGCGGGCAGCGCCAGCGGAGCGGTTCCAGGCGCTCGCGGGCGGGGCTGTTCGAATCGTAGGTTCGGTAAGAAAAAAGAAATGGCGGGATCAACGGTCGTGACGTGCGCATTCGATCTTGTCGCCGTGACAACGTAAGGAGCGGTCGATGGAGGGGAACCCATTTTCGGGAGTGGTGCCGGGGGATGACGGCGAGTATCGATTGCCGCACCCGTTCAAGCTCGGCCTGCTCGCGGCGGCAATGGTCGCGCTCACGCTTGCCGTGACGCTGGCCCCTGCTGCCGAAGGCATCGGCGGCGAGAAGGTGGCGCTCGCGCCGGCGCGCGCTCTCGAACTGATGCGCTTCGTGCGCCATGACTGCGGTTCGTGCCACGGGCTCACGCTCGCGGGAGGGCTCGGCCCCGCGCTTCTACCGCACGCGTTGCGCGGCAGGCCCGTCGCTGATCTCAAGTCCGTCATCCTGGACGGGCGCCATGGGACCGCGATGCCCCCGTGGTCACCCATACTGTCCGAGGCGGACGCGGCGTGGATCGCGGAGCGGCTACTCGCGGGATTCCCGGATGCGCGCTAGTGCCGTTCCAACTTGTCTCGCCGGACACGGGTGGCTCGCTTCCCGACGGGAGCCTCATGACCTTCAGAACTGACCGGATCGCCATGAATAGTTGGACCGGCACCAGGACCGCTCTTGTCGCGTGTTGCGGGGTGTTGCTCGCAGGCTGCGCGGGCACACCGCTACGCGGCACTGGCGATCTTGGGCTCGTCGTCGAACGCGCCGCGGGCCGCGTACAGCTCGTCAGCACCACGGAGCGCGCAGCGCTCGGCCGCATCGCGGGGCTGGGCGACCTGTCGCATGCTTCGGTCGTCTATTCGCGCGACGGGCGCTATGCGTTCGTGTTCGGACGCGACGGCGGGCTCACCAAGGTCGACCTGCTCACGCAGCGCATTGCGCGGCGTGTCGTGCAGGCGGGCAACAGCGTGGGCGGTGCGATTTCGCAGGACGGAAAGCTGGTCGCGGTCGCAAACTACGTGCCGGGCGGCGTGAAAGTGTTCTCGGCCGACACACTGGAACTCCTCGCTGACATCCCGGCGACCTACGGCGAGGGGCGGCGCGCGAAAGTGGTGGGGCTCGAGGATGCGCCGGGCAACCGCTTCGTGTTCAGCCTGTTCGAGGCGGGAGAAATCTGGCTTGCCGACCTGCGCGAGCCGCGCCAGCCGAAGATCGACAGATTCCGGGACATCGGGCGCGAGCCCTACGACGCGCTGGTGACGCCGGACGGGCGCTACTACCTGGCGGGGCTGTTCGGCGAGGATGGGCTGGCGCTGCTCGACCTGTGGTACCCGGAGCGCGGGGTGAGGCGCGTGCTTACCGGATATGGAAAAGGGGAGCAGAAGCTGCCGGTGTACAAGATGCCGCATCTCGAGGGATGGGCGATCGCCGGCCGCTTCGCGTTCGTGCCGGCCATCGGGCGACACGAGGTGCTGGTGGTGGACACCGAGACGTGGCGGGAAGCCGGACGCATCGCGGTCGCCGGCCAGCCGGTGTTCGTCATGGCGCGGCCCGACGGCCGGCAGGTGTGGGTGAACTTCGCGTTGCCGGTGAACGACGTGGTGCAGGTGATCGACACCGAGTCGCGGCGCATCGTGCGGTCGCTGCGGCCCGGGAGGGCGGTGCTGCACATGGAGTTCACGCCGCGCGGCGAGGCGGTATGGATCTCGGCGCGCGACGACCACCGCATCGTCGTCTATAACACGGCGAATTTCGAGCGCGTCGCCGAAATCGCAGCGGAGAGCCCGAGCGGAATCTTTTTCACGGCGCGCGCGGCGCGCACGGGGCTGTGACATGCATGACACGGAGTTCCGGTTGCTCAACGATTTCCAGCGCGGTTTTCCGCTGACCCCGCGCCCGTATGCGGACATCGCCGGGCAGCTCGGCGTCACCGAGGCCGATGTGATTGCGGCGCTGCGCCATCTGCACAAGACCGGCCGCGTGGGCCGTGTGGGCGCGACGGTGGTTCCCGGGCGCCTCGGTGCGGCGACGCTCGCCGCGATGGCGGTCCCGGAAGCGCGTATCGACGAGGTGGCGGCGTTCATCAACGATTACCGTGAGGTGAACCACAACTATGAGCGCGAGCACCGCTACAACCTGTGGTTCGTCATCACCGCCCCGGATCAGGACCGCGTGGACACCGTGGTGCGGGACGTCGAGCGCCGTGCCCGCTGCGGTCGCGTGCTGTCGCTGCCGATGGTCGAGCCTTACTACGTTGATGTGGGGTTCGACCTGCACGCCGGGACAGGCGGCACGCCACGCCCAGCGAGAGCCGGTCCGGCGCTTCCGGCCTATCCCGTGCCGTATGTGCCGCACGCGCGGGAGGCGGCATTGCTGGCGGCCCTGCAATCCGGGCTGCCGCTTGCCGAGCGCCCGTATGCCGAGCTCGGTTCGCGCACCGGGATGAGCGAAGAGGCGGTGATCGAAACGCTCCAGCGCCTGCTCAGGGAACGCGTGATCAGCCGGCTGGGGGTGATCGTGCGCCACCGCGAGCTCGGCTACGGCGCCAACGCGATGGCGGTGTGGGATGTGCCCAACACGGAAGTGCGCGCCGCCGGCCGCAGGCTGGCGAGGCATGATTTCGTGACGCTGTGTTACCGGCGCCTGCGGCATCTGCCCGACTGGCGCTACAACCTCTACGGCATGATCCACGGCACGAGCCGCGAGACGGTGGCGGCGCAGATCGGGGAGCTCAACACCCGGGGCGGCCTTGCCGGGTATGCGAGCGAGGTGTTGTTCAGCCGCCGGCGCTTCAAGCAATGCGCGGCGCGTTATGTCGAGGAGGTCGAACGTGGACGATATCGACCGCATGATCGTGAATCTGCTGCAGACCGGGTTTCCCGTTTGTGAGCTGCCGTACCGCGAGGCGGCGCAGACGCTCGGGATCACGGAGGATGACCTGATCGCGCGCATCAGCCGCATGCTGGACGAGGGGGTGCTTACGCGCTTCGGTCCGCTGTTTCAGGCCGAGCAGTTGGGGGGTGCGTTCACGCTTGCGGCCATCAGCGTGCCGGAAGCAGATTTTGAAAGGACGGCGGCGATCGTCAACGCGATGCCGGAAGTGGCGCACAACTATGAGCGCGATCACGAGCTCAACATGTGGTTCGTGCTCGCGACCGAGACTGCCGGCGGCATGGCGCGGGCCAAGGAGCGTATCGAGCGCGATACCGGCTATCCCGTGATCGACATGCCCAAGACCCGCGAGTACTTCGTCGGACTCAAGTTCGAGGTTTAGCAGGTTGATGCAAGAACCCGCGACGATGTCTATGACTGTCATTCCCGCGAAAGCATGCCCTCGAATGTTTAAATCGGGGGCGGGAATCCAGAGGTGTTTGATTTCTTTGCGAGCGCGTTTCTGGACTCCCGCTTTCGCGGGAGTGACAGACCATTTTGCATCAACCTGCTAGAGGTTCTCGAGAAGCGGAGCAACGGTGCACGCGATAGACGATATCGACCGCAGGATCATCGTGGCAACGCAGGCGGGACTGCCGCTCACGGCGCGGCCTTACCACGCGATTGCCGCGCAGGTCGGCGTGGCACCGGAAGAGGTCATGGCGCGCGTGCGGCGGATGCAGGCGGCGGGCATCATCCGCCGCATCGGGGCCGTGCCCAACCACTATGCGGTCGGCTTCCGCGCCAACGGCATGGCGGTGTGGGACGTCGACGACGAGCGCGTCGACGAGCTGGGAGAGGAAATCGGCGTGCTGCCGTTTATCAGCCACTGCTACCGGCGGCGGCGCGTGCTCCCGCGATGGCGCTACAACCTGTTCACCATGGTGCACGGCAGGAGCCGCGCGGAGGTCGAAGACAAGGTGCGCCGCATCGCGGGGCTGCTCGGGAACGCGGTGCGGGCGCATGACATTCTCTACAGCGTGCGCATCCTGAAGAAGACCGGATTGCGCCTGGCGAAACGGTGAACGATGTTTCGCATCACCCAATTCATGCGGGAGCTAGCCCAACCGGCCCCGGTCGGGCCGAAGGTGGCACCGCGCGCGCCGGTGGTGATCTGGAACCTCATACGGCGCTGCAATCTCACGTGCCGGCACTGCTATTCGATCTCGGCGGACCGCGATTTCCCGGGCGAGCTCTCGACCGAGGAAGCGTACCGGGTGATGGATGACCTGAAGGCATACGGCGTACCGGTGCTGATCCTCTCGGGCGGAGAGCCGCTGCTGCGGGCCGACATCCACGAGATCGCCGCGCGCGCCAAGTCGCTTGGCTTCTACGTGGGGTTGTCCACCAACGGTACCCTGATCGACCGCGGCAACGTGGGCGCGCTCGCGCGCGTGCGCTTCGATTATCTTGGCGTGAGCCTCGACGGCGTGAAGGAAACCCATGATCGCTTCCGGCGCAAGGCGGGCGCGTTTGACGCTTCGCTCAACGCGTTGCGGCTCGCGCGCGACGCGGGCATCAAGGTCGGCATTCGCTTCACGCTCACCCGCGACAACGCGCAGGACCTGCCGCGGATGCTCGCGCTCGCCGAGGAGGAGGGCATCGACAAGTTCTATCTCTCGCACTTGAACTACGCGGGACGCGGCAACGTCAACCGCGCGCGCGACGCGTATTTCGCGACCACGCGCCGCGCAATGGACCTCATGTTCGACACCTGCCGGGGCTATCAGGCGCGCGGCGTCGCCAAGGAGTTCGTCACCGGCAACAACGACGCCGACGGCGTCTACCTGTTGCTGTGGGTGCGGCGCCGTCTGCCGCAGCACGAGGCTCACCTGAGGGGGAAGCTCGCGCAGTGGGGCGGCAATGCCTCCGGCGTCGCCATCGCCAACATCGACAACCTGGGCAACGTGCACCCCGACACCATGTGGTGGCACTACAACCTCGGCAACGTGCGCGAGCGGCCGTTCTCGGCGATCTGGGGCGATGCTTCCGACCCGTTGCTCGCGGGCTTGAGGGCGCAGCCGCGGCGGGTGAAAGGCAGGTGCGCGGCGTGCCGCTACTTCGATATCTGCGGCGGCAACACGCGGGTGCGGGCGCAGCAGGTGACTGGCGACCCGTGGCAGGAAGACCCCGGGTGTTATCTCACCGACCAGGAAATCGGTATCGAGGGCGCGCCGCGCCGGGTGGAGCTTACGCCCTATGCCGGGCGCCGGGCGGCGGCGGGATGATGAGACCATGGTTTCGCCGTCCAGGACGCACAGCCATACGTGGGACCCCCTCCCCCGCGATGGTGTCCTGGATGGCTTTGTTATCGCTGAGGGTGCTGCCATGACGATGCACGCGCTGCGCCGGGGCGGCACGAGGACGCGCGGGTTTAGCCGTCCAGGACGCACAGCCATACGCGGGACCCCCTCCCCCGCGGTGGTGTCCTGGATGGCTTTGTTATTGCTGAGGGTGCTGCCATGACGGCGCGTGCGCTGCGCCAGGGCGGCACGAGGACGCGCCGGATTAGCCGTTCAGGACGAACAGCCATACGCGGGACCCCCTCCCCCGCGGTGGTGTCCTGGACGGCTATGTTTTTTGCGGGGTGGGTGCTCGCCAGCGAAGCGACTAGCGCTGCGGCGCCGCAAGCGCTCTACCAGCAGCACTGCGCAAGCTGCCACGGCACCGATCGTCTCGGCGGAAGCGGGCCGGCGCTCGCGCCGGAAAACCTCGAGCGGCTGCGCCCGGCCGAAGCGATCAAAGTCATCGGCGCCGGCCGCATTGCCACGCAGATGCCGGGCTATTCGGGCAGGCTCACGGCGGACGAAATCGACGAGCTGGCACGCTACATCCGTGCGCCGCTGCCGCAGGCGCCGGCGTGGGACATCGAGCACATCCGACGCTCGCGCATCGAGCACCACCGCCCCGGCGCGCTTCCCGCGCAGCCGGTGTTCCGCGCCGATCCATTGAACCTGTTCGTGGTGGTCGAATCCGGGGATCATCACGTCACGATACTCGACGGCGAACGCTTCGAGCCGCTCGCGCGATTCGCGACGCGCTACGCGCTGCACGGCGGTCCCAAGTTCTCGCCCGACGGCCGCTTCGTATACTTCGCCTCGCGCGACGGCTGGGTGAGTAAATACGATCTCTACAACCTGAAAATGGTCGCTGAGGTGCGCGCCGGCATCAACACGCGCAACGCCGCGGTCTCGCGGGACGGGCGTTACGTGATGGTCGGCAACTATCTGCCGCACACGCTGGTGGTGCTCGACGCGCGCGACCTCGCGCCGCTCAAGGTGATTCCGGTCGCGGACGACAGCGGCAAGACCTCCCGCGTTTCGGCGGTCTACGATGCCGCGCCGCGCGGGAGCTTCGTCGCGGCGCTGAAGGACATCCCCGAAGTGTGGGAGATTTCCTACGACGAGAACGCGCCGCCGGTCTACGCCGGGCTGGTGCATGACTACCGCATGGGGGAAGCGCTGGCGGCGAAAGAGCGGTTTTACCCGCGCCGCATCCGGCTCGAGGACTACCTCGACGACTTCTTTTTCGATCAGGGCTACGCGCACGTGATCGGGGCTTCTCGCGACGGGGGCGGGGGCCAGGTGGTGAACCTCGACGTGCGCCGCAAGATCGCGGATATCGCGGTGCCGGGGATGCCGCACCTCGGTTCCGGCATCACGTGGGCATACCGGGGACGCACCGTGCTCGCCACACCGAACCTCAAGGAGGCGGTGGTGTCCGTCATCGATCTCGGGACCTGGCGCATGGTGAAGAACATTCCCACGCTCGGCCCGGGTTTCTTCCTGCGCAGCCACGAAGCGACGCGCTACGCGTGGGTCGACGCGTTCAACAGCGCGCACCGCGACAGCCTGCAGGTGATCGACAAACAGACGCTGGAAGTGGTCGCGACGCTCACCCCTGCACCGGGCAAGACCGCGGCGCACGTCGAGTTCACGCGCGACGGCCGCTACGCCCTGGCGAGCGTGTGGGACATGGACGGCGCGCTGGTCGTCTACGACGCCGCGACGCTCGCCGAGGTCAAGCGCCTGCCGATGCGCAAGCCGTCCGGCAAGTACAACGTCTACAACAAGATCACGCGCTCAAGCGGCACCAGCCATTGACCGTGCTCGCGGCGCGACGGCCGGCCGCCGCCCGCTCAATGCGCCATCGCCGCGGGCGCCTTCCCACCCTGCCCGTCAAACCACTGGAAATACCGGATAAGCTGGCGCGTCTCGGCTTCCGACAGCCCCTGGTTCGGCATCGGCACCTTGTACTTCCTGAGCAGGTCCTTTGCCTCGGGATCGGTGGCGAGCATCTTCTCGGGCGAGGCGAGGAAACGCGCGATCCAGTCGTCGCCGCGCCGCCCGGTCACGCCGAGCAGGTCCGGGCCCAGCTTGTCACCCTGGCCCACGGTGTGACACGCGAGGCATTTGTTCTCGAAGAGCAGCTTGCCCTGCACCGCGTCCGGCTCGGTGGGCGTCGCGGTCGCCGGGATGTTGTGGTGCTCGATGTCCCTCTCGGTCGTCTTGCCGGAGGCGTCGATCAGCCCGATCGCGCCCTGGCTCGCGTTCGCGAAGTGGTGATCGACCATGATATAGGCGCCCGCTTCCGGGATTACGAATTCCACGATCGCGCTGTTGCTCGAGCCGAGGAGCACGGTCTGCATCCCGCGCATCTCGTTGCGCGGGTTGCCTTCGATCCACACCCGGTCGAAGATCGTGCCCACCACGTGAAAGCTCGAGGTGTTGCTCGGCCCCACGTTGAGCACGAACAGGCGCACGCGCTCGCCGGGCCTGGCGAAGAGCGGCCGTTCTACCATGCCGTTGTGCCTGCCGTTGAACACCGTGTAGTTCGAATCCTTGGTGCGCACTTTCTCGTTGTCGAGCACGTGCAGCACCACCCCGTCGATCTTGCGGCGGTCCGGGTCGGGCTTCACATAGAATTCGCTTTGCACGATCACGTACTCGCGGTCCGCCTTCGTCGGGTAACCGTCGCGCGGCTCGACCACCATCACCCCGTACATCCCGGAAGCAATGTGCTCGAGTATCATCGGCGTGCCGCAGTGGTACATGTAGACGCCGGGATAGTTCGCCGTGAACTCGAACGAGATAGTCTGTCCCGGCGCGATCGAGCGGTACTTGTCCTGGGGAGAGACCATCGCCGAGTGGAAGTCCATCGAGTGCATCATCGCCGGCGCGAACGGCACCAGCGCGGGCATCACTTCGTCGCTGCGGTTGGTCATGCTGAAGCGGATCCTGTCTCCGACGCGCGCCCGTATCGTGGGGCCCGGCACCCGGTCGCCGAAGGTCCACGCGGCGAACTTCACCCCCGGTGCGAGATCGATCACCTTGTGGGTGGTGTCGATCTGGATCACCTTGACGGGATCCGGGTCGAGCGGCTTGAGCATCGCGTCGAGGCTCAGGCTTTTGCCGGAGGCATACGACCCCTTGTGGCGCTCGCCGCCGACGACGGCGGGCGGCGACTTGAGCTCCATTTTCGAAGGATCGAGACCGCCGACCGCGGGCTTTTCCCCGCATCCGGCGAACGCCAGTGCAGTGAGGCTCGCCGCGGCGATGCGTTTGAGCAGGACCCGGGAGCGCGACCTGCTGCGCGCGTCCGTGGTGCTTGGCGCGCCGGCGCGCGAACGTTGCGCAACGTCGCACGCGTAACTCTGGTGAAGCGGCGACGGGAACCCCTCTGCCATGATCCAGCCCCTCCTACAGTGATCGATGATGGATTCATGTCCCCGTTCGCCGTTACCGCGCGGGGACGTACGCGCATCGATGCGCGCTAATGAGACTCGTGCATGTTCTTCATCCCTGGTAGGTGCTTAGCGCGTCGACGTCGAGCACCGCGATGCTGCGGCCCTCGACCCTGATCAGCCCCGCCTCGCTGAGATCGTGAAGGATGCGGGAGAAATGCTCCGGCGTGAGATTGAGGCGGGAAGCGATGATGCTCTTGCTGGTCGGCAGCGCCACGCTGATCGGCTGTTCCTTGTCGCCGGAATCCGGAGCGCCGCGCAGCAGATATCCGATCACGCGCTGCGTGCCGGAATGCAGCGTGTAGGACTCGAGGTCGCTCACCAGCCCGTGCAGGCGCCGGCTCAATCCTGCGATCATCTTGCGCGCGAACCCGGGATCGCGCTCGATCTCCTCGAACACCACCGCTTTCGCGATGTGCAGCAGCATCGAGTCGGCGAGCGCCTGGGCGTAGACCACGTAGGGCTTTTCCACGAACATCACCGCCTCGCCGAAGCTCTGCCCGGGACCCATCAGCTCCACGACCTTCTCCGCGCCGCTCGCCGAGGTGAACGCGAGCTTGATCTGCCCGTAAATCACCAGGTGAAAGCCCTCGCACGGGTCGCCCTTGCGGAACAGGATCTCGCCGCGGGCAACGTGAGCCTCGCGCGTGCCGGTCGCCACGCGGTCGAGCTCTTCCGGGCTCATTTCCTTGAACAGCGGGAGATTCGCGAGAAACGCCTGAACCTTGATCGGCGTGGATGGCACGATGTCGCCCCGGCGTCCGGAGCCCCTCCTGTGTCAAAGGCCGTCATTATCCATCAACTTCGGTGCGCAGGAAAATTGCGCGGGCCGCTAAAAAACGTGTATCGCTGCCGGCGCAAGAAAACCGACCGCGCTGAAGCCGGGGCCAGCCAGGCTGAGAGCCGCCGCGGCCCATGCGAGCAGCACGATTTCGGTGATCACGCTCGCCGAGGCGAGCACGATCGCGATCTGGAACGCGATCTTCTTGTTGGAATCTTCAATATGCGCGTGCGTGGACACGGTGGTTGCTCCGCCGGTTGATCATGCGTAAAGCGCGGAAAGCTTAATCCCAAACCCTCAGGCGGTTTTGCTTTTAGCAGCTTGTCGGAGCGCCGCGTCCGACAGGCTGCTAGGGCAGCGAGCGGCGCCGCATGGCCGCGGTGCGTGCGTGGGACCGCCCGGGCGGTCTATGCCGCGCGCGACGGCCCGCCGAGCAGCTGTAGCCTCAACGCTTTGAGGACGGCGCCGGGAGCGGGAATCCGCGGCCTGAACGCCCCGGGATCGAGCGCATCGAGCGTGTTCTTCACCAGCAGCCCGAGCTCGGTATCGCCTTCCATCACGAGGCGCCGGCTGAAGAAAAGCGTGTCGGCGTCCTCCGTGCGCGCGGCGAGCGCGAGGAAATCGTTGGCGCTGGCGCTGATCGTGAGATCGGGCTGCACGCCATGGCAGGCGGCCACGCCCTCGCGGCGCACATAGAACAGCAGCCGCAAGCCGGCGTCGCGCACGTGGATGCACACTACCTTGTTCTCCGCGGCGGGAAGATTGGCGCCGTTCATTACGCCGCCGAGCGCAACGTCGACCAACACCGCGGCCGCCACCGCCGGGGGATACTGCGGCAGAGCCGCGAGCAACGCGCCGAGCGGTCTCGGGATCGGTGGCAAACGCATTCAATCCTCCTTGGCGACACCCGCGGCACGGGCACCGGCTGTGGGTATCAGGCTCGCTACGCGCTCGAGGAGCGCGCGGTCGAGCCTGGATTGCGCCTGGAAAGTCCCGGCATACGCCTGTTCCTCCTGCTTGAGTTCGTAGCAGTTTGCCCCGCTCACCGCCATCAGCACCGCCTGGATGCCGGCCTCGGCGAACGCGCGATGGCGCTTGACGAAGAAATTGCTGCAGCACATCCCGACGTAAGCGGCGACGCGCTTCGCCTTCATCTCGGTGAGCGTCGCGACGAGGTGCTCGTAGTCGAGGATGGTCGTGACCCGCATGTTGCGCTCGCGCGCGAGCCGGTAGGCATCGCCGACCTCGCACTCGCCGCACTCGCCGCAGCCGTCGCGATGGCGCCACTTGCACCACGCGGGCTTGGCGCAATACGGCACCAGCATCACGCTCGCCCGCGCCAGAACGCCGGGAGTGTCAGGCGCCGCGCCAGCGGCGCAGGTCATCAGCGCGTTCACTTCACGCGTGCTGAACCGGTGGCGCTGCATGAGCGCGTGTCTGTCGGCGAGCTGATGCAGCAGCTGCGCGATGTCGGCGCCCGCCACGCCCACGGCCTGCACCGCGCGCCGGCGCATCAGGTGCCGTATCGCGCCGGCGGCGAGCGGAAACGGGAGGCCGGAGAGCATGTCCTGCAGGTCGGTGAGGAAATCGGAAGGCACGATGTGCGCGTCGGTGGCGAACTCGATGCGCCGCAGCCGCTCGCCGAGCGCGGTGAACGCGGCGCGCGCACGCAGCGTGGCCCCCGGCGTTCGGATAAGCGCCTCGAGCGACTCCCCGTCGCCGTCGTCCCACTCGATGCGCGCCGCGTTGTCGCGTTCGGCGTCGAGCTGTTCGGGGCCGACGCTCCACGGCGCCGGCATGGACTGCCTGCGGCGCAGCCTCAGACCCAGCGCCAGCTCGACGCCCCTCATGAGCGCCGACTGCACCGCGGCGAGTTGTGGCGCGCGGCCGAGGCAGGCGACAGCGGTGGTGAGCCGCTCGCGCGCCACGGCGAGCCCGTTTGCCGAGAGTTTCTCGGTCGGGATGCGCAGCGCTTCGAGCATCGTTCTCACGTCGGCGTCGAGCAGCACGGTCGCCTGCAGGAGCAGCGCGTGTTCGTCGCGTGCGACGAATACCGAGGCGATCTTGCGCCCGTCCGCTTCGGCATCGTTGGGGAGTTTGACCCGCGCCGGGATGCCCAGCATCTGCAGGCCGGTTGCCACCGCCGCGGTGCCCTGCTGCAGCAGCTCGACAAGCGGCGCGTGGCGCCACTTCTGCGTGCCGCGCATCACCAGGCTGAAAGCGAGCTGGTCGCGATCGAGGTAGAGCGCGCCGCCGCCGCTTGCGCGCCGCACCACGTCGATGCCGCGGGCGCGGCAGTAAGCGAGGCGCACTTCGCGCGCCAGTGCCTGGTGGCAGCCGACGCTGACCGCTGGTTCGCTGCGGTAGAAGCGCAGCGTGTCGTGGATGCGCCGCGCGGCGGCCAATGCAAGCAGGTGACGGTCGAGCGCGTGGTTGACCGGCCCGCTCGCGAGACCGGTGTCGACGACGTTGACCGCACGCAGCCGCTGCATCAGGAGTTTCCCCCGCGGTGTTCGATCCCGGGCCGCGCGTGCCAGTATCCGTTGCACACCGCCCCCGGCGCGAGACGTTCGGCCTCGCACGCTGCGGCCCCGGGATCGAGCGCGCCGTCGATCACGCGGTGGAACAGCGCGAGGAGGTCGGTGGTGTGGCGCGACTGCGGGCTCACGCGCACCACCTCGACGCCGATCCGCACGAGCGCCGGGATTTCATCGAGCAGGCTGTGCACCGCGGCAGACTGGGTCTGGATGCCGTTCAGCACCAGGAACGACCGGCCTTCGCGCGTCGTGAGCTCGAGGCCGTCGGGATACTCGAGACAGCAGAACTGGCAGTTGTCCTTGGGGAGGTCATGCCGCCGCGCGGTGAAACAGCGCGCGGAGAACGCGAGCGGCAGCCTGCCGAACGCAAACACCTCGGTCGCGACGGCGGCGGGCTTCGCGCGCAACATGCCTTCCAGCATCGCGCGCGGCATCTCGAGCGGCATCACCCACCGGCACGCGCCCGACTCGGCGAGCAGCCCCAGCGTTTCGGGATTGTAGACGTTGAGATGCGGGCCGGCGACGAACGGTTTTTTTCCGGAGAGCAGGTGCACCGCGCCCATGTCGTTGGCTTCGACCAGATGGCCGTTGCCGGCGACGATCCTGCGCAGCGTTTTGAGGTCGGACTCCGATTCGATGAGCGCCTGGGTCGAGAGCACGACTTCCTTGCCCGCCCGCTCGAGCGTCGCGGCGAGCTCGAGCCAGTCGGACAGGCGCAACTCGTGGCGGCGCGAGCACACGACCTCCCCCAGATAGACGATATCGACCGGGCTCGTCGCGATCCCGCGGTAGAAGTCGAGCACGTCCTTGCGCGGCCAGTAGTAGAGCAGGGGTCCCAGCGCGAGCTTCATACGAGGCGTTCCTTCGGCGCGGCGCTCACTTCCACGGGCGGTGATAGGCGCCGAGCGTGTGCTGCTGTCCCTCGGACATCTTGCGCAGCTCCCCCGCCCATGCAGGTTGCACCGCGTAATGCGCGGCGTCGCGCAAACAATGATCCAACGCCTGCCGCCACACGCGGGTTACCGCAGCCACATACGCCGGGCTGCGCTGGCGGCCCTCGATCTTGATCGCGACCACGCCGATGCGCGCGAGCTCCGGCAGCAGCTCCAGCACGTTGAGGCTCGCCGGCTCCTCGATCGCGTAGTAGACGTCGTTGCCCGCCCGGTAGCGACCCTTGCACAGCGTAGGGTAGCCCGCGTTCTCGTGCGCGCCGTACTTGTCGATCAGCACGCCGTTCAGGCGCGCTTCAAGGCCGTCGGGCTTCTGCTCCCAGCGCACCGCCTTTGCCGGCGAACACACCCCGCTCATATTGGGCGATTCCCCGGTCACGTAGGACGAGAGCGTGCACCGGCCCTCGACCATCACGCACAGCCCCCCGAATCCGAACACCTCGATCTCGACCGGCGTGTTCCTGATGACCTGCTCGACCTGTGCCACCGAAAGCACGCGGGGCAACACCGCCCGCCGCACGTTGAAATGCCGGTGGAAGAAGTTGATCGCCTCATAGTTCGTCGCTGAGCCCTGCACCGACAGATGCAGGCGCAGCTGCGGGTGGGCGCGCGCCGCGTAGCGCATCAGCCCGGGATCGGCGACGATGATCGCGTCGAAACCGAGCTCGGCCGCGGCGTCGACCGCTTTCACCCAGCGCTCCCAGGTGTCCGGCTGGGGATAGGTATTGATCGCCAGCAGCACCTTGACGCCGTTGCGATGGGCGTAGACTAGCCCCTCGCGCGCGGCGGCGAGGTCGAAGTTCAGGCCGCCGAAATTGCGTGCGTTGGTGTTGTCGCGGAATCCGATGTAGACGCAATCGGCGCCGTTATCGACGGCGGCCCGCAGCGCGGGGAGGCTCCCGGCCGGGCACACCAGTTCGATGCGGTCGGTCTTCTCCATCGCAACGCTCGGGGAGGGGGAACGCCATGGCGCGCACACGAGGCGCGTGCCGCGGCGTCACGCAGACCGGAACTCGATTTCCTTGCTGGCAAAAACACTAACGATGCCACAACGCACGGCAGCCGATCTTTGATGCAGGTCAAAGAATCCACCCGGGGCGCAACGCGGGCGGCACGGAGGCCGGCTCACGCTGGACGCAGCGCGAGAATCTCGAACTTGCCCGCAAGCTCGCGGTGAAGCGCGGGGTCGAGAAAGCCCGCCTGTGGCACCGAGGCGAGCGCCGGCGAGGCGCAGCCCTCGGGGCGAAAGCCCTGCAGCGCGTAGCGCCGCACGCCGAGCGCGGCGAGTGTTTCCGCCAGCGCGACGACAGTCTCGCGCGAAAG
>JACQGO010000250.1 GCA_016199485.1 Betaproteobacteria bacterium
AGCGGCATGCGTTTTCTTTTCGCTCTATTTCACCGGCTTCATCAGCGGTTTGCGGTCGGGTTCGAGTCCGATCCCGAACGCGTTAATGGTCGAGCCGAGCGCGACGAAATAGCAGCACAGCAACGTGAGATCGGTGATCTGCCGCTCGTCGAAATGCTTTGCGACCTCCGCGAACGTCGCATCGCCGACATTGCCGAGATTGGCGAATTCCTGCGCGTAGCGGACAGCCGCCTTCTCGGCCGCGCCCAGGCTGGAGGGAATTCTGCCCTCGTTGACGGCGTCGATTTCCTGCTGCGTGACGCCCTCCCTGTGTGCGATCGGCGCATGATGCGTCCACGCATACTGGATGCCGCGCGCAATCGCGAGGATGGCCAGCTCGCGCAGCCTCCCCGGCAACCGCGTCTGATAGCGCACGTACTCGCCGAACGCGGCGAAGCGCCTGAGACCCTCGGGAGCGTGACTCAGGCTCTTGAGGATGTTCGAGACGTATCCGCGGGTGCGGGTGATCTCGGCGTAGGCCGCGGCGAGTTCTGAACGGGATTGCTCGTCTGCCGGCACGAGCCTTGACATGTTCATGCTTGTCTGCGTCCTGGATCGGGCGAATGTTCTGATCGGGGACGACGTTTGTTCCTTTCCGCCATCGGAGCCGTCGCACGACGACGGTAAACCGCGGTAAACGCCGCCCGTCGCGCAATCATAGCCGTGATATTCCCCCTCATCAACCCGCGAGGGCAAATCCGGATCCTGCGTGTCGTGGCGGCGCGACCTCAACCGTAATATCTTCCCCCGTTCACGTCTATTGTGGCGCCGGTGACGTAGCTTGCGGCCGGGGAGCACAGGAAAACGACCACGCCGGCGATGTCCTCCGGCGTGCCGATTCTCTTGAGCGGAATCGGGTCGACCATGCGCCGCCGTTCGTCCGGGGTCCTCTCCTGCCAGCGTTGCACGATCCTTCCGCTCATGATCGCGCCCGGCGCAACGGCGTTGACGTTGATGCCGTAAGGGCCGGCTTCGCTGGCGAGCTGCCGCGTGAATCCGATGATTCCCGCCTTGGCGCTCGCGTACGCGAGGTGCGCTCGTTCCCCCATGCCGCGCCCCGCAATCGAAGAGATGTTGACGATCCTGCCGCTGCGCTGCTGTTGCATGAACCGTATCACCGCGCGGCTGCAGAAATAAGCCGCCTTGAGATTGAGATCGAGCAACGCGTCCCACTCCGCTTCCGCGAGGTCCTCCAGCGCCGTTGGTTCCCTGCCCTTGCCCGCGTTATTGACCAGAACATCGATCCTGCCACATCGTTCCCCGGCCGCGCGCACCGCCGGCGCGACTTCGTCCCAACGTGTCACGTCGACCGTCCGGTAGGTCATCTCGGCGCCCCGTGCGGCGCTCTGCTGCCGCAGCTCGCGCACTTCCCCGCTCTCCTGCGGCGCGAGATCGAACACTGCGACCTCCGCGCCCTCCGCCGCGAGCGCAAGCGCGGCCGCCTTGCCGATGCCATGCAGCCCTCCGGTGACGATCGCGACCTTTCCGCCGAGTTCGGTGTTCATCTTGCACGGACGCCGGCTATTCCGCCTTGATTCCCGCCGCCTGCACCACTTTCCTCCATTTGGCGATCTCCTCCTGCAGAAATTCGGCAAACTGCCGCGGCCCGCCGTACACGACGGTGAGTCCCTGTCCGAGCAAACGCTCCTTCGTCTCCGCGGCATTGAGAGCGCGCGCAATCGTGGTATCGAGTTTGCCGACGATCTCCGCCGGCGTGCCACGCGGCGCGAGAATTCCGAACCAGTTGATGACGCGATATCCCGGCAGTCCCGCTTCGCTTACCGTCGGCACATCCGGCAGCACGGAGGACCGCCGGGCATCGGTCACCGCCAGCGCCTTGAGCTTGACCGCCCTGATCTGCGGCAAGGCGGAGGGCATGGTCGGAAACATCAATTCAACCCGTCCACCGACGACGTCGGTGATCGCCGGCGCGTTGCCCTTGTATGACACGTGGACGATATCGACGCGGGCCATCATCTTGAACAGTTCTCCGGCGAGATGCGGTGTAGCGCCGACCCCGGTGGAAGCGTAATTAAGCGCGCCTGGTTTTGCTTTCGCGAGCGCGACGAGTTCCTTCACGCTGTTGACGGGTATCGCCGGGCCCGCGACAAGCACGTTCTGAAACGTCGCAAACAGCGCGACCGGCGCGAAGTCCTTCAGCGTGTCGTACGGCATCTTCGGCTGCAGGCTCGGGCTGATGGTGATCGCGCCCGTGGTTCCGAGGAGCAGCGTGTAACCATCCGGGCTCGCCTTCGACGCGAAATCGGCGCCGACGATGCCGCCGGCCCCGGGGCGGTTGTCTATCACCACCGGCTGGCCCAGGCCTTCTCCAAGGGCCTGCCCCACGATGCGGCCGGTGATGTCTCCGCCGCCGCCGGGAGGGAATCCGATCACGAGTCTGAGCGGCTTGTTCGGGTACGCCTGCGCGAAGGCAAGGCTCAAAAAGAACGCCCACAAAGCAACCGAGAGCAGAGATCGATACGGGAAACTGGTGATTGCCATGATCGTGCGAATGGATCAAAGTTTAGAGCCCGTAACATAATGAAACACGCGCTGCGCCGTCACGATTTTTGCTCAGGGCACGAAGCCCGACGCAGCCCATATCGCGAATATGCGCAAGTCGGGCGACAATGCCCTGGGCAAAAACTCGTGCCGGCCCTTCGGGTTGCGGCCAAAACCGTCCATAGCATTGTCGGCGCTCTTGGCCGTATAGTCGATACGACCTGCGAGTGCCTTCGCGCTCTGGCCAGTTTTGGCTCGCAACGCACGTGCGTTTCATTATGTTACGGGCTCTTATTCAGGGGAACCTGCGCGTGAGGAAGGAGAGCGCATCCTGCGCGCAGCGGTCCGGCATGTAGTCGCAGATGTTGTGGCGGCCGCCTTCGTACACGACCAGCTCGCTAGACGGTATGAGGCGGTGCATTTCGCCGTACGCCGATGCATTGCCTATCGGTTCGGCGCCGGGCGCGGCGATCAGCGTCGGACATCCGATCCGCGCGACATCCTCCATCCAGTAGAGGCCGGACATGTGCAGGATGAAGCGCTTCACGAACGCCACGTCGTTGCGCGACGCCTCGTCGAGGAACCACTCGATCTGCCGCCTGTCCTGGTGCCCTTCAGGAAACCGGTCGCTGATGGTTTCCGCGAGAAACGCGTGCAACCCTTTTCGCTCGATCGCGGGGATCCAGCTTGGCGCCTGACTGTGCTTGAGCCCGGGCTTGGACGCGAACAACAGGATGCTCAAGACCCGCTGCGGATGGTGTATCGCGAGTTGCTGGGCAAGGTAGCCGCCCGCTGCGACGCCGAGAAAATGCGCCTTGTCGATCTCGAGATGATCGAGCAGCTCCACCAGGTCCTGCACCAGACGCTCGAGCGTGAGCGGGATGTCGGCAGCGGGGACTTCCGAGCTCCCGTGCCCGCGCAGATCCATGCGCACCACACGGTAATGTCTCGCAAGATGCGGCACCATCGCGTAAAGGCGCCGCGCGCTTCCCATCGCGGAATGCAACATGAACAGCGCTTGCGGCCTGCGCCAGGGATCGGTGAAATCGTCGATGTAGTAGGCGATTCGCACTCCGTCGCCGGTTCGCATTGAATGCACGACAGGTCTCCCGGGGGATGTCACGTCGCGTCAGTATCGCCGTATTTCGCGGTCGTTTCCATGGCACGAGCGGCACGCGTATCGAAAACTATTCTCAACCAGTCCCAAATTGACGACTCGCGCGCCGGGGGAGAGAATCCAGCAGAGCCTCTTCGCGAACGCTTTCACCATGCTCGTCTCCCTTCCGTTACTGCGCTTCCGAGCGGGTTACGCGGCACGCGTCGCCGGGCCGCTGCTCTGCGCGGTGCTGGCTTCCGCTTCCGCGTATCCGGCATCGTATCCCGACAAGCCGATACGCATGATCGTCGCTGCCGCTCCCGGGGGCAGCGCAGACGCGCTCGCCCGCACCGTCCAGCCGGTGCTCGCCGAGATACTCGGACAGCCGGTCGTCATCGACAATCGTGCCGGGGCGAGCGGCATCATCGGCATCGAGCTCGCGGCGAAGTCTCAGCCGGACGGCTACACCCTGCTCCTCAACACGTCCACCCACACCACGCTTCCCGGCCTCAACGCGAAGCTGCCTTTCGATCTCCTCAAGGACTTTGCGCCGGTATCGCTCATCGTGTCGCAGGCGAACCTGCTCGTGGTGCATCCCTCGGTTCGGGCGAGCACGGTCAAGGATCTCGTTGCGCTGGCGCGAGCGAAACCGGACGCGCTCAACTTCGCCTCCGGCGGCATCGGGACTTCTCCGCACCTCGCTGGAGAGTTGCTCAAGCTGACCACCGGCATACGCATTACCCACGTACCTTACAAGGGGTCCGGCCCCGCCATCACCGATCTTCTGGGCGGTCACGTGCAGATGATGTTTGTCGGGCCGCTTGCGATCGCACAACACATCAAGGCGGGCCGGCTCCGGGTGCTCGCGGTGTCCGCCGGGAAGCGCTCCGCCACGTTTCCGGAGGTGCCCACGATGGCCGAGGCCGGTTTTCCCGGCGTGGAGAGCGGCACCTGGTACGGCGTGGTTGCGCCCGGGAATACTCCGAAGGCGGTAATCAGCAGGCTGTACGGAGCGATAAAGCAGGCTGTTCACACCCCGGAACTCGGCTCGAGGCTGGCATCGCAGGGGGTCGATGTCGTCGCGAGCGCGCCGGAGCAGTTCGGACCTTACATCCGCAGCGAGATCGCGAAGTGGACCAAGGTCGTGAAGGCGGCCGGAGTGCGCGCCGAGTAGACCAGGGCCGGTTTCCATCATATTCGCCGCGCGTCTTACCGCTGAAGCATCCGCAGTCCGCCGCCTCAGGCGTGCGCGCCGAAACGACGTTCCAGAAACGCGAGGATATCCGCGACACAGCGGTCCGGCAGATAATCGCAGATATTATGGCGCGCGTTCTCGTAGAACACGAGCTCGGAGCCGGCGATGCGTTTGTGCATCTCCGAATACGTGTCGGTGCGGCCGATGGGCTCGGCGCCGGGCGCTACGATCAGCGCCGGACACCGGATGCGGTGGATCTCGTCCATGAAGTCGACGCCGGACCAGTAGCCGATGAAACGCTTGAGGTAGGCGGCGTCGGTCTTCGCGGCCTCGCCGAGAAACCACTCGACGAGACGCGGATCGGCCTCCCCGACCGGAAAGCGATCGCTGATCGTCTCCGCGAGGAATGCGCGCAGCCCTTTCTTTTCCACCTGCGGCAGCCAGCTTGCGGCATTGGTGTGGCTGAGGCCCGGCGTTGCGCCGAACAGTGCGATGCTCTTCACGCGCTGCGGATGGTGGATCGCAAGCTGCTGTGCAATGTAGCCGCCCGCCGAGTTCCCGACGACGTGCACCTTGTCGAGCTTGAGCACGGCCAGCAGTTCGAGCACGTCCTCCGTGAGCCGCTCCTTGGTGAGCGGAAGCGTCTCCGGGGGCACTTGCGATGCGCCGTGTCCGCGCATGTCGGGCCTCACGACCCGGAAGTGGCGCCCAAGGCCCGGCACCATCGAGTAGAAGCGACGCGAGCAGCCCATCGCCGAATGCAGCATCAGCAGCGTGTCGGCCGGCCGCCAGGGGTCCGTGTAGTCCTCGATGCAGTAGGCTATCCGGACGCCGTCGGAGGTGGTGAAGGTCGAGCGCGTCACAATCGCGCCAGCCCCAGCAGGAATTGGCGCAGCTCGACGGCGCAGCGGTCGGGGATTTCGGCGGTCATGCTGTGGCTCGCGCCGGGAATCGTGACGAAACGGCAATCACGCAGTTTTGCCCGCATCAGCTCGTACTCGTGGCGTTCGACCATCGGATCCGGGTCGGGCACCACCATCAGCACCGGGCAGGCGAGCTGCGACAGGCGGTCGGGAAAATATTCGCTCGCCATCAGCGGCACGAAGCGCGCAAGGAACTCCGGTGTGACCCCTTCCGCGGTACCCAGGAACCATCGTGCACGCTCGGGCGAGGCCTCACCGATGCGCTCGCGCAGGGTTTCCGTCAGGAATTGCCGCACCCCGTTTTTTGCGACCCGCGCGAGCCAATCGCCCTTCTTTGGACGGTTCGGGTGGATGCCGGCGGTCGCAGCGTAGAGAGCGAGCGAGGCAACGCGCGCCGGATAGCGCAACGCGGCCTGCAACGCGATGATGCCTCCCGCGGAAGAACCGGCAAGATGAGCGCGCTCACAGCCCAGTTGATCGAGCAGCTCCACCACGTCGCGCGCCAGTCGTTCGTGAGTGAGTTCGCGATCGAGGGCGGCTTCCGAGAGGCCGTGTCCGCGCAGGTCGGGGCGCGCGACGCGAAAATCGCGCGCGAGGTGCGGCACCCAGGCATAAAGCCGCTGCGAACTGCCCATCGCCGGATGCAGCAGCACCACGACGGGCGCGGATTTCCACGGATCGGTGTAATCGTCGAGGCGGTAAAAGAGGTGCGCGCCGTCGCTTGCGAGCCAGTTGCGTTCCGTCGTCATGGATGGTGGTGTGAGGCTGCCGGTCCGGGTGATGTAAGAGTCCGAATCATGAACTCAGATGACGCGCGTAATCACCGGGCTCATCGTCGACGCGACCGTGGAAACCCCGGGCGACTCCGGATACCGGTGCAGGCAGACAGAGTTTCAATGACGATTATAGGAGCGCAAACCGGCCGGGGCAACGCGGGCGGCAAAAATTCCCATATTGTGGACTTTGAAGCTGCTGCGGTTTTGTTGCTATGATTAGAACTACATCTTCTCATTCACTTTCCAGGCGCGTCATGCTCAACCACGTCGTTCGTATTTTCTTTTTCGCCGCAGCAATTGCGGGCTGCCTGCTTGGCCCGCAGCAGGCGGCCGGTCAAGCATCCAGAGCGGCTTCGGCGCAGCCTTATCCGACGAAACCGGTGCGGCTCATCGTGCCGTTTGCGCCGGGCGGCAGCGCCGACAACCTCGCGCGCACCCTGCAACCCGCGCTGATTGAAGTGCTCGGGCAACCGCTCGTGCTCGACAACCGTCCCGGCGGGAGCAGCACCATAGGGAGCGACCTCGCCGTAAAGGCAGTGCCCGACGGTTATACCCTGCTGCTCATCACGACCACGCACACGGTGAATCCGGGCCTCATGAAGTTGCCGTACGACCCGGTGAAGGATTTCGCCCCGGTGTCGCTGGTGGTATCGCAGGCGAACATCCTGGTGGTGCATCCCTCGGTGCCGGCAAAGACGGTCAAGGAACTCCTGGCACTCGCGAGAGCCAAGCCCAATACCGTCAACTTCGCCTCGGGGGGGAACGGCAGTTCGCCCCATCTCTCGGGCGAATTGCTGAAGCTGGTCACCGGTGTCCAGATCACCCATGTGCCGTATAAGAGTTCCGGCCCGGCCGTGACCGACCTGCTCGGCGGACACGTCCCCATGATGTTCGTCGGCCCGCTGGCGGTCGCCCAGCACATCAAATCGGGCCGCCTGCGTGCGCTCGCGGTCGCGGCGTCGAAGCGCTCGTCGATGCTTCCCGAGGTGCCGACCATGGCGGAAGCCGGCGCGCCGGGCGTCGAGACCGGTACCTGGTATGCGATCCTGGCGCCGGCGAAAACCCCCAAGGCGATCATCGAAAAGGCAAATAGCGCGGTCGCCAGGGTGCTGCAGATGCCCGAGATCAGGACGCGGCTGCTCTCCCAGGGCGTGGACATCGTCGGCAGCTCCCCGGAGGAGCTGGGCGCCCACATCAAGTCCGAGATCGCCAAATGGGGCAAGGTGATCCGGGAAGCAAACGTTCGCCCCGGATAGGCGCCGTCGTCGATGCCGCGCGATCCGATGCTCGCCTGACCCCGAAGCAGCGGTGAATCCGCAGACCAAACCCGGACCCCAAGACAGGATCCCCGGATGAAACCAAGAGACTACGATCTCAGTGCCTTCTGGATGCCCTTCACCGCGAACCGCCAATTCAAGGCGGCGCCGCGGATCCTGGTCTCCGCCAAGGACATGCACTACATCGCGGAGGACGGGCGCAGGATCCTGGACGGTACGGCGGGAATGTGGTGCGTGAACGCGGGCCACTGCCGTCCCAGGATCGTCGAGGCGATCAAGAAGGCGGCCGAGACGATGGATTATGGGCCGATCTTCCAGATGGGCCATCCCGGGCCGTTCAAGGTCGCAGAGCGACTGAGGACGATGTTGCCGGGTGACCTCGATTACTCGTTCTTCACCAATTCGGGATCGGAGTCGGTCGATACCGCCTTGAAGATCGCGCTCGCCTATCACCGGGCGCGCGGCGAGGGCCACCGGCGCTGGCTGATCGGGCGCGAGCGCGGCTATCATGGCGTGGGATTCGGCGGAACTTCGGTCGGCGGGATGGCGCCCAACCGCAAGGCGTTCGCCAGCCTGCTGTCCTATGTCGATCACCTCCCCCATACCCATAACCTGGAGCATAACTCCTTCTCGCGCGGCCAGCCGGAGTGGGGCGCGCATCTCGCCGACGAGCTCGAGAGCCGCATCATCGCGCTGCATGACGCGTCCAACATCGCGGCCGTGATCGTCGAGCCGGTGGCGGGTTCGACCGGCGTGCTGCCGCCGCCGAAGGGTTACCTCGAGCGGGTGCGCGCGATCTGCGACAAGCACGGCATCCTGCTGATCTTCGACGAGGTCATCAACGGCTTCGGGCGACTCGGCGCCTCATTCGCGTGCGAGCGCCTCGGCATCGTGCCCGACATGGTGACGATGGCCAAGGGCATCACCAACGCGACGGTGCCCATGGGCGCGGTGGCGGTGCGCAGGCACATCCACGAGGCGGTCATGAACGCCGCGCCGGAAAATTCGATCGAGCTGTTCCATGGTTACACCTACTCCGGGCACCCCCTTGCCGCGGCCGCCGCGCTCGCGACGCTCGACCTCTACGCGGAAGAGAAGCTGTTCGAGCGTGCGCGGCAGATGGAACAGTATTTCGAGGATGCGGTGCACTCGCTGCGCGAGGCACCGCACGTGGTCGACATCCGCAACTTCGGCATGATGGCCGGCATCGAGCTGGAAACGATGCCCGGCAAGCCCGGGGCGCGCGGCTATCAGGCGCTGGTCAGGGCGTTCGAGCGCGGGATACTCGTCCGCGTCACCGGCGACATCATCGCGCTGTCCCCGCCGCTCATCGCCGAGAAAAGCCACGTCGACGAACTGACGGGCACCTTGGGCGAAGTGTTGCGCGGCCTGGACTGAGCGCTGCTACGCCTTCGGCACCAGCCGCGGCTCGTCGCGCTGCCCGATCTGCCACAGGCAGTGGTCGACCCATTGCGCGGTGAGCTTTTCCTGCGCCGAATTCTGGCGCAGCCGCGCCGCGAGCGCGCCGAAGTCGACGCGATCGAGCGGCTGGTCCTGGTTGAAGCAGGAGAACACGTAGTACGTCTTCCCCGTGGCCGGATCCACGTGAGGCTGCAGGCACTGCGCGCACACCTCCTTCAGCATGCACTGCATCGGCGAGTTGATCGAGCCGATCGCGAAGTGGTGCGGCTTGAGGAAAGGTTTGAGCACGTCGTGCCGCGCGTGTCCCACCGCCGCCATCATCCGGTCCGAGCCGATCGCGATGATGCGGTCGGCCTCGCTGAACGGGATCGGCTGTCCGCCGAGATCGCCGCACGCATAGGCGTGCATGCCCTGGACGATATTGCCCACGAAGCTCGCGTCCTGCGGCCGGTCGGGAGTGAAGCCCGGCTCCTCGTCGCAGCACCACACCACGACGTCCGCTGCCGCCTCGATCTCGGCCACCTTGTAGCGGTCGACCATGTGCTTGTAACCGGCGAAATAGAGTACCCGCGAACCGGCGCGGCGCATCGCCTGCCCGATAGAGAACAGCACCGCGTTGCCGAGCCCGCCGCCGGCGAGAACAACGGTCTCACCTGCAGGGATCTCGGTCGGTGATCCGGTCGGGCCCATCAGCACCACCGGCTCGCCCGGCTTGAGCAGCGCGCACAGGTCGGAGGAGCCACCCATCTCGAGCACGATGGTCGAGACGAGCCCGCGCTCGGGATCGACCCATGCCCCGGTGAGCGCCAGTCCCTCCATCGCGAGGCGCGTGCCGTTGGCGGCCAGCGCGAACGCCTCGTAGTTCTGCAGCCGGTAGAACTGCCCCGGACGGAAACGTCGCGCGGCGAGCGGGGCCTTGACGACGATCTCCACGATCGTTGGAGTGAGGCGGATGACCCGGTGAACCGTGGCGCGCAGCTGCGCGTTGAGCCCGGCGATGAATTCGGCATCGCTCACCGCAGAGGCAGGCGCCGTGCGCGCCAGTATCCGGCTGATCGCGGGATAGCCCTGTCTGGCGCCCCCCATGGCTTTCACCACGTTGCCGAAATACGAGGGATGCACGTCGCCGAAGAAGCTGATGAAGCGGCCGTCGGGGCGCTTGGACAGCAGCACGTGCGCCGCGGCCGGTTTGGAGGCGGATTTTTCCGGCGTAACCGGATTGCCCTCGTCGTCGCATGCCTGGAAATAACGTCCTTCGAGGCGGAAGTTGGCGGGGTCTTCACGCGCGAGCACGGTGTTGGGCTGCGTGCCGGCGGCAACCAATATCGTGCGCGCCGGCAGCCCCGTCTCGCCCGTCGCCACCCATTTGCCCTCCTCGGTGCGCCGCTGCACCGACATGCGGATCGCACGCGCGTGGCCGTACTCGTCGAGGTCGACGCGGAGCGGGCTCATGCCCTCGGCAATTTGGATGCCTTCCTCGAGCGCCTTGTGCACTTCCTCGTGGTTCAACCTGTACGACGGGCTGTCGATGAGCCGCTTGCGGTAGGCGATCGTCACCCCGCCCCAGGACTGCAGCAGCTCGCGTATTCCCGGCACGCGGCCTTCCGCCGCTGCCGCCCGGCGCTCGGCGCGGATCGCGCGGGCATGCGCCAGGAACTCATCGGCGATCGCGCATTCCTCTTCGTCCCAAGCGATCCGCGCGGCAGCCTCGCCGTGCTCGCGCGCGAGCAGCTCATAACGCTGCAGGAACTTTTCGACCTGCACCGGGTAATAGGCGAGCGATTCGGTCGCGGTATCGATGGCGGTCAGCCCCCCGCCGACCACCACCACCGGAAGCCGCAACTGGTTGTTGGCCACCGAGTCGCGCTTCGCGGCGCCGCTCAGTTGCAGCGCCATCAGGAAATCGGAGGCGGCGCGCACGCCGCGCGCGAGCCCGTTCGGCAGGTCGAGCACGGTGGGGCGCCCCGCGCCGATCGCGAGCGCGATGTGATCGAACCCCAGGGTAAACGCGTGGTCGGCGGTCAGCGTGCCGCCGAAGCGCACGCCGCCGCACAGCGCGAACTCGCGCCTGCGCTCGAGCAGCAGCCGCACGAGCTTGAGGAAGTTCTTGTCCCAGCGTACCGTGATGCCGTATTCGGCGACTCCGCCAAAGCCCGCCATCACGCGCCCTTCGAGCGATTCGTAGAGCGCGCGGACGTCGCGTATCGGCTCGAACGGCACGCGCGCGCCGTCCGCGGCAACCCCCGAAATGTGCGGCGGCAGCGGCTCAACCTTGAGTCCATCGATGCCGACCACCGTGTGACCTTCGTTCATCAGGTAATGCGCGAGCGTGAAGCCCGCCGGCCCCATGCCGGCGATAAGCACGCGCCTGCCGGTCGCCGGCTTCGGATACGGCGCGCGCAGGTTCAGCGGATTCCAGCGGGTGAGCAGGCTGTAGATCTCGAATCCCCAGGGAAGCCCGAGCACGTCCTTCAACGTGCGCGTCTCCGCCTGCGGGATGTTCACCGGCTCCTGCTTCTGGTAGATGCACGACTTCATGCAGTCGTTGCAGATGCGGTGCCCGGTCGCCGCGACCATCGGGTTGTCCACGACGATCATCGCGAGCGCCCCGAGCGCGACGCCCTCCGCCTTGATCTTGTGGAACTCGGAGATCTTCTCTTCGAGCGGGCAGCCGGCGAGAGTGATGCCGAAAGGGTTCTTCTTGAACTGCGCGCCGCCCTGCCCGGAAGGCGCTTTCTCCTTCAGGCCCTTAGAGCACGAGTCCTTGCCCTGCTCGTGGCACCAGA
>JACQGO010000251.1 GCA_016199485.1 Betaproteobacteria bacterium
CGCGAGAGGCCGGGGCAGAGCTTTGGGCCGCCGGGAAGCGATTTCCGGCGGGTTGTCAAAGACCGTTGGGATTGAAGGTGAAGGGTGAATGCGTGAAGGGTGAAGGGGGAAAGACCGGAGCCCGGAGCAGGCACTCCTCGCTGGAAATTTAATCGCCGACGGCGTGGAAAGGTGGTGCGGTTTGGAGCGAAGCAGCCCTTCACTCTTCACTCATTCACGCGCGAAGCACCCAACGCAGACGGCGTACCCGAATCAGGATGCATCATGTGCGTCATGTTTGGTTCCTGGATCAAAGGTCGCCGTAGGAGTGTTCCGGGTTTCGTGTTCCGGGTTCCGGGTTAGCTGGTTTTGACCTGGAACCCGGAACCCGGAACTCGGAACAATTTTGAATGGAGGTAGACCTTGGGTCTTAATCTTGGGCAGAAGCAAGCGGTGGTGGCCGAAGTGAGCGCGCAGCTCGCCAAGGCTCAGGCGGTCGTGCTCGCCCGATACCGCAGCCTGCAGGTCGCGGAAATGACCGAATTGCGCAGAAGGGCGCGCAAATCGGGCGTTTACCTGCGCGTGCTCAAAAACACCCTCGCGCGCCGCGCGATCGCGGATACGCCGTTTTCCGCGCTGTCGGACAAGATGGTCGGTCCGCTCGCCTACGGCATATCGCCCGACCCGGTGGCGGTCGCGAAGGTGTTGCACGAGTTTGCCAGGGACAACGAGAAGCTGGTCATCATGGCCGGTGCCATGCCGAACTACGTCATGTCGCCGAAGGAGGTCGCTGACCTCGCCACGATGCCGAGCCGCGTGGAACTGCTGGCGAAGCTGATGGCAACCATGCAGGCGCCAGTCGCCAAGTTCGTGCGCACGTTGAACGAGGTGCCCGGCAAGTTCGTGCGGACGCTCGCTGCAGTACGCGACCATAAGGAGAAGGCTGCGTGATCGCGGCAATTTGCGCGCGCCGCTTGATTTTACCGCTTACCGTTAATTTTCTCGGAGACAGACATGGCACTCGCCAGAGCTGAAATTCTCGACGCCATTGCGAACATGACGGTGCTCGAGTTGTCGCAACTCATCAAGGAGATGGAGGAAAAATTCGAGGTCTCGGCCGCCGCGCAGGCAGTGGCGGTGGCAGCGCCCGCGGCGGCAGGCGCCGCCGCGCCGGCCGCGGAAGAGCAAACCGAGTTTTCCGTGATCCTTAACAACGCCGGCCCCAACAAGGTGAACACTATCAAGGTGGTGCGCGCGGTGACGGGGCTGGGGCTGAAGGAAGCCAAGGACCTGGTCGATGGCGCTCCGAAGCCGGTCAAGGAAGGCATCGCGAAAGCCGATGCCGAGGCGATACTGAAACAGCTCACCGAAGCTGGCGCGACCGCGGAAATCAAGTAACCGCCGTGTTGAGGCTGTGGCTGGCGGGCGACCGCCGGCCTTTTGATTCTTTGGAGGGGCCGCACGCGGGTGCGGATGTCCTCCTTTGTAACCTGTAGTGGAGTTGATATGGGCTACTCTTTCACCGAGAAAAAGCGCATCCGCAAAAGCTTTGCGAAACGCCAGAGCGTCCTGCCGGTGCCGTTCCTGCTCGCCACCCAGCTCGACTCGTACGCGGCGTTTCTGCAGGCGAACGTGGCGCCCGATGTGCGCAAGAGCGAGGGCTTGCAGGCCGCGTTCAGGACGATCTTTCCGATCGAGAGCCACTCCAAGAACGCGCGGCTCGACTTCGCGAGCTACGCGCTCGGCGAGCCCCCGTTCGACGTGAAGGAGTGCCAGCAGCGGGGTCTTACCTACGCCGCGCCGCTGCGGGCCAAGGTGCGCCTCACCATCATGGACAAGGAGGCGACCAAGCCCACGGTGAAGGAAGTGAAGGAACAGGAGGTCTACATGGGCGAGATCCCGCTCATGACGCCGACGGGTTCCTTCGTGATCAACGGCACCGAGCGGGTGATCGTCTCGCAACTGCACCGCTCCCCGGGCGTGTTCTTCGAGCACGACCGCGGCAAGACGCACTCTTCCGGCAAGCTGCTGTTCTCGGCGCGCGTGATCCCCTACCGCGGCTCGTGGCTCGACTTCGAGTACGATCCGAAGGATTATCTCTACTTCCGCGTCGACCGCCGGCGCAAGATGCCGGTCACCATCCTGCTCAAGGCGCTCGGCTACCCGCTGCAGAGTATCCTTGCGGAGTTCTTCGCGTTCGACGTCTTTCACCTGGGCAAGGACCGGATCGAGTTCGAGCTGGTGCCGGAACGCATGCGAGGCGAGATCGCGCGCTTCGACATCACGACCAAGGGCGGCAAGCCGATCGTCGCCAAGGACAAGCGCATCACCGTGAAGCACGTGCGCGAGATGGAGGCCGCAGGCCTGCACCGTGTCGTGGCGCCCGAGGAATTCCTCGTCGGGCGCGTGCTCGCGACCAACATCGTGGACAAGACGAGCGGAGAGATCCTGGCCAACGCCAACGACGAGATCACCGATCAGCTGCTCGCGAAGCTCAGGGAAGCCGGCGTCGAAAAGCTGCAGACGATCTACACCAACGACCTCGACCAGGGCCCGTACATCTCGCAGACGCTGAGGATCGACGAGACCGCGGACCAGACGGCGGCGCAAGTCGCGATTTACCGCATGATGCGGCCCGGCGAGCCGCCGACCGAGGAGGCGGTGAAGACGCTGTTCAACGGGCTGTTCTTCTCCGAGGACCGCTACGATCTTTCCGCGGTCGGCCGCATGAAGTTCAATCGGCGCGCGGAGCGCACCGAGCTCGCGGGTCGCGGGACGCTGTCGAAGGAAGACATCGTCGCGGTGATCAAGATTCTGGTCGATCTCCGCAACGGCAAGGGCGAGATCGACGATATCGACCACCTCGGCAACCGCCGCGTGCGCTCGGTGGGCGAGCTCGCGGAGAACCAGTTCCGGGCGGGACTGGTGCGGGTCGAGCGCGCGGTCAAGGAGCGGCTCTCGCAGGCGGAGTCCGATAACCTGATGCCGCACGATCTGATCAACGCCAAGCCGGTCTCGGCGGCGATCCGCGAGTTCTTCGGCTCGAGCCAGCTCTCGCAGTTCATGGACCAGACGAACCCGCTTTCCGAGATCACCCACAAGCGGCGCGTCTCCGCGCTCGGCCCCGGGGGCTTGACGCGCGAGCGCGCCGGCTTTGAGGTGCGCGACGTGCACCCGACCCACTACGGCCGCGTGTGCCCGATCGAGACCCCGGAAGGTCCGAACATCGGGCTCATCAATTCGCTCGCGCTCTATGCGCGCACCAACGAGTACGGTTTCCTCGAGACGCCGTACCGCAAGGTCGGGGACGGCCGCGTCACCGACGAGATCCACTATCTGTCGGCGATCGAGGAGGGCCAGTACGTGATCGCGCAGGCGAATGCCGCGCTCGACAAGCACAACCGCTTCGTCGACGAGATGGTATCGTGCCGGCACCGGAACGAGTTCACGCTGGCGACCCCGGACCGGATCGACTATATGGACGTTGCGCCGTCGCAGATCGTGTCGGTGGCGGCCTCGCTCATCCCGTTCCTCGAGCACGACGACGCCAACCGCGCGCTGATGGGATCGAACATGCAGCGCCAGGCGGTGCCGTGCGTGCGCGCGGAGAAGCCGCTGGTCGGCACCGGGCTCGAGCGCACGGTGGCGGTCGACTCGGGCACCGCGGTACAGGCGCGCCGCGGCGGCGTGGTCGACTACGTGGACGCCTCGCGCATCGTGGTGCGGGTCAACGACGAGGAGACCAGACCGGGCGAGGTCGGCGTCGACATCTACAACCTGGTCAAGTATCAGCGTTCCAACCAGAACACCAACATCAACCAGCGGCCGCTGGTGAGGGTCGGCGACCGCATTGCCCGGGGCGACGTGGTCGCAGACGGCGCCTCGACCGACACCGGCGAGCTCGCGCTCGGGCAGAACATGCTGGTCGCGTTCATGCCGTGGAACGGCTTCAACTTCGAGGATTCCATTCTCATCTCCGAGCGGGTGGTCGCCGACGAACGCTTTACCTCGATCCACATCGAGGAACTCTCCGTGGTCGCGCGCGACACCAAGCTCGGGCCCGAGGAGATCACGCGCGACATCTCGAACCTGTCGGAATCGCAACTCGCGAGCCTCGACGAATCGGGCATCATCTACATCGGCGCGGAAGTCGAGGCGGGCGCGGTGCTGGTGGGCAAGGTGACGCCGAAGGGCGAAACGCAGCTCACGCCCGAGGAGAAGCTGCTGCGCGCGATATTCGGCGAGAAGGCTTCCGACGTGAAGGACACCAGCTTGCGCGTGCCGTCCGGCATGTCGGGCACGGTGATCGACGTGCAGGTATTCACGCGCGAGGGAATCGAGCGCGACAAGCGCGCGCAGCAGATCATCGATGACGAGCTCAAGCGCTACAAGAAGGACCTCGCGGACCAGCTGCGGATCGTCGAGAACGACGCGTTCGAGCGGCTGGAACGCCTACTCATCGGCAAGACCGCGAACGGGGGCCCGAAGAAGCTCGCCAGGGGCTCGAAGATCACCAAGGCGTATCTCTCGGAGATCGAGCGGCACCACTGGTTCGACATCCGCGTGGCGAACGACAAGGTCGCCGCGCAGCTCGAGAACCTGAAGGAGAGCCTCGCGCAGGTCCGGCACCAGTTCGACCGGGCCTACGAGGAGAAGAAGTAGAAGCTCACCAGCGGCGACGAGCTGCCGCCGGGCGTGCAGAAGATGGTCAAGGTCTACCTCGCGGTCAAGCGCCGGCTGCAGCCGGGCGACAAGATGGCGGGGCGCCACGGCAACAAGGGCGTGATCTCCAAGATCGTGCCGGTGGAGGACATGCCGTACATGGCCGACGGCACGCCGGTCGACATCGTGCTGAACCCCCTCGGCGTGCCTTCGCGCATGAACGTGGGGCAGATTCTGGAAACGCACCTGGGGTGGGCGGCGAAGGGCCTGGGAATGAAGATCGGCGAGATGCTGAAAGCACATGCCAGGGCCTCCGATCTGCGCAGACTGCTGTACAAGATCTACAACGCGAGCGGCCAGCCCGCCGATATCGACTCGCTCACCGAGGAGGAGGTGATCGAGCTCGGGCGAAACCTCACGGATGGCGTTCCGTTCGCGACCCCGGTGTTCGACGGCGCCACCGAAAACGAGATCAAGGACATGCTCGAGCTTGCGGGGCTGCCGCGCACGGGGCAGGTGGCGCTCCACGATGGGCGCACGGGTGACCCGTTCGACCGGCCGGTTACGGTGGGCTACATGCACATGCTGAAGCTGCACCACCTGGTCGACGACAAGATGCATGCGCGCTCGACGGGACCCTACAGCCTGGTCACCCAGCAGCCGCTGGGCGGCAAGGCGCAGTTCGGCGGACAGCGCTTCGGGGAGATGGAAGTGTGGGCGCTGGAGGCCTACGGCGCGGCCTACACGCTGCAGGAAATGCTCACCGTGAAGTCCGACGACACCGAAGGCCGGCGCAAGGTCTACGAGTCCATCGTCAAGGGCGATCACCGCATCGAGGCTGGCATGCCGGAGTCGTTCAACGTGCTGGTGAAGGAGATCCGCTCGCTCGCGATCGACATCGACCTCGACCGCAACCGTTATTGAGAACAGTGAAGGGTGAAGAGTCATAGCCGCTCCTCACACCTCACTTCTCACTCAGGAGCTTGAGATGAAAGCATTGCTGGATCTGTTCAAGCAAGTCACGCAGGAAGAACAGTTCGACGCCATAAAGATCGGCTTGGCGTCCCCGGAGAAGATCCATTCCTGGTCGTACGGCGAGGTGAAAAAGCCGGAAACCATCAACTACCGCACGTTCAAGCCCGAACGCGACGGCCTGTTCTGCGCCAAGATCTTCGGCCCGGTCAAGGACTACGAGTGCCTGTGCGGCAAGTACAAGAGGCTCAAGCACCGCGGCGTGATCTGCGAGAAGTGCGGGGTGGAGGTGACGCTGAGCAAGGTGCGCCGCGAGCGCATGGGGCACATCGAGCTCGCGAGCCCGGTCGCGCACATCTGGTTCCTGAAGTCGCTGCCCTCGCGGCTCGGCATGGTGCTCGACATGACGCTGCGCGACATCGAGCGCGCGCTCTACTTCGAGGCGTACGTCGTGATCGATCCCGGCATGACGCCGCTCAGGCGCTGCCAGCTCCTTTCCGAGGACGACTACCTCGCCAAGGTCGAGGAGTTCGGCGACGACTTCACCGCCGCAATGGGAGCGGAAGGCATACGCGAGCTGCTGCGCACGCTCGAGTTGAAAAGGGAGATCGAGACGCTGCGCGCCGAGCTCGCCGCGACCTCGTCGGACTCCAAGATCAAGAAGATCGCCAAGCGGCTGAAGGTGCTCGAGGCGTTCCACAAGTCGGGGATCAAGCCCGACTGGATGATCATGGAGGTGCTGCCGGTGCTGCCGCCGGAGCTCCGGCCCCTGGTGCCGCTCGACGGCGGGCGGTTCGCCACCTCGGATCTGAACGACCTCTACCGGCGCGTGATCAACCGCAACAACCGGCTCAAGCGCCTGCTCGAGCTGAAGGCACCCGAGATCATCGTGCGCAACGAGAAGCGGATGCTGCAGGAGGCGGTGGATTCACTGCTCGACAACGGCCGCCGCGGCAAGGCGATGAC
>JACQGO010000050.1 GCA_016199485.1 Betaproteobacteria bacterium
AGGTCGCGCCGCAACCCCGAGGGCGGCAGCACCGCCCGGTAGACGCGCTCACCGTCGATCTCCAGCTCGACGGTGACCGGGGAGCGCTCGCGCGGACACACGAGCGGCGCGCGCATGTTGGGGGCCAGCTTGGCGAGTTCCTGCGGCGTGCGCTGCCGGCACTCGCCGATGCGGGCGCCGGCGTGGCTGAAGCTCAGGCGGATGAGCGCCTGGTCCGCGGGCAGGTGGACGTAAAGGGGCGAAGTCGAAAAGTAGCCGATGATCGCGAGGAACGGCACGTACAGCACCGCCTGTGCGAGGTAGCGCGATACGCTGCTCATGTCGTGCCCCCCAACCTCACCATGTCGGTCTGCGGCGTCGCGCGCCCGATCTGCGGCGCGAGGCGGAACGTGTCCGAGAAGCAGTCGTCCTGCGACATGCCTCGCGCGACGAACGCCGGGTGCGCCGCTTCGACCATCTGCACCGAGCCGCAGGCGTAGATCTGGTAGTGCGAAAGATCCGGAAAGTCCTGCAGGATCGCCTCGTGCACGAGCCCGGCGCGCCCCTCCCAGCGGTCTTCCGGGCGCGGCTCGGAGAGCACCGGGATGAATTTGAAGTTCGAATGCTCCTCCTCCCAGCGCCGCGGCAACTCGGCGAGATAGAGGTCCTTGAGCGAGCGCACGCCCCAGTAGAACAGCATCCTGCGCCTGATTCCCTTGCCGAATGCGTATTCGAGCATGCTCTTCACCGGGGCGAACCCGGTCGCGCCGGCGACGAAGATGATCGGCTTGTCGCTGTCCTCCCTCAGGAAGAACGAGCCGAGCGGCCCCTCGAAGCGCACGATGTCGCCCTCCTTCATGCGCGTGAACACGCGGGTGGTGAATCGCCCGCCGCGGATCCAGCGGATGTGCAGCTCGATGAGATCCGTCTCGCGGGGAGCGGTCGCGAACGAGAAGCTGCGCCTGGCGCCGTCCTCGAGCACGACGTTGAGGTACTGCCCGGCGTAGAACCGCACCCGCTCGTTGTCGAGGAGTTTCAGGTGGACCTGCATCACGTCGTCGGCGAGCCTCACCAGCCCGTGCACGCGCGCGGAGTAGACCTTGACCGGGATGTCGCCGAGCGAGCCCGCCGGCTGGTACTCGAGCTCGAGGTCGGAGAGAGGCGTCGCGCAGCAGAACAGCGCCTTGCCTTCGCGCTTCTCCTGCTCGGAGAGCACGCTCGCCTGGTGGGCGCCGTGATCGATCGCACCGTAAAGTATCGTGCCCTTGCACACTCCGCAGCCGCCGTTGCGGCACTCGAACGGCAGCGCGAGCCCCTCGCGCAGCCCCGCGTCGAGTATGGTCTCGCCTTCGCGCGCGGCGACGATGCGGTTGTCGGGATGCACCATCAGATGGAACACTCGCGCCTTCCTCCATCCGAGCTTGGGAGGCAGCCACGGCAGCAGCAGCGCGGCGAGCGTCGCGCCGCCGGCGAGCAGCCATACCTCGGCGGGCGACCAGGTGTAGAGCAGCGGGTAGATCGTGAGGTAGAACCAGTCGAAGCCGATGCTCGCGACCGCGACGCCGAGATCGGCGTGCTCCAGGCTCACCGCGGGCTTCACGAGCGAGAGCGCGACGAGCGCCACGACGAGCGTCACCGCGATCGGCGCCGGCGGGCTGGTCCTGGCGCGCGGCACGCGCTGCGTGTGTATCCACAGAGCCGCGAGCACCGCGAGCGGCAACCCGATGTGGATGAACGAGAGCAGCGAGAACAGACGGTCGCTGACCGCCTCCTCGAAGATGAAATTGCGGATCAGCGCACCTTTGAACATCGGCAGCGCGTCGAACCACTCGGCGGTCGCCACTACCACGAACTGCGCGAGCCTGTCCCACGGCAGCATGTAGCCGTTGACGCCCGAGGCGTAGGTGAGCCACAGCAGGACGATGCCGCTCATCCAGGAAAACCAGCGGAAGCTGCGGTAGCGGTCGAAGGTGAAGTGCCGCGCCATGTGCAGCAGCATCGTCAGTACCATGCCGTCGGATGCGTAGCGGTGCAGGCTCCTCATGACGCCGCCCAGGTACCACTGCTCGCGGGTGAGGTGCTCGACCGAGTCATACGCCTCGGCCACCCCGGTCTCGAAAAACGCGTAGAGATAGAGCCCGCTCACCGCCACGATCCAGAACATGAAATAGGCGATGGGGCCGAGGTAGTAGAGCGGGTTGAGGCGGTCGCCGAAAGCGAGGTTGAACAGGCTTTCGACGCGCAGGAACACCCACTGCCCGGCGAGCTGTATGCGTCTTAACACGGCTTGATATGAATCAAGCAGCCGGGAAAGCGTCAGCCGCGCGACCTGCGAGCGCGGTGCCGTCCGATCACCAGAAAGAGCAGCGTGCCGCCGATGACGGTGAGTCCGGCGAAAATCTCGATGAACAGCGCGTAATTCAGACGATACCTGCCGGACGCCGGGTCGTAGACCGTGCACAGCACGCGAATCTTGTCGAGCATCTGCGGCAGGCTCAACGCCGGCAGCGGCGTGCCGGTGACGAGCTCCCGCAGCGGCTCCACGAGCTGCGGCAGATCGAAGCTCTCGCCGTAGACCTGGCGATAGACCCTGCCCGCGGCGTCCACTATCGTCACCTGGGTAATGTGATCGAAGCCGCCCGCGACCGGGTAGTAGCTGAACCCCAGGTCGCGCGTGAGCGCGCCGACCGTCGCGGCGTCGGCTGCCGCGAACTCCCAGTTCGCCAGCCGCACCCCCTGGCGCCGCGCGAAATCGCGCATCGCCTGCGGCGTGTCGAAGGGCACGTTGAACCCTATCGTCAGCGTGGCAAAGCTGTCTGCGCCGAGCGCGCGCTGCGCCTCCGCGAGCGCTCCCGCGAGAAACTTCGTCGTCGTCGGGCACACGTGGGTGCAGCCGGTGTAGACGAAACTCACGAGCAGCGGCTTGCCGCGATAAGAAACAAGGCGAATCCGCTTCCCGCTGCGGTCGGTGACCTCGTAGTCGCCGACCGGTTCCCCGATCACGCGCTGGCTCGCCCCGAGCGCAGTTTTTTCGTCGAACACGGAGTTTTCCGCGGCAGCCGCCGGCGCGATGATCGCCGCTGCCGGCGCGGAGACGCGTTCCGCAGGCGGAGCGGAAGGCAGTCCCACCGCGCCCGCACCGCCCGACAGGCCGAGCACGAGCGGAAGCCATTCGGGCTGGGAAAAGGTGTGCCAGAGCATTGCGGGCACCCCGCTCAGCTCGCCACGGCGCGGTCCATCATCGCCGCCGCGAGCAGCAGCGCAAGCTGTGCGAGCGAGGCGTGGAAGCAGCGCATTGCCGCGGCATGCGTCGGCTCGCGCACGAGCGCAACGTTGCGCAGCAGGAAGTACGCGCCGCCGGCAGCCGCGCCCGCGAGATAGATCCCCCCCATGCCGAATCCTGCCGGCACGAGCGAGGCGGCAACCAGCGCGGTGGTGTTGGCGAGGATCACGCGCGCGGCGCGGCGGCTCCCGATCAACACCGGCAGCATCGGTACGCCGGCAGCCGCGTAGTCCTCGCAGCAGGCGATCGCGAGGCACCAGAAGTGCGATGGTGTCCACAGGAACAGCACCACCGCGAGCAGGATGGCCACCGCGCCGGGTTCGGGCGTCACCGCCGCGGCCCCGGCGAGCACCGCGAAGCTGCCCGCGAGCCCGCCGATCACGATGTTGAGCCAGGTGCGGCGCTTGAGCCACACCGTGTAGACGACGGCGTAGAAGAACGCGCCGAGAAAAACGTAGAGCGCTGCGACCGGATTCAAGGCCAGCGCCGCCACGGCAACCGAGCCCGCCAGCATCGCGCCGATCAGCGCGAGCCAGCCGGGGCCTGCGGACAGCGCCCCGGTGACGAACGGCCGCCGGCGCGTGCGCGCCATGCGCCGGTCGAGATCGACCTCGTAATACTGGTTGAAAGCACCGGCGGCCGCAGAGGCGACGAGCACGGCGAACCCGAGCAGCGCCACCTCCCATGCGTGCAATGCCCGGCCCGGGGTCACCGCCATACCGGCGAGCGCGGTCACGGCGATCACGACCCCGATCCTGAGCTTGAACAGGTTCGGCCACTGCTTCAACACGCCGCTCACTGCCCCCTCGCTCACGACCGTCACCTCCAGCTCGCTCGCGCGTCGGGTCCGCGCCACCGCCTTACTTCAACGGCCATACTTGAGCGAGGTACTTCCAGTTGACGTAGTAGTAGAGGACGAAGGACACCAGCAGCACCATCGCCAGCACGAAGGTGCCGGGCGCCACGGCGCCGGCGCTCCCGTGCCCGGTAATCGCCGCGGCAACCGGCTGTGCGGGCGCCGCCGTCGCCCTGCCTTCAGCAACACGCACGCGCGCGTAACCCGGCGTCCCGATCTTCCTGCCGAAGAACACCGAGCCCACGGTGATCAGCAGATAGGCCGCGCCTCCGACGACCGCGACCAGCCCAGAGATCGCCATCAGGCCGACCATCAGGTACGCGGTGCCGGGCCACTCGTGCGGCAGGAGGTTGCCCGCCATCGTCATGTCCCAGTGACGGCGCGGGACTCCGAGCGTGCCCGCGCCCATCATGAACAGCGCGAACAGGCTCATCCCGATGCCGAAGAGGTACGGCTGCCACTGCGCGAGCCTGGGAAACATGAGCTCGCGCCGGAACAGCACGGGGATGAGAAAGTAGGTGATCGCCATGAAAGCAAGCGTCGTGCCCACCACCACCGTCGCGTGGAAATGCCCCGGCACGTAAAACGTATTGTGCATGATGAGGTTCAACTGCTCGGTGCCGAGCACTACCCCAGAGATGCCGCCGAGGAAGCCGAAGCCGAGCAGCGACATGAACATCCCGGAGAATACGGGATTTCCCCACGGCGCCTTGCGCAGCCACTCGAACAGTCCCTTGGTATAGCCTTTCTCGCGTTGCGCGACCTCGATCGCGCCGGGCACGGTGAACCCGTGGATCATGCTCGCCAGCACCGCGAGGTACATCGCGTAGCTGGTGTTGAAGATCTTCCAGTTCGAGGTGAGCCCCGGATCGACGAGCAGATGGTGGGCGGAGGCGAGCTGCAGGAACAGAATGTAGAGGAAGAACGCCGTGCGGCTCACCTTTTCGGAGAGCGGCTTCGCGCCGAACACGATCGCCGCGACCGCGTACCATATCGCGACGTGGGCCGAGACGTTGACCTGCTGCGAGGAGTGGCCGAATGCCCAGAACACCGTGCGGTACATCAGCGAATCGATGTGATCGACGAGCCCGACCGACCACAGGAAGGTGGGGATCAGGATGATCGCGCCGGCGGCGATCGTGAACACCGCGATGATGCACGCGGTGAGCGCACCGAACGTTACCAGCGGGATCGAGCCGTTGTAAGTCCCCTCGGCCCTGCCCACCACGAGCGTGCCCAGAAACACGAAGCAGCCGATCAGCGCCCCCACCGCGAACACGATCAGCCCCAGGTAGAACGCCGGGTGCGCCCCCATCGGCGCGTAGGCGGTGAACATCACGCTGGAGTCGCCCTTGAACACCGCGAAATTGTTCATGAGCGCGCCGAGCACCATCAGCCAGAAGCCGAGCCACGCCATCTTCGGCGTCGCCAGCCGGCAGTTGAGCAGCGTCGAGGAGCAGAAGTAGAGCACCGCGATCTCGAAGAAGATGATCCAGAACACCAGCATGTCGAGACCGTGGCCGGTCAGCACGAGGTAGAACCAGTCCGCCGGCAGCAGGTGCACCGCCGGCCAGCGGGTGAGCAGCACCAGCAACGCGAGCACGCCGCCGACCAGCAGCGATACCACCGCCGCGACGGCGTTGGCCTTCATCAGCGCCTCCGCCGGCTCGTGGAACTTGAGACCGGTCGTCGGACAGACACGAAACATCCGGTTGAGCGCCATCCTCATCCCCTTTACTTGACGTAGAGCTTGCTGGTCATCGTGTGATGGTTGATGCCGCAGTACTCGTTGCAGATGATCGAGAAGGTCCCGGGCCGCGTGGGCGTGACGGTGATCACGTGGTCATAGCCGGGATGAACCTCGATGTTGATGTTTTCCGGCTGCAGCGAGAACCCGTGCAGCCAGTCGGTCGACATCAGGTGCACGCGGTAGCTCTTGCCGGCCTCCAGTTCCAGGATCGGCCACCACTGCCACAGCCGCGCGACGAGGTAGACGTCGGATCCTGCGGGGGGGCGCACCACCGGAATCTGCTGCTCGGTCTCCTTGCGCACGGTGTACTTGTCGACGACCTCCTGCGCCTTCCTGAGATAGGCCTCCGGGGTCGTCTGGTATGCTTCGTTCGCCAGGTTCTGTTTGCCGAACACGTGCCAGTAAGGCATCATGAAAAACATCACCAGGCACCAGATCAGCGCGAGCACGATCCACACGATTTCCATGCGGTCGAGCGGCTGCCTCCACCAGACGCGACTCGCCGGCGGCTGTATTGCACTCATTTTCCGTTCCCCCTGTTCAAAGGACCCGCCACCCGCTCACTTCGCCACGGGGACGCTGAGGATTTCCATCACGCCCCACACGATGTAGAGCACGGTGGGCATCGCGATCCCGAGAAACAGCAGCAGAAACGGGTTGTCGAGGATCTGCTGCATGATCGGCACCCCCTCCTCGAGGATGTCGTCGGGCATGTCTTGCGGGCCGGGGGTGCGGGTGGTGTCTGCCATGGTGCCTCCTGTAAGAAATACGTGTCGTCTTCGTGGACGGCGTGCTTATGGCGTAGAAATCTAACTCACCTGGCGCCGAGAAAAACTTGATGCAAATCAAGCTTTCAAGAAGACGAATCGCGCTGCGCCGAATCCGCTCGCGTCGCCGTCAAGAACTTGATCGATATCAAGATTCCCACTGCGCGGACGCAGCGCGTTTCGCGCGCACCGGATACAATATCCGGCGGGCGTTTGTTCAGAAACACCCGGAGTCAGCATGGACGGAAACACACGGACAGGCATCGCAGCGTGGCTGCTCGCGTGCTGCGCGCTCGTATTCGCGATGGTGGTGGTGGGCGGGGTGACCCGCCTCACGCACTCGGGGCTCTCGATCGTGGAATGGCAGCCGATCGTGGGCACGATACCTCCGCTGAGCGAGGCGCAATGGCAGGAAACGTTCGCGAAGTACCGGCAGACACCCGAGTATCAGAAAGTGAACGCCGGGATGAGTCTCGATGAGTTCAAGGGCATTTTCTGGCTCGAGTACTTCCATCGCCTGCTCGGACGCGTGACCGGCATCGCGTTCCTGGTTCCGCTGCTCTACTTCCTCGCGCGCGGCAGGCTCGAGGCACGCCTCGCATGGAAGCTCGGAGCGGTCTTTCTCCTCGGCGCGCTGCAGGGCGCGATGGGCTGGTACATGGTTGCGAGCGGGCTCGTCGACGATCCCCGGGTGAGCCAGTACCGCCTCACCGCCCACCTCGCGCTCGCGTTCGTGATTTACGGGGCAATGCTGTGGCTTGCGTTGGGGCTGCTCATACCGCAACGCCCCGCGTGCGAGGCAGGCGCATTGCGCGGGCTGCGGCGCATCGCGTGGGCGGTCACCGTACTGGTGTTGCTGATGGCGCTGTCAGGCGGTTTCGTAGCGGGAATCCGCGCGGGTCTGGCCTATAACACCTTCCCGCTGATGAACGGCCATCTCATCCCCCCCGAGCTGTTCATGCTCGAGCCGTGGCACGAGAACTTCTTCAACAACATGGCGACCGTACAGTTCGACCACCGCCTGAACTCCGCCCTGCTCGCGGTCGCCGTGCTGCTGTTCTGGGTAAAAGCAAGGAAGGCCGTTCTGCCGGGGCGGCTCCAGCTAGTGGGTCACCTGCTGCTGCTCGCGGTTGCGCTGCAGATCGGGCTCGGCATCGCGACGCTGCTGCTCGTGGTGCCGATTCCGCTCGCTGCGGCGCATCAGGCAGGCGCGGTGGTGGTGTTCACGGTTGCGCTCGCGATCAATCACGCGCTGCGCGCTACGCCCGCGACCGCGGCTTCGCAAGCGAGCTACGAGCCGGCATAAACAGTTCTCAATAACAGCTCAGCGGTCGTGATGCCGCAGGAAGGCACTTTCCCTCGCATACCTCGCAGCGCAGGGACAAACGGGCTCTCCTTGATGTAGATCAACGCTTTCAGAATCGCTTGCAGCATGATGAAGGAGGCCAAGCTCGCCGGCGGCACCGAGACGGAAGCAGTGCGTTGAGGTGTACGCCGGCCGAGCCGCCTGGCCGGATGGGTCCCCCTCCCCCATCCGGCCTTTTTTTGCTTTTCCGGCGTGACGCGATGTGCGGGCGAGGCTACTGATCGCGGTGCAGCAGCGACTGTAACTTGCGCGGCGCGAGATTGGCGATACGCCGGCGCAGCCTGCGGAACTCGTGACCGGGTTCGGGCCTGAGCAACGGGTCCTGGTGAGCGCGGAATGCGGTCTCGATCGCCCGCCAGTCGTCCACCGTCAGGCATTCGGCCGCGAGTTTGAGCACCACATCCTCTTCCTTGCGGATGTGATCGAAGACGAGCGCCGCATACGCGTCCACCGCGGCACAGAACGCCTCCCGCCCCCGCGGCGCGCCGCCCTGGTAATACACGAGCGTCTGCGCCAGATACGCGACGAGCTGTGCGCTGCGCACGTGCTCACCCTGCAACTCGTCGAGCACCGCGTCGGCCCGCGCGGTGCGGGCGCGCAGCGCCTTGAACAGATGCTCGTCCTCCTTCGGGTGGTGCTGGCGCTCGGGGAACGCGTCGATGTAGTACAGCATCGCGGAAAACAGCGCGAAATCGGGCTTTGCGCGGTCCTCGCGCACGTCGTGCGCGAGCCGCTGCAGCGCGTATACGACGCCCGCCAGCGCCTTGTGCTCGTCCTCGATGATCGCGAGCGCCGCTTTCATCGCCGCGTCGTTCTGGACAGGTTTGCTCATCCGCGGCGCTCGCCCGGAAAGGCGTGTCCAACGCGCTTTGCCTGCGCGCCTGGACCGCTGCCCGGCGGCAGGTCGTCATCCATCAGGATCTGGTGCGCCGGCCCCTCGAGGTCGTCGAACTGGCCGCTGTGCACCGCCCACCAGAATACCGCGCCGATGGCGAAAACCAGCGCTACGCTCAGAGGAATCAGCAGGTAGAGTATCTCCACGCCTGACCTCGTATCAGGGAAATCGCACCGCGCGGTAAGTAGTGTTGCCGAGCGCGGGCAAATCCGGGTTGACGCAGATCAAAAAACGCGCGTTCCTTCCCTGCGCCGGGGCGGCGCCGCGTCATGCCCGGGCGTAACCTGCGCGCTCGCCATGTGCGGCGGCGTTCGCCGCGGCGCGGCTGCCCTTGAGGAGGCGCAGCGCGTTTGCGACCACCGCGAGTGAGCTGAGCGCCATGCCGGTGCCCGCCACGAGCGGGGTGACGTAGCCCAGGATCGCGAGCGGCAATGCGGCTGCATTGTAGGCTGCGGCCCACGCCAGATTCTGCCGAATGACGCGCATCGTCTTCGCTGCGGTATCCACCGCCTCCAGCAGGTGTTCGAGCCTCTCCGAGAGCAGGATCATGTCCGCGTTCACCTGCGCGAGCTCGGTGGCGCCGCCCATCGCGATCGAAACCTGTGCCTGGGCGAGCACCGGGGCATCGTTGATCCCGTCGCCTATCATCGCCACTACCGCGCCGCGCGCCTGCAGCGCACGCACCACGTCGAGCTTTTCCGCGGGCGAGCTGCCTCCGTGCACCGTGTCGATACCGAGCTCCCGCGCGGCGTGTTGCGCCGCCTGCGGACGGTCCCCCGAAAGCAGGCACACGGTCTTGCCGCGCCGCTCAAGCTCCCGCACCAGCGTGCGCGCGTTGCGCCGCAGCGGATCGCCGAGCGTGAACAGCGCGATCCAGCCGTGCTCGTCGCCCAAGGCAACCACCGTCACCTCGTCCGCGGCAAACACCAGCTCGTCGGGAAGCGGCCGGCAGGTCAGCATCGCGACGAATCCGGGGCCGCCGATGCGCACGAGCCGGCCGTCGACCCGCGCCTCGATGCCTGCGCCGGGGTAATTCCGGAGCTCGGTGATGTGACCCGCGTCCTGCACAACGCGGTGTTGCGCCGCAGCGACGAGCGCGCGCGCGATTGGATGTTCCGACGCCCGCTCGAGTTGCGCAGCGAGCGCAAGAGCGTTTTCCCTGCCGTGATCGCCGAGCGGGATCACGCCGACGAGCGCCATCTTCCCCAGCGTCAACGTTCCCGTCTTGTCGAAGACGAAGTGCGTGGCCCCGGCGAGCGTCTCCAGCGCGTGACCGCGCGTCACGAGCATCCCGCGGCCATAGAGCGCGCCGGTGGCGGCGGTAAGCGCGGCGGGCGTCGCGAGCGACAGCGCGCACGGGCAGGTCACGACCAGCACCGCAACCACGATCCATAGCGCACGATCCGGCGCCACCAGGTACCACCCCGCAGCGGTCGCCGCGGCGACGATGAGCAGGCCCAGAACGAACCACTGCGCAGCGCGCTCCGCGGCGGCGGCGATCCGCGGCTTCTCGGCCTGCGCGCGGTCGAGCAGCCGCACGATCCCGGCGAGCACCGTTTCAGCGCCGACGCGCTCGACCCTTACCGTGAGCGGGCCGTGAAGGTTGACCGCGCCGCCGATCACGCGGTCTCCCGGTTGCTTGTGCAGCGGCCGCGATTCTCCGGTGAGCAGCGCCTCGTGCACCGCGCTTGCCCCTTCCACGATGACGCCGTCTGCTGGAATCACCGCACCGGGGCGCACCCGGACCCGGTCGCCACAGGCGAGGCTGGCGACCGCGACCTGCTCGGTCGCGGCCGAATGGGGGTCGCCGCTCAACCGCTCCGCGACAGCCGGCACGAGTGTCGCCAGGCGGCTGTGGGCGCGCGCCGCCGCAGCGCGCGCGTTCATCTCGAGGAAGCGCGCTCCGAGCAGCAAGAACACGAACATCGTGATCGAGTCGTAATACACCTCGCCGCCGCCGCGCCAGGTGGCAAAGAGGCTCGCCGCAAAAGCAAAGCCGATGCCGAGCGCGACCGGGACGTCCATGCCGACGCGGCGCGCGGAAACATCGCGCCACGCACCCAGGTAAAAGGGCCCCGCCGCCCACAGCACGACCGGGGCCGTCAGTACCAGGCTTGCGACGCGCAGCAGCTGTTCGATGTCGGCGCCCAGGTCGCCGTCCGCGATGTACGCGGGCACGGCATACATCATCACCTGCATCATGCCGAACCCGGCGACAAACAGCCGCCACAGCATTTGCCGCCGCTCCCTGCGCTGCGCCTCCTCGACGTGCGCGCTGTCGTAGGGCTGTGCGCGATAGCCGATCTCGGCGATCGCGCGCAGTATTGCGCTCAGCCGCACACGGCGCTCGTCCCACGTGACGCGCGCGCGCCGCATCGCGTAGTTGAGGAGCACCGCCGCTACGCCGGGAAGCTTGCGCAGACGCTGCTCGATCAGCCAGGCGCACGCGCCGCAGGTGATGCCTTCGATGATGAGCGCCGCTTCCTTCAGATGTTCCGCGCTCGCCCGCACGAAGCTGCGCTGCACTTCTGGAATGTCGTACCGCAAGAACTCGTGCGGGGGCGCCGCTGGCTCGCCCCGTGCGGCGGGCGCCGCACGGCGCCGATAGTAGGCGGTAAAGCCGCCGTCGGCGATCGCCTGCGCCACCGCCTGGCAGCCGGGGCAGCACATGGCGCGGGTAGCACCGTCCACGACGACCGTGTAGCCGCTGCCTCGCGGCACGGGCAATCCGCAGTGGAAGCATCCGAGCCCGTCCTCCGTTGCCTGCGCGGTCGAAAACGAGTTGGCGATCGAGTCCATAATGCGTAATAACGATTCTCGTTTCGTATGCTAAGGTGGCCGCTGGCGAGCGGATTTGATCTAGGTCAAAACTCGATCATGGCGCACCCGTGCCGTGGTTTTCTCCGAGAATCCGTGGGCTTGGGCAAGCCCGGCGGCGCGCCGTACAATCGTGCGTCATGATCGCATGGCTCAGCACGAACCGCGAGCGCTTTCCGCCGGTGGAAAACGCGCTCGCCGAGCCCAACGGCCTGCTCGCCGCCGGCGGCGACCTGTCGTCCGAAAGGCTCATCGCCGCCTACCGGCACGGGATCTTTCCGTGGTACAGCGCCGGGCAGCCGATCCTGTGGTGGAGCCCGGACCCGCGCATGGTGCTGTTTCCGGCGGAACTCAGGATCTCGCGCTCGCTCAGGAAAACCCTCGCAAAGCGCGGCTACCACATTCGCACCGACGCCTGCTTCGAGGACGTGATGCAGGGGTGCGCCGGGCAGCGAGCCGGACGTGAAGAAACGTGGATCACGCCGGAGATGGTCGCCGCCTACACTGCGCTGCACGAGCGCGGACTCGCGCACTCGGTGGAGACGTGGATCGACGGCGAGCTCGCGGGCGGGCTCTACGGCGTGGCGCTGGGGCGCGTGTTTTACGGCGAGTCGATGTTCACGCGCGTCGCAGATGCCTCCAAGATCGCGCTCGTGCACCTCGCCGTGCAGCTCGCGCGCTGGGGCTACGGCATGATCGACTGCCAGATGAAGACCGCGCACCTCGCGCGCTTCGGCGCGCGCGAGATTGCGCGCGCCGAATTTGTACGCAGGCTCGCAGAATTGGTAAACTATCCGGGAATCACCGGGCGATGGCGGTTCGACGATGACCTTCTTGAGTGAATTCCCGCTGTCGGTGCTGCAGTTCTACGCGACCGCGCCGTATCCGTGCAGCTACCTGCCGGACAAGATGGCGCGTTCGCAAGTCGCCACCCCGAGCCACCTCATCGACGGGCCGGTCTACAGCGAGCTGGTGCGCGCGGGATTCCGCCGCAGCGGGGCGTTCACCTACCGGCCTTACTGCGACCACTGCCGCGCCTGCGTGCCGGTGCGCATCATCGCCGAGGAGTTCCGGCGTAACCGCGCACAACGCCGCACCTGGAAAAAGCATTCGAATCTCGCCGCAGAGATTCTCGACCTCAAGTACAGTGCGGAGCACTACGCGCTCTATCTGCGTTACCAGTCGAGGCGCCACAGCGGCGGCGGCATGGACCAGGACAGCCGCGAACAGTACCGTCACTTCCTGCTGCAGAGCAACGTGGAATCGCGGCTCGTCGAATTCCGCGACAACGGCGTGCTGCGCATGGTGAGCAT
>JACQGO010000244.1 GCA_016199485.1 Betaproteobacteria bacterium
CGGGTAACTTCCGCCCTCGCGCTGGCGGGCCTGGCCGGGATCGGGTTCTGCCGGCGTGAAGTCGCGGCGGCACTGGGCGGGCGGCCGCGGCGCGTTGTCCTGCTGTTCGTGCTGTTCGGCGTCGCGGTTGCGGCAGGCGCCTTCAACGCGCCGCCTCATCCCGATACCGGCCTCTACCACTTCCAGACGGTGCTGTGGCAGCACGTTGCGCCGCTCCCGCTCGGGTTGGCCAACCTGCACTTCAAGCTCGCGTTCAACCAGCTCTGGTTCACGGTCGCTTCCGCGCTGTGGCTGCCGGCATTCGAGGTCACGGCGGTGTTTGCCGTGAACGCGGTGATCGCGGTGTTCGTCCTGCTCGGGCTCGCCCAGCGCGTGCTGGACGAAGAAGCCCCGGAGCGCCACGCCTACTCCACGCTTTACGCGCTGCTCGCGCTTGCCGTGCTCGCGCTCACCGTGTTTCGCGGCACGGGTTCGCCCAACACCGATTACCCCGCGGCCTGGCTCAACATCTACGCTTTTTATCTCGGCGCGCGCATGCTCGAATCGGCCGCGGCAGGCGATCGCCGCGCACAGACGTGGGAGCGCGACTACGTGCTGCTGGCGGCGCTCGTGCTGCTCGCGTTCACCACCAAGCTCTCGCAGCTCCCGCTCGCGTTGCTGCCCGCGCTCGTCGTCACCGGCATGCACCGCGGGCGCGTGCCGCGGTTCCCGCTGCTGCGCGTGCACGCCGCGGCCGCGGCATTGCTCGTGTTGTGGGCGCTGCGCGGGCTCGGACTCTCAGGCTGCGCGCTTTTTCCGCACCCCGCGACATGTGTTCCCGGGCTTGCATGGGCGGTAAGCGGGAGCGAAGCGGCGCGCTACACCGAGATGATCCGCGCCTGGGGCCGCGGCATCACCTCCGGCGTCATGCCGCCCGACTGGAGCTGGCTGCCGGCGTGGCTCGGGCACATGTATCAATACAAGCTGGTGTGGCTGCTCCAACTCCTGTGCGCGGGAGGCATCGCGATCCTCGCGGCGAAGAAGATCTACCTGCGGCTTGTTCCGCCGCGACATCGTGCGTTGCATGCCGAGCCGCAGCTTCCCGCCGTCCACTTTGCGGCTCTGTGGTCGGTTGCGCTCGCCGGCCTTGCGTTCTGGTTCTTCGCCGCGCCCGACGTGCGTTTCGGCTACGGCTACCTGGTATCCGCCCCGCTCACGCTCCTCGCCTATACGCTGCATCGCGCCTCCACGCCTCGCGTGACGCCGGCGCGGGCCGCGGCAGTGATCTGGATCGCCGCAGTCTTCATGCTCGTTCACGCCGCCTATCAGACCCGCGAGGCGGGTCTCGAAGCGCTCGCGCTCCCCTGGCCGCGGATCGAGCTTCGCGCAAACCGCGTCGCATACACGCACGAGAGCAGGCCCGTCTACCTCTCCGATGAACGGAACGAGTGCTGGTGGCAACTGCCCTGCACCCCCCAGTTCGACCCGCGCCTGCGCATCACCTCGCTCGGCATCTGGCCGATGTTCCAGAGCGCGCACGGCGATCCGCAATGAACGCGACGGCCGTTCCCTTCGAGCTTGCGCTGCTCGCCCGGGCGGCGAACTACCAGCGCTGGGTCGCCGACACCGTGGCGCCCCATCTCGGCCGGCGTATCCTCGAGATCGGCGCCGGCATCGGCAACATGTCGCGCTGGCTGCCGCGGCGCGAACTGCTGGTGCTTTCGGAGGCCGACCCGGCATTACTGCCGCTGCTGCGCGAAACCGCGGCGCGCGAATTCTCCGGCGATTCCCGCGTAAGCGTGCAACTGCTCGACTTGGCGGCGGATTGGCGAGAGGGTCTGCGCCACCATGATTTCGACACCATCGTCTCCTTCAACGTGCTGGAGCACCTCGAGGACGATCTCGCCGCGGTCCAGCAACTCGTTGCGTTACTCGCGGAAAGTGCTGCGCGCGGGCCGAAGCGCCTGGTGAGCTTCGTGCCCGCGCACCCGTGGGCGTTCGGCGCGATCGACGAGGCGTACGGGCATTTCCGCCGCTATTCCGCGCGCGCCTTGTGCCGGCTCATGACAAGCGCGGCGCCGGGCTGCCGCTACTTCGCACGCCACTTCAACGTTTTCGGTCTGCCCGGGTGGATCGTCCTCGGACGGATGGTGCGCCGCGCCCGCATCGATCCGGCGGCGGTCGCGGCGTTCGAAAGGCTGTGCCCATACCTGCGAGGGCTCGACGACTTCCTGCACGTGCGCCTGAAGCTGCCGCTCGGCCAGTCGCTGGTCGCGGTGGCGGAGCTGCCATGATTACCCTGCGCGCGCTGCGCCACCGCAATTTCAGCCTGTTTGTCGGCGGCCAGGTGTGCGCGCTGATCGGCTACTGGCTGCAGCACGTCGCGGTGAGCTGGCTCGCCTACCGGCTGACGGGCTCCGCCACGCTGCTCGGCGTCCTCGGGTTCGCGGGGAGCCTGCCCGTTCTCCTGCTCGCGCCGCTCGCGGGCCTGTGGTCCGATCGCGTCAACCTGCACCGCATCATGTTCGCGACGCAGATCTTCGAGATGCTGCAGGCGTTCGCGCTCGCCGCGCTCGCGTTCGCCGGAGTGATCGAGCCGTGGCACATCATCGCGCTCTCCGTGTTCCTCGGCGTGTGCGTCGCGATCGAGCTGCCGGTGCGCCATGCCTACCTGCTCGAACTGGTCGGCGGCAAGGAAGACCTGCCGAACGCGGTGGCGGTCACCTCGCTCGTCGCGAACGGCGGGCGGCTGATCGGCCCCGTGCTCGCCGGCGTGATGATCGGGTGGATGAGCGAGGCAGCGTGCTTCCTCGTGAACGGCCTCACCTACGTGGTGGTCATCGTCACCTTTGTCCTGATCCGCGTCGCGCCGCGCCCGCCGCGCGGAACGCATCCGCCGTTCGTGCGGGGGCTGAAGGAAGGGTTCGCGTATGCATGGGGATCGCTGCCGATCAGGCTCCTGCTCATGCTGCTCGCGCTGGTGGGCCTGCTCGCAGCGCCCTACATGACGTTGATGCCGGTCCTGGTGAAGGAGGTGTTTCGCGGCGGTGCTGACCAACTCGGGCTTTTCGTCGGCGCAGCCGGGTTGGGCGCGCTCGCCGGCACGCTCTATCTCGCCACGCGCGCAACCGTGCGCGGCCTGGTGCGGGTGATCGCGTTCGCGAGCCTCGCCGCGGGGCTCGCGCTGACGGCGCTCGCGTGGTCGAGGCTGCCGTGGCTGTCCGCCGCGCTGCTCGTCGCGATCGGCTTCGGAATCCTCGTGACCTCGGTGTCCACCAACATGATCCTCCAGACCATAGTGGACGACGACAAGCGCGGGCGGGTGATGAGCCTCTACACGATGTCCTTTCTCGGCGTCGTGCCTGTGGGCAGCCTGTTCGCGGGCGTGCTCGCCGACGCGATCGGCGTCAGCTTCACGCTCTTTCTCCAAGGAACATGCTGTGCGGCGGCGGCCGTCCACCTCATCCGCAAGCGCGCCGTGCTCCGCGAGCACATCAGGCCGATCTACGCCCGCCTCGGCGTCATCCGCGAGTAGGCCCGGTATAATCGGTGCGGTTTCAAACAGGTTCTTGAGACCGCTTCTAGACAATGGCGCGCGCATCCGCGATTTCGCACCCCGACCGTGAACTGATCCGCGCTCGCGTGCTGCAAGGCATCGGCGGGAACCGGGTGCCCGGGCTGCACTTCCCCGGCCACTTTCTCGGCATCGAGTGGCGGACGATCGGCGCCGACTCGGCGACCGTCGCGCTGCCCTGCGGCCCGCACTGCACGGAAGCGGATGGCGGCGTGAACTTGAGCGCGTTGGCGGTGCTCGTGGATGCGGCGCTCGGGACCACCTCGCGGCTGAATATCGAAGCCGGAGCGCGCCAGGCCACGGTGCACCTGCACCTGCTGTTCACCGGGATTCCCGCGCGCGGAGAGCTCATCGTGCGCGCGCAGCTGCTCGGCTTCACGCACAACGCCGCAATCCGGCAATCGCTCTTGCAAGGCACAGTCTACGCCGGCGACCGGGTGGTGTGCTACGCGTCCGGCACGTTCGTGCTGCTGCCTCCCCCGCCGGGGATGATGCTCTCGCCGCTGCCCTGGCAGCGCGAAGAAAAGAACGCAGCGCCGCCGGTAGACGAGAGCACATTGAGCGTCGAAGAGAAGCGGGTGCTCAGGCAGTGCGACAAGGCGCTTGCCGCGGCCGCAGCCCGCGGGGCGTTCATCCGGCACTTCTGGGGCGGCATGCCGGCGGCAGCTAGCGCCGGGCGCGCGCGCATCCGCGTTCCCATCGGACCGCACATCGGCAACCGCGTCGGCCACGTGCAGGGAGGCATCCTGCTAGGGCTCGCCGCGTCGACCGCGATCGCCGCTGCGCCGCGCCACATGGCGCTTTCCAGCCTCTCTGCGTGGTACGTGAGCCCCGGTCGCGGCAAGGTCCTCGCGGTGAGGGCGCGGGTGCTCCATTCCGGCCGCTCGTTCTCGGTGGTGCACACCGAGATCACCGGAAGCGGCGGCGCCCGAGTGATCGAGGTGGTGAGCAATCATGTTGCTCGGCCATCCTCACCGCGCGAAGGATAAGCGAACTGCGGCGGGCGTCAGCCGGCGGGGATCCGCGCCTCCTTCACGACCCTTGCCCGCTTCGCGATTTCAGCGCAGTGGGATCGTTACGCCAGCGTTCCCACGCACTGCGCTGGTCTTCGCTGATGCGCTCGTCCTCGAGCATCGCGCGAACCAGCGCCGTCACATCGGATTCGTACCCGTCCTTGCGTTTCTCAAAACGCCACTTGTGTCCCTGCGGAAAAACCGGTGACTTCGGAACCTGCCTGAGCTTCATCGTCCATGCCCTGCCTGGTCGAGACTGCGCGATGATAGCAGCTTACCGCTCCGCGGCAAAACCCGGGCAACGCTCCGTGCAATCCGCGCGCCCGCGCGCCTCCTGCTGAGGGCCGAAGAGCTTCTCCCGCAGGTAGGCGATGCCGTCCGCAATGGCGAGACCGAGCACGATGACGACGAGGCCGGTGCCGCCGACGCGCGCCTGCAGGCCGGCGGAAGGTGTGGCCGGAACGGGGGTTGGTGATGCCGCGGCGGCCGCCGGCGGCGATCCGCTCCGGATTGCGACCGCCGCGCAGCCCGTGAGCAGCGCGCAGAGCGCCGCGGCGAGCAGCGCGCGTGTGACCGTCTTCACGGGTGGCCCATGCTCACGGCCGGCGCGGGACCACCTTTTTTCTTCGCCGCGATCATCTGTGCGCGCTCCTTGAGCAGGGGCGCGAGCGCCGGCCTGGGCATGACATAGACCCACTTCCCGAGGCTCTTCTCCGCCTTGATCCGCGCCTCGAGCTTCTTCAGGTTTTCGGCGAACTCCTTGTCGCGCCGCTCCTTGTCCGCAGCCTTCTCGTTCTTCTCCGGCACGCGCGCGCGCGGCGGCTCCCCGCTCACCGTGAAAGCGAGCAGGTAATCCTCGGCTCCGGGGCGCCTCGCGATCCTTATGGCGTAAATCAGCTTGTCGAAGGTCTCGGCGGTGAACACCGTCGGCTTCGCCAGCGCATCCGGTTTCACGTCCACCGCGACATCGCTGAATCCCAACGAGGCCAGCGCGTTCACTGCGCCGACCGCGGCGCTCGCGTCGAGCGCGCCGCCGCCCGCCGCGAACTTCCACTGGCCCCATTCCTGGTCGCGCGTGATCCTCCACTGCGCCGCGCCGCCGGCCGCAGTCAGCGTCCGGATGCGTTCCGCCTTGAAGAAGTCCTTCGCGAGCCAGCGCCCGGGCTTCGCTTCGGCGCTGTTCAGCGGATCGGATACCACGGCGACGCTCTGCGCGCCGCCCGAGACCACGATATAACGGCCGGCGGGCACGCCCTCCTGCGCGATCGGCAGTGGGTTCAGCGGATCTTTCTTGAGCACCTTCTTGCCCAGTATCGCGCGGCCGAGTGTCTTTCCCGCCTTGTCGCGGAACTCGATCAGCGTCCCCGCGCCCTCTCCTTTACCGGGCTCCGCCAGCTCGAGGCGCGGCAGCAGCGAGGGTCCCACTTTCTCGACCTGCACGATCTTGAGCTCCGCGATCTTGAGCAGCAGATCGCGTATTTCCTGGAAGTTCGCTGTGTAGCCGGCGCGCTCATCGACCACCCAATGCTCGCCCTTGAGGCTCAGCGTCACGCGATCCTTCGCGTCCTGCAGCCGGATCTGCGCAACCTCATTGAGGGGCAGGCCGGGCAGCAGCCTCGCCCCCATTTCGGGGTCTTTCATGCGCCAGGCCCTGATGTCCTGCCAGAACAGCGCGAGTCCCGTGCCCCCGATTACGGCGAGCGCGAGAATCAGGATCAGAAATTGCCTGCGGTTCATGTCGCCGCCTGTTTCCGCCGCCGCACCAGCGCGAGCAGCAGCCCCGCGAACGCGATCAGAAGCGGCGCTGCCCCGATGTTGACGAGCTTGGTCCAGAACTGCAGCACGTCGGTTTCGATGCGCAGGTTCTTGCGCAGATCCTTGAGGTCCTTCTTGATCTCCGCCGCCTTCTTGCGGAAGTTCTCGAGCTCGGTCTGCTGCTCCGGCGTGAGTATCGTGCTCGCGCCGCCGGCACGCTTCTTCTGCAACGCGCCCAGCTTCTCCTGCGTCTGGTTGAGGCTGTCCTCGAGCTCCTTGATCTTGCCGAGATAGCTCTGCTGCGCGCGCTCCTCGATCTCGCGGATCACGGTGAGCGGCCGCGTGAACGCGGCGCGGCTTCTGAGACCGATCAGGTGCTGGTCGCCCGCCAACTGCTCGACCGTGCTCTGCAGGAAGTTGAGGTTCCCGTTGCGCGGGACGACGAGCCGCTGCCCGAACACGTCCTGCACCTCGACCGCCGCGTTGTCGGTAAGCATGTCCACGTCGGCCACCAGCACCACCGAGTTTTCGCCCGCCGATTCCTTGAGATGCGGCGCGGGCTTGGCCTCCGCCTTCTTCGCCTCGTCGGGCTTCTTCTTCTCGGCCGGCGGCGCGAGCGGCTTGGGTTTGCCCTCGGGGAACGCGCTGTGGAACCTCCCGGTCAGGCGTATCGCGAGCGGCTGCTCGGCGTTCGACGGCTGGAAGCCGCGCGTCGAGGGTTCTCCGGAGAGCGTCGCGATGATGAGATCGACCGGCATCGAGTTCTTCGAGGTGTGCGCGAGCACCGTCTGCGTGAGCCCTTCGGCGGGCTTGCCCGTGAACGCGCCGCCGAACGGGATGAGCAGCGTGCCGACCTGGCTCGTCACCACGTCGTCCAGGTTGAGCGCCTGGGTGTTGAGCGAGAGCAGCGTCGGCAGCAGGCTTGCGCCCGCGCCGCTCGCGAAGGTGAGGTCGGCGACCACCTTGTTCATCGAGAGGTCGATCCCCCACGCCTTGAACAGGCGGTAGAAGGTCGACTGCCCTGCGGTCGTGCCGCCGAACGGATTCTGCACGTCGCGCTGCTGGTCGAAATAGGCGTAAGGATCGACGAACGCGATCAGCTTGCCCCCGCGCAACACGAACTGGTCGATCGCATACTCGGCGGTCTCGGGAACGTCGCGCGGATGGATCACCAGCAGCACCTTGATGTCATCGCCGATGCTCTCGGCGTTGAGATCGACTTTCTTCACCTCGAAGTCGCGTTGCAGCTCGGAGACCACGACCCACGGCTGGGTCGGCTGCTGGCCGCGCACCGGATCGAGCGGCCGACCCATCACCGGCAGCGCGCTCATCACCCCCACCACCGGTTTCTTGGCGGCGGTAACCCGCGAGATCGCGCGCGTGACGTCGTATTCGAGCAGCTGCTCGCGGTCGGGCGCGAGCACCGGGATCGCGACCTTCTGGTCGAGAAAGCTCACCGTGAGCCCCAGGTAGAACTTCTCGCCGGTGTTGGTCATCTGGCCTTCGACGCCGTCGAGCGTCGCCGAATCCTCTGCCTCGGAATCCGGCTCGGGATTGAGCTTCTCGATCACGATGCTGCCACGGGCCGCTGCCCGGTACTCGCTGAGCAGGTCGTCCACGCGCTTGGCGAAGGTCTTGAGCGCGACCGGCACCGCGGCGCTGCCCTGCGAGTAGTAGTAGCGGATCTTGACGGGCGCCTCGAGCTTGGCAAGGATCGCCCGCGTGCCGGGTGAGAGCGTGTAGACATTGCCTTCGGTCAGATCGGCGCGCAAGTTGAGCGCGCCGACGATGAAATTGAACGCGATCAGGATCACGCCGAGTGCGGCGACGCCGGCGGTCGAGTAGAGCACGGTCTCGAGCTGTTTCTTCTTCATCTTCCTGTCTCCTTCCCGCCGCTATCCCGCGCGGTGCCCGCGGATGATGACACCGGTGGTGAACAGCGCGAACCCCATCACCGACAGGAAGAACACGAAATCGCGCAGGTCGAGCACACCGCGCTGAAAGCCCTCGAAATGCGTCATCACCGAGAACGCGGCGATTACGTCAACCACCGCCGGGTTCGCCCAGCGCACCAGGAGATCGGTCACCGGCGAGAACCCCGCCAGAATCAGGAACAGGCAGATCAGCACCGACACGATGAAGCTGATCACCTGGTTGCGCGTGAGCGCCGAGGTCATGCAGCTCACGGCGAGATAGGCGCCGGCGAGCATCAGGCTCCCCACGTAGCCGGCGATGATGACGCCGTTGTCCGGGTCGCCGAGCCAGTTCACCGAGATCACGACCGGGAAGGTCAGCGCGAGTGCGAGCGCGAGGAACAGCCACGAGGCGAGAAACTTCCCGGCGATCGCCTGCCAGGTGGTGACCGGCATCGTGAGCAGCAGCTCCATCGTGTGCAGACGCCGCTCCTCCGACCACAGGCGCATCCCGACCGCAGGCACCAGGAACAGGTAGAGCCACGGATGCCAGGTGAAGAACGACACGAGCGAGGCCTCGCCGCGCTCGAAGAAATTGCCGACGGTGAAGGTGAAAAACCCGGTGAGCAGCAGGAAGATCACGAGGAAGACGTAGGCGATCGGCGAGGAAAAATAGCCGCCCAGCTCGCGCTTCATGATCGCCTTGATGTTGGTCCACGCGCTCATCAGGCCCCCCCCTTCACGGTATCGGGCAGCGTGATCGCGCGGAACACCTCGTCGAGGCGGCCTTCCTCGGTGTGCAGCTCTTCCACCGCCCAGCCCTCGCGGTGCGCGAGTTCGGCAACCGTCCCCGCGAAACCGCCGTCGGCCCGCGACCGGTCGGGAAACACGCGCGCGGTCACCCGGCCGTCCTCCTGCGCGAGAATCTCGGTCTTCGTCACCGCCTGCAGCCCGGCGAGTTTTGCGGTGAGCGCGTCGGCGGCGACGCCCCGCACCCCGAGCCGGACCGCGCCGGCGATCTCGGAGCGGTGCGTGAGCTCCCGCGGCGTGCCGTTTGCGACGATCCTGCCGCGGTCGATGATGATCACCCGCGTGCACGCCGCCTCCACCTCTTCGAGGATGTGAGTCGAGAACACGATCGCCTTTTTCTCGCCCATGCTCTTGATCAGCCCGCGCACCTCGTGCTTCTGGTTGGGATCGAGCCCGTCGGTCGGCTCGTCAAGAACCAGCACCTCCGGATTGTGGATGAGCGCCTGCGCGAGACAGGTGCGGTGCTTGTAGCCCTTGGAAAGCGTGTCGATGCTCTGATAAAGCACTCCGTCGAGAAAGCACATCTCGACCACCCGGTGCACCGCCTTTTTCCTCGCTTCGCCGGACAACCCGCGCAGCTCCGCCACGAAGTTGAGAAAGCCGCGGACGGTCATGTCCGCGTAGCCGGGTGCGTTCTCGGGAAGGTAGCCGATCAGCCGTTTCACGGCGATCGGATCCTCGACCACGTCGTGGCCGCCCACCGTGACCCTGCCGCTGGTCGGCGGGTAGAAGCCGGTGATCATGCGCATCGTGGTGGACTTGCCCGCCCCGTTCGGACCGAGAAAACCCAGCACTTCGCCGCGCTCGACCGCGAACGACACGTCGTTCACCGCGAGCTTCGGCCCGAACGCCTTGCTCAAATGGTCAACGTTGATCATTGTTCCTCCAGCCTAGGAGTTTGTCGGACCTTGATCCGACAAACTCCTTATGCAAAACCGCCTGCTCGAAGACGGCGAAAAAGTGCCACGGAAACCTGAACTCAGCCCGTTTCTCGCCGCTAACCGCGGTCCAACAGGGCGTGCACTATCAGGTTTCATGTCAATTCATTCAGGCGGTTTTGCCTTTAGCAGCTTGTCGAACTGTCAGTCCGACAAGCTGCTGGGGTCCGGCACGCGTCGCGGATCTTGATGATGTTGTTCTGTGCGCCTGCGTGGTAACGAAACGTCGCCCTTTTAGCCGGCCGCACGGTTTTGCATCATTCGACCCGTACCGTCCCGTACAGTTCCCCAGCGCGCAAACCGCAGGGCGCGCAGCGCCCGAATGCAGTTCATTTTACCGCAAATGAATCCGGGAGTTGGAAAAACTCAGTCGGTTTCGGTTTCGACCGCCGGACCGTAGCGCTGCATCACGACAACGCGCATCGCGGCGACCAGCGGAGTGTGCGCCACCGCGAAGACCGCGCGATTGATGTCGGCGATCCACGTATCCTCGCCCATCTTGTTGATCGAGACCCCGAGCTTTTCCACGATCGCCCCGCCCTGCCGCCAGTCGAGCGAGGGCGCGTAGTAGAAGGAGCGGTCCGGCTTGGTGCTGGCGTAGACGCGGCCGTCGTCGTCGATCTGGTAGAGGCGGCCGTCCTCGCCGCGCAGGTAGAAGATATTCTCGATCTGCGCGACGTAGTAGTCGAGCTGAGGATAGGCCAGCTCTTCGACACGTTTCTTCATCGGATCCGCTCCCGCTAGCGCGTGCGCCGGCTGGCACAATCGCAAGACGGCTGTCGACGCGTGTTCGATCTGGTGCCGGGTAGAGGACTCGAACCCCCGACCAACTGATTACAAATCAGCTGCTCTACCCGCTGAGCTAACCCGGCAGCCCGGGAAAATTTTCTCACAGATTCGAGCGGCCCGCTGAGATAGTTCCTGCCGCCCGAGCCTGTCGCCCCGGAGGCCGGCAAAAGCTCTCGGGCAAGCCGGTCGAAGGGTATCATCTATAATCGCCACCACCAGCCATCGCCGTGCGACGCCCCGTGAGCGAAAGACAAGAAGACGAACTCGATCAGCAGCCCGTCACCGTCGGGACGCGCTCGGCGCCCCTCGACTGGAAAGACGGTCTGCTCGCTTTCGCGGCAAGCGTTGTGAGCTTTACGGTATTCCTGCTCCTGGCAGCGATCGCGATTCTCGCGGTATTTTTCCTGCTCCGCGTGGCGGCCCTGTTGCTTCCCGGAATCGATCCCTGGGCGCGCCTGCTGTTTGGCGCGTTCGGCAGCGAGGGCGGGTTGCTGCTCGTCATCATCCTGCTTCCGCTGATGATGCTCGGGCTGCAGCTGCCGCACTACTGGTGGAAGTCGCTCGCATTCGAGCGCGATCGGCTGATCGTTTACCGCCGCTGGTTCCGGCCGTTGGAAATACCTTACGCGGACGGAATCAGGATCGATAAATTGAGCCGCTGGCAGGCGGTGCTGGCTTATTTCTGGCCGTACCGCTATTCGCCGGTGAGCTTCGTCCACCCTTCGGTCTCGGTGTCCGGATACCACGCCCTGCGATGGAGCGAAAACGTCGCTTTGTTCATTCCGGACAGCGAGCAGCGCGTCGCGCGGGTCGCCGAACGCGTGAACTCCCGTTACGGCTCCCACTACACCCCGCGCAAATGGCGGCGCACCCTCAAGAAAAACGCGTACGCGTTGCTCGCGATCGCCGGCCTGACGTTGATCTTCAGCGCGCCGCTTCACTTTCTGAGCGAAGACGCCGACGGCGGCCTGGCCTATCTCGACAGCCCCGCCATCGTCCGGCTCTACCTCGCCAAGGAGCAGCACGACCATCCGGAACTGCTGGCAAGATACCTGAAGCAGGCTTTGCACCCGGGTCTTCTCGGCACCGCAGCAGCGTTGGTCGAGATCGGTGCGAACGTCGGGCGGATCGACCAGCAGGAGTCCCTGATCGGCATCGTGGCCGAACGGTTCCTGCCTCGTGTGCCGCCCCCGCCGGCGGGCATGCCGGACCGGATCCGGGGCGAGCGCCGGGCGGAGGAAGCGCTTGCTTTCATCGATCTGCTGCTCGCGCACGGCGCGCGGATCGACGGCGACGCGCGCAGCGTGCCGCTGCACAAGGCGGTCGAACAGCGAAACGCCGATCTCGCCCGCGCATTGCTCAAGCGCGGCGCGGAGGTCAACGAAACCGACAGGCACGGAAGGACGGCGTTGTTTGTCGCGGCTGCGTCCGGCAATCTCGGGCTCGTGACACTACTCCTGGAGGCGGGCGCCGATCCGCGCTGGCAAGATGATTTGGACGTTACCCCGCTGCATATCGCCGCGGCGCCGCGCGCGCGCGTGCTCGTGATCGAAGCGCTGCTGAAACGCGGCGCCCCCGCCGATGCGGCGGACTATGCGGGCGAGACACCCCTCATCGCCGCGCTCGGGACCGGGGCGCCCGGCGCGCGCAAGCCCGCCGGATCTCCGCCGGTGGACACCGATCGCACGGAAGCAGTAAAAGCATTGCTCCGCGCCGGCGCCAGGGCAGATGCCGCCGACTCGCACGGCCTGACCCCCCTGCATTTCGCGGCGCGCCTGGGTTCCCGGGAGATCGCCTCGCTTCTGCTCAAACGCGGCGCCGCGCTCGACGCACAGGATCGGGCGGGACGCACGCCGCTCATGCTGGCCGCCGAATCCGGCGGCGCGGATGTTGCGAGACTGCTCATCGACGGCGGTGCCGATGTGATGCTCGCGGACAAGGATGGGCTCAGCGTGATTTCGTACGCCCGGAAGGGTAAGCTTGACGAACTGGCACGCGCCGCGGCTGCGGCGCTCCGCGACAAGATCGCGGATTCGGAGACGCCGCAGCATGCAGCGAAAAAGGGCCGGCGCAGTCCGACCCGCGATGACTAGAACCGGTCTCAAGAACCTGAAAACTTCAGCCACAGAGCACACGGAGGTCACAGAGTCTAACCATCAACCCCGGAAAGGGATGAGGTTGGCAGGCGCAATGCAGGATCTTCCCGGTTTTCTCCATGTTCTCTGTGCTCTCTGTGGCTAGAGCCTTTTGGGTTGAATCGGTTTTGAGTGATTTTTGTGATGGCTTCTGGAAATTAGAATGACGGGCATGCAGCCCCCGCTCGACGATTTCTGGGACGATCTCCTCGAGTGCATCGAGGAGCGGCGCGTCGTACCCATCATCGGCCCGGATCTCCTGACCGTCACCGTCGAGGGCCGCGAGACGCTGCTCTATCCCCACCTCGCGACGCGGCTCGCGGAGCGGCTGCGCATCCCCGCTTCCGGATTGCCGGCCGAGCCTTCGCTGCACGAGGTCGTCTGCCAGTATCTGCAGGCGCGCGGCAGGCGCGAGGAGGTCTATCCCAAGATTCGCAGCCTCATGAAGGAGGTGACGGTGGCGCCGCCCGCGCCGCTGGTGAAGCTCGCGCGGATCAAGGAGTTCGACTTGTTCGTGACGCTCACTTTCGACGCCCTCATGGTCGACGCGCTCAACCAGGCGCGCTTCGGCGGCGCGACGGGCGCCGAGCATCTCGCGTTCGCCCCCAACAAGGTCCAGGACCTGCCCGCGGAGCGCGAGCGGCTCCCGCGGCCGGTGGTGTACGCGCTGCTCGGCAGGCTCTCGGCCTCGCCGGACTACGTGATCACCGAAGAGGACACGCTGGAGTTCCTCTACGCGCTGCAGTCAGAGGCGAAGCGCCCGCAACTCCTGTTCGACGAGCTGCAGCACAACCACCTGCTCATCGTCGGCTGCGCGTTCCCCGACTGGCTTGCGCGGTTCTTCATCCGCATCGCGAAGAGCCGGCAGCTTTCGATGCAGCGCGGGGAAACCGAGATCCTGGTCGCGCCGCACGTCGCCGACGATCGCAATCTCGTCGTGTTTCTGGAGCATTTCAGCTACGGCACCAGGCTCCTTCCATGCAACGCGGTCGAGTTCGTGGCGGAGCTCGCGCGCCGCTGGGAAGCGCGCCATCCCCAAGCCCCGCAGCCAAAAGCAGCGGACGCTGCGGCGGCCGGGGAACCCTTGGCGGACATGGCGCCGGGCGCGATCTTCCTGAGCTACGCCAAGGAGGACTTCGAGGCGGTTGAGCGGCTCAAGACTTCGCTCGAGCTCGCGGGGCTCGATGTCTGGTTCGACAAGCACCGGCTCGAGGCGGGCGACCAGTACGATCAGAAGATACGGCGCAACATCAAGAACTGCTCGCTGTTCGTTCCCGTGATCTCGGGCAATACCGAGCGCCGGCTCGAGGGCTATTTCAGGCGCGAATGGAAGCTCGCCGAAGAGCGCGCGCTGGGCATCGCCGAGCATGTCCCGTTCATCGTTCCGGTGGTGGTCGACGACACCGACGCCTACACCGAGGGCGTGCCCGAGCGTTTGCAGAAGGCGCAGTGGACGCGGCTGCCCAACGGCGTCATCACTCCGGAGTTCGAAGCGCGCATGGTGCGGCTCGTCAGGGAATGCCGCAAGCGCGAGCGCGGCCACGCATGAGCCCCGAAATCGAGCGCCACATCATCGATGCGGACAACCCGTGGCCCGGGTTGATGCCCTTCACCGAGGATGCGCAGCGGTTCTTCCACGGACGCGACAGCGAGACCGCGGAGCTCTCGCGCCTGATCCGCCGCGCCACGCTCACGGTGCTGTTCGGGCAGTCGGGCCTGGGCAAGTCCTCGCTGCTGAGCGCCGGGCTTTTCCCCTGGCTGCGGCAGGATGAATACCTGCCGGTCTATGTCCGGCTCGACGTGTCGGCGGCGGCGCCCGCGTTTTCCGAGCAGGTGAGAACCGCCATCGCGCACGACATCGCGCAGCACCGCGTGGATGCTCCATCTCCCCGCGGCGACGAATCGCTCTGGGAGTATTTCCATCGCAAGGACGTGGACTTCTGGAGCGCGCGTAACCGCCTGCTCACCCCGGTGCTCGCGTTCGACCAGTTCGAGGAGCTGTTCACGCTCGGAGCCTACGACGAGGCGCTGCGCCAGCGCTGCCTTGCCTTCCTCACCGAGCTTGCGGACCTCGTCGAGAACCGCGCTCCCGAGCCGCTCGTGCGGCGGCTCGAGCACGACCCGGAGCTTGCGCAGCAGTTCGACTTCGCCCGGCGCGACTACAAGGTCCTGCTCGCCTTCCGCGAGGACTTTCTGCCCGACTTCGAGGGGCTGCGCGGCGAGATCCCCTCGATCATGGCGAACCGCATGCGGCTCACCCGCATGAACGGCGACCAGGCGCGCGCGGCCGTACTCGAACCCGGAGGCCGCTTCGTCGATGAGGAAGTCGCCGACCGCATCATCCGCTTCGTCTCGGGCCCGCGCGCCGTGCGGGCCGGGGAGGCCGAAGCCGATTTCGCGCGCCTGGAGATCGAGCCGGCGCTGCTGAGCGTGGTGTGCCGCGAGCTCAACAGCAAGCGCATCCGCGCCGGCGAAGCGAAGATCAAGGCGGATGTCCTGGAAGGCGCGCAGCACGAGATCATCGCAGGCTTCTACGAGCAGAGCGTCGCCGACCTCGACACGCGGGTGCGCGTCTTCGTCGAAGACCAGCTCCTCACCGAATCCGGCTATCGCGACAGCTACGCGCTGGAGGACGCGCTGCGGCTCCCGGGGGTGACGCGCGCGGCGATCGACACGCTGATCGGCAGGCGGCTGCTGCGCCTCGAGGAGCGCTTCGGGGTGCTGCGCATCGAGCTCACCCACGACGTGCTCACCAGGGTGGTGAAGGACAGCCGCGACCGCCGCCAGGCGCGCGAGCGCGAAGCGGCCGCCCGCGAGCGGGAGACGGCCCGCCGCCGCCGCGCGCGGCGGCTGATCGCGCTGGGCACCGCCGGCGGCGCCGGCGCGGTGGCTCTCGCGGTGGTGTTCGCGGTGCTCGCGGCGCGTGCGACCGAAGAGAAAAACCGCGTGATCGAGGCCCAGTCGAACCTGTTGCTTTCGCGCGCGGCGATCAGCCTCGAGCAGAACGTGCCGCGCGACCCGTATGCCTATCTCGCCCGCGCGATCCGCCTCAACCCGCGTAACCAGGGCGCGATCGCGCGCGCGGTCACGCTGCTCACCCAGCGCAGCTACCCGGTGTACGTGACGGGAATCAAGCTCGATGCGCTCGAGCGCGACAGCATCGTCACGTGGCTCGGCGCCGGGCGGATCGTCCGCAGCGCCGGCGACTCGCTCAGCGCGCTCGATCTCGCCCGCCCTCACAAGGTGCTCCACGCCCGCGTCTTCTCCCACCAGGACTATCCCGACTTCGTCAAGATGGCGATGCGCCGCTACGTCGCTCCATCCGCCGTACCGAAAGGCAAGCCGTCCCCCGCATTTTTCTCGTTGCGCGGGTATCGGCCCGACTCGCGGACTTTCGTCGCCGTGAGCCGCACCAACACCGTGGCGGTGTTCGATGCCGAGACGCTCGCGCGCATCGGCGATCTGATCCCGAGCGAAGGCCGGGTGGCGTTCGCGGTCCCCAGTCCCGACCGGCGCTGGATTGCCACCGTGACCGGCGAGGGCACGGTGCGGATCTGGGCGCTCCAGGAGAAGGCCGCCTCCTCGCAGGCGACGATCACCGCCGAGCAGGTGCGCGCGGTGCATTTTTCTCCCGACGGCGAGCGCCTGCTCATCGTCGGTCGCAACGGGGACGCGCGTTTTTACGAGACGCGCAGCGGGCGCGCGATCGGGCAGCCGCTCCAGCTTGCGAGCGCGGAGATGCGCCCGGTGTTCAGCGCGGACGGCAAGCTCGCCGCAACCTGGAACGGCAGCGAGGCCCGGGTGTGGGACGCGGCGAGCGGGACTCCGGTGGGCAACCCGCTGCGCCACGGCGCGCCGGTCAATGCCGCGAGCTTCAGTGCCGACGGCAGGCGTGTCATCACCGCCTCGCAGGACCAGACTGCGCGGCTGTGGGACGTGGAAACGCAGTCGCTCGTGGGTGCGCCGCTCTACCACGACGGCGCGGTGCTTGCCGCGCGCTTCAGCGCCGACGGTCGCTACGTGATAACGACCTCGCTCGACGGCACCGCGCGGTTGTGGGATGCCGCGCGCGGCGTCCAGGTCATGGAGCCCATGCTACACGACACCCCCGTGGTCGCCGCTGAATTCAGTCTTGACGGCAGGCACCTGTTGACGGCCTCGACCGACGGCTGGATCAAGATCTGGGAGGCCGCGGCACGCGCGGAAACGTCAAGCGAGATTGCATCGGGGACGGCGACGACCGCGCTTGAATTCAGTGCGGACGGCCGCGTGCTTGCCCTCGGGGGCAACGACGGGAGCGTCAGCCTCCATGCCGTGCCACGCGCATTCGAATCGAAGGACAGGGCGGCGAGGCTCTTCGTCGGCGCGCTGTGCCACACCGCGGGCGTGGTCGCGCTCCGCTTCAACCGCGACGCGACGCGGATCTACACCGCGTGCAAGGATGGCACGGCACGTGTATGGGATGCACGCTCGGGCAACCCGATCGGCGCTCCCTTGCGCCATTTCGCGGCGTTGCGCGTGCTCGCCGTGAGCGATGACGGGCGGCGGCTCGCCACCGCGTCGGAAGACCGCACCGCGCGCGTGTGGGAGGCCGAAAGCGGCAGGCCGCAAGGGCTGCCGATGCGGCACGCCGGTTCGGTGATCGCCGTGGCGTTCGATCCGCAGGGCGAGCGTGTCGTGACCGCATCCGAAGACCATACCGCGCGCGTGTGGGACGCCACTACCGGCTTTCCGCTGCTCACCCTCGAGCACGATGCGCGCGTCAACTCCGCGGTGTTCAGTCCCGACGGCTCCGAGGTCCTGACCGCCTCGGGGAATACCATCCGCATCTGGGCGCCCGTCGAGACGGGCAAGCGCGGTCCGCGCCGCGCGACCGCCCTGAAAGGGCTTGCGTGGTCGGCGCGTTACAGCCATGGCGGCGGGCGCATCGTCACCGCGAGCTTCGACGGCACCGCGCAGGTGTGGGATGCGTCCTCGCTCATTCCGGTGAGCGCCCCGATGAAGCACTCGAGTCTCGTGCTCTCGGCGGAATTCAGCCGCGACGACCGTTGGATCATCACCAACTCTGCCGACCGCACGGTGCGCGTCTGGGACGCCGCGACCGGCCAGTTGGTTGCCGACCCGTTGCGGCAAGATTATGATGTGCTCGCGGCTGCGCTCAGTCCCGCCGGCGACCAGATCGCCGTCGGCACCGCGCAAGGCGTGCGCATCTCGAGCGTCGGCCTGGGATTCGATGAGCGGATGCCGGCCTGGCTGCTGCCGCTGATCGAGGCGGCAGGCGGTACGCGCATCGATGAGGCGGGCGCTTTCGTGCCGGTGGAACACCGCATCGAGCGCCTGGCCGAACTCGAACGGCAGGCGGTGGCGGCGACTGCACGCGATTGGTGGAGCACGTGGGCGCGCTGGTTCATCGCCAAGTCGCCGCCGCGGGGCGCACCGGTGAGCGCGGGCAAGAGAGCGAACAAATGACAAGAGAGCCGACGGTGGGGCTTCCGCGCGAAAGGGGATTCACCTTTATCGAGCTGATGATCGTGGTCGCGATCATCGGCATACTCGCGGCGGTGGCCATCCCCGCGTATACGGATTACATCGCGCGCGCGCAGGTCACCGAAGCATTCACCGTGGGCGAGCCTGCGCGCATCGGCGTCAACGATTATTACGAACGGTGGGGGGCGTTCCCCATCGACAACGCTGCGGCGGGGTTGCCCAGGCCCGAAGCGCTGGCCGGCTCCAAGGTCGCGAGCGTGGCGGTGAAGAACGGCATCATCGAAATCAGGCTCCGCGGAGCCGACATGAGCCAGAATATCACCAACAAATCGCTGTACCTGCGCCCGGCGGTAAGCAAGGCCAATCCGACGGGCGCGCTCATCTGGCTCTGCAACGACCACAAGGCGCCCGACGGCTTCGAGGCGGTGGGACGCACCGGCGGAAACATGCCGGAAGCGCGTTATGTTCCGTCCGCCTGCCGTTGATATGCGATCGTGACCGGCCAAGCCGATGCAAAGCCGCCTTCCCCCAAGAGACCCGTGGCTCATCGCCCGATTCGAGAAAATGAGCCGGCGCGGGGGGTTCATCGAGCTCGTGCTCGTCGTTGCGATACTCGCCGGCGTCTACGCCGAACAGGCATACGTCTACTACCAGGGCCCGATGGTGAAAGCGCGGCTGAGCGAAGCGCTCACATTGTCAAGCACCAGGCGGCTCGAGATCACCGAGTACTACGCGCTCACCGGCACGTGGCTCGCCTCCGATGTGCCGTTGCAGACCGAGGAAACGGCCGAAGCCAGGACCGGCAGCGGGGGGGACGAGGTCGCGCAGTACCGCAGCTCCGGCTACATACCAACGAAGAAAGGCGCCCCCGAGAAAGGCGCATCCGAACGCGGCGAGATGAGCATGCCGCTCGGTAGCGCGCGCGGCCCTGCGGGCAGGAGCGAGGGCAGGAACCACGTGGTCGGGGTGGTCGACGGCACGGTTTTCGCGTCGGGCAAGTATCCGCAGTTCGGGAAGCCCGTGCTGTTCACGGTACAGCCCGCCGTGCTCGATGCGGCCGACGCCAGCGTCATCGTGTGGCTGTGCGGCACGGCGAAGGCGCCTCCGGGCTGGACCGCGCTGGGCCCGGCGTTCGGCACCACTCTGACCACCGATTATCTGCCGTCCCCCTGCCGGCGCTGATTCCGATCATGGCAGACATCGCATACAAAAAGATCCAGGCAAGCAGCCAGGGCTTCCTGTTCCGCCAGCTCTCCGCCCTGCTTTCGGGCGGCATGACGGCGGCGGAAGCGCTTTCGGTTCTCAAGCACGACCTCGACGACAGGCCGCTCGAGCAACTCGTCGAGGCGCTCGAGACCGATGCCGCCGCCGGAAAAGCGCTTTCCGAAGCGCTCGCGCATCACGCCCTGTTCGCCGCGGAGCTGGTCGAGCTCGTGCGCAACGCCGAGCGCTCGGGCGGCCTGCCGGAGGTGCTGGCGGCGATCGCCACCGACTTCGAGCAGCGGCATCTGATACGGCGCAACCGCTGGCGCACGCTGCTGTGGCCGTCGGCCACGTTCGGGGTACTGGTCGCGATCATCGCATTCGTCATGATCTTCGTCATTCCGATTTTCAAAGAGGTCTACGTGAATTTCGGGTCCGATCTGCCGGCGCCGACGCTGTTCGTCATCGCGATCGCCGACGTATTCGCGGGATCCTGGCTCGTTTTCGGCGTCCTTCTGGTTGCCGCAGCGATCGCGCTGCCCCGCCTCCGCAGATCGAGGCGCTATGGTCTTGCGATAGACCGCCTGCTGCTCAGGTTGCCGGGGGTAAGGGCGGTGGCTCAGCGTTTCTACGTCGCGCGCGTGTGCAACGCGCTCGCCGCCGCTGCGGGCGCCAAGCTTCCGCCGCGCCCGGCGATAGGCTTCCTGCGCACGGCGATCGGCAATCGCCACTTCGAGCATGCGCTGGAGTCGGTCGACCACGCGTTGCAGCGCGGGGCGGGACTGCTTCCCGCGCTGCGCGAGTCGGGCAGCTTCCCGGCGCGCGCGCTCAAAATGGTCGAGATCGGCGAGCGCTCGGGCAAGCTCGCCGATGCGCTCGCCCAGGCCTCGGAGTACTACGGCGTGCAGGCCTCCGAAGAACTGCTGGCGCTGGAAGGAAAGCTCGCCGCGTTGTTGTATGTGATTTTCGGCGTCATCGTCGGCGTGACCGTGATCGCGATATACCTGCCGATTTTCAGGATGGGCGCCGCGATCTGACCGGCCGCCCCTGTCTAGAGTGGGACCGAAATGAAGCAAACGCACGGATTTACGCTGATCGAGCTCATGATCGTGGTCGCGATCATCGGCATCCTCTCCACGCTCGCGCTGCCTTCGTACCAGGACCGCGTGATCCGCGCGCAGGTGAGCGAGGGGCTGAACCTCGCCGAGATCGCCAGGCAGGCGGTCGCGGGCTATTACGCGCGCAACAAAAGGATGCCCCGGGACAACGCCGCCGCCGGGTTGCCCGACGGCAAGCTCATCGTCGGCAACTACGTGAGCGAAGTCTCGATCGCCGACGGCGCGATCTCGATCACGTTCGGCAACCGCGTCAACAAGAACGCGGCGGGGAAAACGCTTACGCTGCGCCCCGCCGTCGTGCAGGGCCATCCGGTCGTGCCCGTCGCGTGGGTGTGCGGCAACGCGGGCGCCCCGGGGAAAATGACGGTGCTCGGCAACAACGGCACCACGCTGCCCAATACTTTCCTGCCGATCGACTGCCGGCCGTAACGCGCGGCGGGGTTGCCCGTGGGTGCTGACTCACTCAGTCTCGCCTGACCGGCGCACGCGGTAGAGCCTGCCGCTGCCGTAGCCCTTCGCCAGCGCCAGCATCCCGAGGTAATCGCACGCGAACTCACGCGTGCCGGAAGCCGCGAGCAGCGCCGCAGTCTGCTCGCTTACGTACACGCTGCCCGGCGCCGTCACGGGCTCGATGCGCGCGGCACGGGTCACGTGCGAGCCGAAGAAACTGCGCCGCCTGATCACCGGGTCCACCGCCGTGAACACCGGCCCGGTGTGGAGCGCGATGCGCACGCTGGTACCCGCCGCCAGCCCCAGCTTCCGCCAGTCGGTGGCCTGCGTAGCGTCGCGCAGCCGCAGCGCGAAATCCGCCCCGGCGCGCACGTCGTCGAACACCAGATGCAGGCCGTCGCCCCAGGTGTTGAAGAACGCGGGGGCGGGATCCGAGCGCCGGATCTCCCGCGCGACCATACCGAGAAAACTCACGAAGAACGCGGGCGCGTCTTCTTCGCGCAGCCTGCTGAAGCCGGCGACGTCGGCAAACAGCATGGTCCTGATGCGGCGCCCGCCGCCCGCGCCGCGCGGCGCGGGCCCGGCGCTGCGGCGCGCTGCGTCGCGTTTCCGCGGCAAATCGGCCTGCGCGCGGATCTTCGCCAGATCGAGCAGCAGCGACGCGCGTCCGGCACCGCGCCAGGCCTCGACATTGAAGCGTGTGCCCCCGGCGGCCTGTGCGCCCGCCGGATCGGCCACGGCGACGAGCAGCGGTGCCACCTCGAGCTGCTGCGCGCGCAGAAGGGTCATGCCGTCGATCAGCTGCGAGGCATAGCCGTGGAGGACGTCATCGCCGAGGTAACTTTCTTCCACGCCGAAGCTCACGCTCGCCGCGCGCGACAGCACGCGGTCGAAACGCCGCACCCACGCGCTGCCCGCGAAGCTCACGCTGGTGCGCACGAAGTCCTCGCGCCGGAACGGGAGCACGATGTTGACCTCGGCACCGCGTTTGAGCATCTGCTCGATAAACAGGATGTCCGCTCCGCATGCCGCCGAGCAGTAGGCAAAACCGATGTCGGTCTTCTCCAGTGCCTGCGCGATCGCGCGCTCGACAGCGTGCTCGAGGCCGGGCGGGAAACGCGACTCCCGGCGGCCAGGCCCGTCGATCATGTGGCCGGTGAATGCCGCCACCCGCGGTATTTTCAGCACGTCGAGCACGTCGCCGGCGAGATCGACCCTGGAGGCGAGCAGCCGGAGCTGGCGCCGCATGCTCGCGATATCGCCGTAGTTTCCGCCCGCGGCGGCGGCGGCGCGCGCGTAGTGCTCGCATGCCTCCGCGCGCCTGCCGAGCAGCACGCATGCCTCACCCAGGGTCGCGTTGACCCAGTAATCGGACGAGCGCGCGCTCCTGGCGATCGCGACGCAGCGCCTGCGCACCTCGGCGGCAAGCCGCCGCGCTTTCCGGCTGTGCCCCGTGAGCAGGCTCATGGTCGCGGCGTTGATGCCGGGAAAATAGTCGCGTGCGACGCGGTATGCCTGCGAGTAGAGTTCACGCGAGCGCTCGCCCGCCACCCGGCGCCGCGGCCCGTCTCCCAGGACCGCCCAATGATCTTTCGCGATCCGGCCGGCGAGGCTCAGCACCTCCGAGCGCAGCTTCGCGGCGAGCGCTCCGCCGGCCAGCAGCTTGTCGAGCAGTCGCGCAGCGTGGGACGTTGCGCCGCATTTTGCGAGCGCCAGCGCCGCGAGGTAGCCGAGTTCGCGACGCCGCGGGAAACGGGCCAGTCCCTCCCGCGCGATGTCGAAGGCGAGCATCGGCTGCCCGAGGGCGACCGCTTTGCGGGAGAATTCCACGAACAATCGGTGGTGCCTGTTCCAGCACCGTGGATCGCGGCCTTCCCATTCGCGGGCCAGCGTCTCGAGCGTGCCGGGGATGACGGTCTTTTTTTTGCGCAAGGTGATTACCGTGCAGGCGCGGAGAGCGACCGCGGGCAGGCGGAAGGATCCGGAGTGGCGGGAACCAGTTTCCCCGCTTCGAGCCGCCACGGAACCCGGCATTTCACCAATGCCCGGACTCCATCCGGAGAGCGCGTCTCGAGACGCGCATCCCAGACGCTGAGGGTGCCCTCGCGGCTGGACAGCACAATCGCATCTCCGCCTGCGTTGAACATGACGTAAGCCCCATCTTCCGAGTAATAGTTGAGAGAGGCAAGCAGCTTACCGCTCGGGATGCTCCATACCTTGATCGTGCGATCTTTGCCCACGGTCGCGACGAAACGCCCATCGTTACTGAACCTCCCGAAGCTGACGCTACCCTTGTGCCCGAGAAGAGACACGATCGCCCTGCCGCTTCCGGCGTCCCACACCCTGGCGGTTTCGTCGCCGCCCGCGGTGACGATGAGCTTGCCGTCGGGGCTGAACGAGGCCGAGTTCACGGTAAAGGCATGTCCCGACAAAGTCACCAGCAGCCTTCCGTCGCGATCCCAGACCTTGGCTGACCTGTCCCAGCTCGCGGTGGCGATGCGCGACCCGTCCGCGCTGAAGCCGACAAACACGACCGGCTGCGAATGAGCTTTCACGGATAACCGCGGCTCGCCGTTTGCCGCATCGCGTACTTCAAACGTACCGTCATCGCGAGCGACAACGAGCAACGCGCCATCGGGACTGAACGCCGCGTAGCCCGCCCACGTGCCGGCACGAGTGACGCGCCTGCCGGTTTCGAGATCCCATACCTCGATTCCGGCTCCCGGCCTCGAAGTCGCGATCTTCCTGCCGTCCCGGCTGAATATCCCGTCCAGCACTTCGTTTCCGTCGAGCTGGAGCGCAGCGCTCCATTCGGGCTTCAACAGACTTTCCACCCGGGCCGGCTTCGACTTTACCAAAAAACGCAGATCGCGGCTGACGGCCCGGAACACCGTATCGGGCAGCGAGACTGCCATGTCACCGAGCGCAGCCCACAGAGATAAATTGTCACTGCCTTCGGATGTTACTATTCGCGTGCCGTCCGGGCTGACCCACACGGCCGCCATCGACATCTCGTTCGTCAGGCTTGCCGCCGAGGCGCGCAGTTCTCCCGTCGAGGCGTCCCATATTCTTGCATCGTCCATGCCCTTGCTGACGACGCGCAAGCCGTCCGGGGTAAGGAACGCGTGAACCCGCGTCCCGTGTCGTTTTCCCACATCAAGCGCGTGCAACAGCAGACCGTCTGCGACATCCCAGAACAGGACGCGGCCGTTCTCATCCGTTGCCACGACCACCGTGCCCTCCGATGCGAATTCGGCATGCAGCACCGGCGCCCCCCGCGCGCGTTGCGGAAGCGACCTGATCAATCGCCCGGTACGCGCTCCCCAAACTCTCACGTATCCGTCATTGCCTGCCGTCAGGAAAGATTGCCCGTCCGGGCTAAAGCGGACTGAAGTGATCTTATCCTCGTGTGCCATGAGCGAGAATAACCTCGCCCCGGATTCGGCGTCCCACATGTCGCTGACAACGTTGTTCTTGAACGCATCGCGATAGCTGACAGGCGTCTTTTTGAATGCGGTCGTCAGGAGCCGCCCGCCGTCGGGACTAAAGGTTGCCAAGATCATGTTGGCCGCGCTGAGCGCCAGCGTGGATCGCGGTTTTCCCGTGTCCCCATCCCATACTTGCACGGCACCGGTGGTTTCGTTACTGGTGACGATGCGACGGCCATCGGGACTCGCGGCCCTGAAGAGCAGCCGTTTGCCCTCCTCGGGCAGGGACGCCAGCATCCGGCCCGTGGCGGCATCCCAGACCCTTATCGGTCTTTCATCGCTGTAAGTGAGAAATCGCCGGCCATCGAGCGTGAAAACCGCAACGATTATTCCGGTTGCCGGGTCTTTCGCGGAAACAATTCGCTCCCCGGTGTTGGCGCTCCAGATGGCGACGCTGCCGTCCTCGCTGGCGGTAAGGAACCGGCTGCCGGCGTGATCAAAGACTATCGTATTGAGTCGCTCTCCGGGATGTTTGATTCCGGCGATCCGGGCATCGAGCACGAGTGCCGCCCGCGCGAGCATGAATCGCAGGGCTGAGCTGTTGTCGCCGAGCAGGTAGGCTTCGCTCAAATAAACCGCGGCAGCGGGGCGATTGCCCGCCAGGAGTTCCTGCCTGCCCTGCTCGACGTAGCTCTCGATCAACGCCTGGCGAACTTGCCATTGCCACCCGCCCACGAAGAACGCGACAAGCACGAGAGCCGCACCCGCGATCTGCAGCCGTCGCCAGAAGCGCCGCTGCCGTTCCCGCTGCTTGAGTTCATCAAATCCCACCCCGAGCAGGCCCGCCAGGATCTTGAGCCTCGCATTGACCTTGCCGTCCTTTCCCGCGCGCGCGTCTGCCGCGATCGGCTCGGTGCGCTCGGCCGTGAGCTTGCCCCGGGCGTCGACCTCGAACCGCAGCGCTTCCGGAAAGCACTCCAACAGCCCCGACCCCGGCTTGTCCGAAGCGTTCGGCTCCCCGTCCACGATGAGACATAGGATGCGGTCTTCCCGCCCCAGCGCCTTGAACGCCTTCACCTCCTCGTTCACCCAGCGCGAGACCGCGGCGCTGGGCGAGCAGATCACGACGAGGTAGCGCGCCTGCCTGAGTGCTTGATTGATGTTCTCGCCCAGGTCGGAAGAGGTGGGAAGCTCTTCGCGGTCGCGGAAGATGGGATACAGCCGCTTCGGAACCACGCCGTCGCGCGAAGCGCGGCCGACCAGCCGCCTCGGAACACGGTAGGTCTCCAGCGTCTTGTGCAGCCAGTCGCCCCAGGCCTTGTCCTGGTGGCTGTAGCTGATGAA
>JACQGO010000248.1 GCA_016199485.1 Betaproteobacteria bacterium
GGCCCCGCGATCTCGGTGCCGCTGATGGTGCTTTTCGGTTTTCCCGCTCTCGCCTCGATCGGGGCGAGCCAGGTCATCCAGATCATCGCCGCGGGTTCCGGCACGTTGGGCAATCTCAAGTACGGCGCGATCGCATTCCACGTCGCGGCACCCGTTACGCTCCTGGAAATCGCGGGCGTCGCCCTGGGCGCGCGCATTGTTCACGCAATCGACATCCGGCTCGTGCGCCGTTTTGCCGCATTGCTGTGTGTCGCGGTGGGTCTGTTCCTGCTGGCGCGCGCCCTGGGGACGTTCTGATCCCCGCACGGGCTCATCGGGCGGAGCGCGTCGGCGCGCTCAGCGAGGCACGGCGGCGGAAGCGAATCGTTCAGCGGCCTTTACCGTGTTGGCAAGCAGCATCGCCACCGTCATCGGCCCCACTCCGCCGGGGACCGGCGTGAGATACGCCGCCTTGCCCCTGACCCCGTCGAAATCGATGTCGCCGGCGAACCGCCCCTCCGCGGTGCGGGTGATGCCCACGTCGATCACCGCCGCGCCCGCCTTGACCATGGGTGCGGTGATCAGTCCCGGCCTGCCGGTCGCCACCACCAGGATGTCGGCGAGCCTGGTGTATTCGTCGAGATTGCGCGTCTTCGAAGTGCAGATGCTCACGGTGGCGTCGCGCGCGAGCAGCATCATCGCCATGGGTCTGCCGACGATGACGCTGCGTCCCACGACCACCGCGTTCGTGCCGGCGATCGCGATGCTGTTTTCATCGAGCAACCGCATCACTCCGCTCGGGGTGCACGGCGCGAACCGGCATGTTCCGCCGAGCAGCGCGCCGAGGTTGCACCAGTTGAAGCCATCGACGTCCTTGTCGACGGCTACGGCCTGCACCACCGTCTGGGTGTCGAAATGGCGGGGCAGCGGGAGCTGCACCAGTATGCCGTGGATGCGCGGGTTCGCGTTGAGCTCGCGGATGCACTCGAGCACCGCCCGCTCGCCCACGTCCGCGGGAAAACGGTGCACCTCGGCGTGCAGGCCCACCTCGTCGCACGCTCTGGACTTGTTCCTGACGTAGAGCTGCGAGGCGGGACTGTCGCCGACCAGCACCGCGGCGAGCCCCGGCTGCACACCTCGTCTCTTCAGGGTTTCGACGCGCGTCTTGAGCTCGGCGCGCACTTTCCTCGCGGCAGCAACGCCGTCGATGATCTGGCCAGCCATGTCGAAAAAATAAAAATTATCAGCGGCACGCCGCGTGCCGCAGCACCACCAGGCATTCAGCGCGATCCGCCCGGGTCCGGCGCGGACGCGCTCCCGGCAGCGGAGTCTTGCAGCACCTGGAAGAAAATCTCGTCCTGCTTGATCATGCCGAGTTCGCTGCGCGCCCGCTCCTCGATCGCCTCGTAGCCCTGCTTGAGGTCGCGCACTTCGGCGTCGAGCGCGCTGTTGCGCACCTGCAGTTTCTGGTTGATCTCGCGCTGCGCGCGGATCTGCTGGTCGACCTCCCATACCCGCAGCCAGCTTCCCTTGCCCAGCCACAGCGGGTACTGGATGAGCGCGATCAGCGCGGCGAGGACCAGGGTGAGGAGCCTCATTTCACCCTTTACCGCAGCTGGTGGAACGCTCCGCGCCCGGCGTAGCTCACCGAGTCGCCGAGGTCTTCCTCGATGCGCAGCAACTGGTTGTACTTGGCGAGCCGGTCGGAGCGGGAAAGCGACCCGGTCTTGATCTGCAACGCGTTGGTCGCGACCGCGATGTCGGCAATCGTCGTGTCCTCTGTCTCGCCGGAGCGGTGCGACACCACGGCGGTGTAGCCCGCGCGCTTCGCCATCTCGATTGCGGCGAGCGTCTCGGTGAGCGTGCCGATCTGGTTCACCTTGATCAGGATCGAGTTGGCGACGCCCTGGCTGATGCCCTGCTGCAGGATCCGGGTATTGGTCACGAACACGTCATCGCCGACGAGCTGCAATTTCCTGCCCAGGCGCTGGGTGAGCAGCTTCCAGCCTTCCCAGTCGTTTTCCGCCATACCGTCCTCGATGCTCAGTATGGGATACCTGTCCACGAGGGTCGTGAGATAGTCGACCAGCTCGCCGGCGTTGTAAGCCGCGCCTTCGGAGGCGAGCATGTATTTGCCATCCTTGAAAAACTCGGAACTCGCGCAGTCGAGCCCGAGCACCACCTCGGATCCCGCCTTGTAGCCCGCCGCGTCGATCGCTTCCATGATGAGCTTGAGCGCTTCCTCATGGTTCGGGAGGTTCGGCGCGAATCCGCCCTCGTCGCCGACTGTCGTCGGCATACCGTGGTCGTTGATCAGCCGTTTCAGCCTGTGGAATATCTCTGCACCGCAGCGCAGCGCATCGCGGAAACTCCGGATCCCGACCGGAATGATCATGAACTCCTGCAAATCGAGGTTGTTGTTGGCGTGTACGCCGCCGTTGATCACGTTCATCATCGGTACCGGCATCGCCATTGCCCCGGCGCCGCCGATATAGCGGTAGAACGGAAGCCCCGACTCCTCGGCCGCGGCCTTCGCCACCGCGAGCGACACCGCGAGGACCGCGTTGGCGCCGAGCCGCGACTTGTTCTCGGTGCCGTCGAGGTCGATCAGCGTCTTGTCTACGAAACTCTGCTCCGTCGCATCGAGCCCGATGATCGCCTCGCAGATCTCGGTGTTGATGTTCTCGACCGCCTTCAGCACGCCTTTGCCGTCGTAGCGCTGCGCGTCACCGTCCCTCAGTTCGATCGCCTCGCGGCTCCCGGTGGAGGCGCCCGAAGGCACCGCGGCGCGCCCCAGCACGCCGGACTCCAGCAGCACGTCGGCTTCCACCGTCGGATGCCCGCGGGAATCGAGGATTTCCCGCGCAACCACGTCCACTATCGAACTCATCGTCGTTCCCTGTTGGTCTTGTGTTGAGGTCTGGGCTTTGACCCGAACGGGGCCGCCGCGCAGCCCAAAGCCGAGAGCTCAACCCTGTTGCATCATTTTGCCCCGCCGACCAGATTTTCCGCGAAGCCGCGGCGCTTCACCAGCCCATCGAGCTCCTTCAGCGTCTCCAGCAGCGCTTTCATGTGCTTGAGGGGCCACGCGTTGGGGCCGTCCGAGAGCGCCTTTCCCGGCTCGGGATGCGTCTCCATGAAGAGCCCGGCGATCCCGCTTGCCACCGCGGCGCGCGCCAGCACCGGCACGAATTCGCGCTGCCCGCCGCTCGTCGTGCCTTGCGCGCCGGGAAGCTGTACCGAGTGCGTTGCGTCGAACACCACCGGGCACCCGGTCTCGCGCATGATCGCGAGCGAACGCATGTCGGAGACGAGATTGTGATAGCCGAACGACACCCCGCGTTCGCACACCATGATGTTGTCCTTGCGGCTCGCCGATCTCGCCTTTTCCACCACGTTCTTCATCTCCGAGGGGGCGAGGAACTGCCCCTTCTTGATGTTGACCGGCAAGCCGGTCGCCGCGACGGCGCAAATGAAATCGGTTTGCCGGCACAGGAATGCCGGGGTCTGCAGCACATCCACCGCGGCAGCCGCGGGCCCGATCTCGTCGATCTCGTGGACGTCGGTCAACACCGGGACCCCGACCGCTTTTCTTACTTCATCCAGTACCTGAAGACCTTTTTCTAACCCAATGCCGCGAAAGGAGTTTATTGAACTACGATTGGCTTTGTCATACGACGACTTGTAGACGAACGGCACGCCGAGCTCCGTGCACAGCTCCTTCAGCGCGCCGGCGGTATCGAACGCAAGCTCGCGCGATTCCACGACGCATGGGCCGGCGATGAGGAACAGCGGCTTGTCAAGCCCCACCTCGAACCCGCACAGATTCATCGTTCCATCCTCGACAGGAGCGTGCAGGGTGTCACCCGGCGCGCGCCCGACCGGGAGGCTTCAGCGGTGACTGTCGGCCGGACTAAGAGCCCGTAACATAATGAAACGCACGCGTGTTTCATTATGTTACGGGCTCTAACCACGGCGTGCCATCGTGCGGTCAAGCGATGCTCTTCAGCCTGCCCGCCTCTGCTGCGGTGCTGGCCGCGGAAGCGTCGAGTGCGGCTTGAATGAAGGCCTTGAACAACGGATGCCCGTGGCGTGGCGTGGAGGTGAATTCCGGGTGAAACTGGCAGCCGATGAACCACGGGTGGTCCGCCAGCTCGATCATTTCGCACAGGCCGTCGCGGGCGGAAAGGCCGCTGACCACGAGTCCCGCCTGCTTCAGCCGCGGCAGGTAATGGTTGTTGACTTCGTAGCGATGGCGGTGGCGCTCGATGACGCGCTCGGCTCCGTAGATGCGGTGCGCCTTGCCGCCCGGGGTCAATATGCACTCCTGCCCGCCGAGGCGCATCGTGCCGCCGAGATTCGATCTGGCGTCGCGGTGCTCGATCCTGCCATCGCGGTCCTGCCACTCGGTGATCAACGCCACCACGGGATGCGGGGTATCGGGGTCGAACTCGGTGCTGTGCGCGCCTTCCAGGCCCGCCGCGTCGCGCGCGAATTCGATCACCGCAAGCTGCATGCCGAGACAGATGCCGAGATAGGGGACCTTGTTCTCACGCGCGTAGCGGATCGCCCTGATCTTGCCCTCCACGCCGCGCTTGCCAAAGCCGCCGGGCACCAGGATCGCGTCCATGTGCGCGAGGCACGCCGTGCCGTTCTTCTCGATCGTTTCCGAATCGATGTAGTTGATCTTGACCCTCGCCCCGGTGTGGATACCCGCGTGGGTGAGCGCTTCGGTAAGCGATTTGTAGGACTCCGTGAGATCGACGTACTTGCCGACCAGCGCGATGTCCGCCGTGCGCTGCGGGTGCTCGATCGCATAGATGAGCCTGTCCCACGCGGAGAGGTTCGCCGGCGGCGGGCTCAACTCGAGCTTGCGGCAAACGATGTCGTCCAGTCCCTGCGAGTGCAGCATTCCCGGGATCTTGTAAATGCTGTCGACATCGACCGCCGAGATCACCGCCTCCACCGGTACATTGGTGAAGAGCGCGATCTTGCGCCGCTCCGTCTCCGGCAGCGGCCGATCGGCCCGGCACAGCAGGATGTCAGGCTGTATCCCGATCTCGCGCAGTTCCTTTACCGAGTGCTGGGTCGGCTTGGTCTTGATCTCGCCCGCCGAGGCGATGTAGGGAAGCAGCGTCAGATGGATGTAACAGGTGCTGTTGCGCCCGAGCTCAATGCCCATCTGGCGGATCGCCTCCAGGAACGGCAGCGACTCGATGTCGCCTACCGTGCCGCCAATCTCGACGATCGCCACTTCGGCGTCGCCCGCGCCGAGCCGGATGAAATGCTTGATCTCGTCGGTGATGTGCGGGATCACCTGCACCGTGCCGCCGAGATAGTCCCCGCGCCGCTCCTTCTTGATCACGCTCTCGTAGATCTGGCCGGTCGTGAAGTTGTTGCGCTTCGACATCTTTGCGTGCAGGAAGCGCTCGTAGTGACCGAGATCGAGATCGGTCTCCGCGCCGTCCTCGGTGACGAACACTTCCCCGTGCTGGAACGGGCTCATCGTGCCGGGATCCACGTTGATGTACGGATCCAGCTTGAGCATCGAGATCTTGAGGCCGCGGGACTCGAGGATTGCGGCGAGAGAAGCGGCAGCGATACCTTTGCCCAGTGACGAGACCACACCACCTGTGACAAAGATATATTTGGTCATCGACGTCGGCTATGCATTCCGCACCATTTTAGCCTATTTCCCGTGCATTTCGCAAAAAGCGGTATATTTCACTCTTTGCCGCCACGTTGTGCACCGAGCATGCCGCAGAAACGCACCGCTTTTTTCGTCTCCGACCGCACCGGCATCACCGCCGAGATGCTCGGGCACAGCTTGCTCACCCAGTTCGACGCGGCGCGCTTCCAGGAGGTGACTCTTCCGTTCGTCGATTCGGTCGAGAAGGCGCAGGCGGTAGTAAAACAGATCAACGAGCGCGCGGCCGAGGACGGCGCTCGCCCGATCGTGATCAGCACGCTCGTCAACACCGAGATCGCCTCCGTGGTGGGCTCCGCGAACTGCCTCTTTCTCGATTGCTTCGACATTTTCATCTCGCCCCTGGAGCAGGAGCTCGCTGTCAAGGCATCGCACGCGATCGGCCGTTCGCACAGCATGGCCGACTTCGTGAACTATCATCATCGCATCGAGTCGGTCAATTACGCGCTCTCGCACGACGACGGCATCGCGACGCGCGACCTCGGACAGGCGGACATCATCCTGATCGGGGTATCGCGCTGCGGGAAGACGCCGACCTGCCTCTATCTCGCGATGCAGTACGGGGTGCAGGCCGCGAACTATCCGCTGATCCCCGAGGATTTCAGCGCGATGCAGCTGCCGGCGCAGTTGAAGCCGCTGAAGCGCCGGCTCTACGGGCTTACCATCCGGCCGGAGCGGCTGCAGCAGATCCGTAACGAGCGCCGCCCCGGGAGCCGTTACGCGACGCTCGCAAACTGCGTGTTCGAGGTGCGCGAAGCCGAAGCGCTGATGCAACAGGAGGGCATCCCTTACCTCGACGCCACCAGCAAGTCGGTCGAGGAGCTGGCGACCACGATCCTGCACGAGGCGAAGCTGGTAAGACGGATTTATTAGCCGAGGATGAATGGCAGGCGGGGGATCGGCCGTCGCCCCGCGTTCATCATTCATCGTTCATCGTTCCGCATTGACCTGCAGCTGTCTCACCCTCTCGAACAGGCACACCGCCGCGGCCGCCCCGACGTTGAGCGACTCGGTCCCGCCCGGCATCGGGATCGCGACGACCTCATCGGCCGCGACGAGCAGCGTGCGCGACAGTCCCGCGCCTTCGTTGCCGAACAGAAGCGCGATATCCCCCGTGAGATCGGCGGCGAACACCGAACGCGCGCCGCGCCCGCCGGTAGCGACGACGCGGCCGCGAAAGCGCCTGAGAAAGCCGGTAAGATCGACGCGCTCGTGAATCGCGAGCAGGAAATGTGCGCCCATCGCCGCGCGCGTCACCTTGGGCGACCATGCTTGCGCGCAGCCCTTCGAGAGCAGCACGTGTCGCGCGCCGGCTGCGGCGGCGGAGCGCAGGATCGATCCCAGGTTCCCGGGATCCTGGACGTCCTCGAGCGCGACGCAAAACTCGCGGTCTCCCACGGGCGGCGGCGCTAGCTTGCGGGCTACGGCTAGGATACCTTGAGGTGTCGCCACTTGCGAAATCCGCTTGAACAGCGCGTCGCTCAACACCGCCGGCTCCTTCGCACCGGAATCCGCCAGCAGTCTCGCGATCTCGGGCCGCCCCAGCGCCGAGGCGCTCACCACCATGCGTTGCGGCACACCGACGTGTTCCAGGTACGCCGCCACGAGATGCGCGCCGTCGAGCAAGACCTGCTCGACGTGTACGCCCTCCCGCGCCGAGCGCGCGAGCGCCGCGAGCGACTTGAACAGCGGGTTGTCGCGAGAAGTGATGGGGCTGGCGGTCAGAGCGCGCAAGTGCGGAAGCCGGCAAACACGTCGCGCCGTTCGGGGGTGTAAAAATTGCGCCAGGTGTTGCGCAGCAGGTTCGCCCGCGTGGCGAAGCAGCCGCCGCGCAGCACCTTGTGGTTGCCGAACCACGGCTCGGAGTATTCCTGGTAAGGATCGCGCGCGTACCCGGGGTACGGCTGGAACCAATCCGCGGTCCACTCCCAGACGTTGCCGAGCATCTGCCGGCACCCGCACGCGCTGTCGCCCCCGGTGAACGCCGATACATCGGCGAGCACGTTGACGACGCCGAACAGATTCGCGTGCCCCGGCTGCGGCACAGCCTCTCCCCACGGGTAGCGGCGCTTGGTGATTCCGTCCGCGTGGGGCGCCGGACCGGCCGCAGCGCATTCCCATTCCGCCTCGGTCGGCAGTCTTCTGCCCGCCCATCTGCAGTAGGCGTCGGCCTCGTACCAGTTGACGTGAATCACCGGTGCATGCGGCACGAGCGGCGCGGTCACGTCGTACGTGCGGTGCAGCCATTCGCCATGCTGTTTTATCCAGTAGACGGGAGCCACGGCCTGCACGCTCTCGCGCCATTTCCAGCCAGCGGCGCGCCAAAGGTCGCGGCGCGTGTAACCGGCATCCTCCACAAACGCCGCGAACTCGGCGTTGGTGACCGGTGCGCGGGCAATCGCAAACGGCTCGAGCCTGACTGCATGCGCCCACTTCTCGTTGTCGAAGACGAAGCCCGCGGCGGGAACGGCGCCGAGGGGAAACTCGCCTCCGGCAACGTTCGCATCGCCCGGCCACGGCCCGGTGCACGGGGATGCGGCGAGCGCCGCCGGGAGCCGCGGGGCGGCATAGCCCAGCGTCTGGCGAGTGTAGGTGAAAGCCTCGCAGTGCATCTCCTCGTGATACGCCGCGAGCTGCACGAAATAGCCGAGATGCACCGTGCGCCCCTCGCGTTCGATCCGCTGCAATACGCGCTCGAGCACCTGCTGCAGGTAATCGAGCGTCGCATCGAACCCGGGCAGAGGCAGCTCCCAGCGCGTATCGTGCGGCACCCGGGCCGAATCATAGAGTCGGTCGGCGTCCGGCAGCAGCGAAGGCGACAATTCGCTTCCCGGCTGGTAGCGCAGGCACCAGTGCTCCTGGAACCAGCCGACGTGGCCGATCTCCCACAGCGGCGGGTTGACGATCGCAAGCCGCGGTCCGAGGAGCCGCTCGCCGTTCAAATCAATGGAAAGCGCGAGCGTCCGATCGCGCGCCGCGCGCAGCAGGCCGGCGAGCTCTTCGCCCGGAAAACGCAAGAACGGCGTCATGAAGCGGCGTGTCTGGTATAGTGCACGAGATCTTCGCCAGTACACAGTGTAGCGTGATCGACAGGACATGAAAATCGCGCTCGTTACTCCTGCCGGCGCGCGTTCACGCTACGGCAACCGCACAACCGCGGCGCGCTGGGCGGGGTTGCTGCGGGGGCTGGGTCATGAAGTGAGGGTCGAGGTCACGTGGAGCGGAATCCGGGCGGACGCGATGATCGCGCTGCACGCGCGCCGCAGCCATGACTCGATCAGGCGTTTTGCGCTCGCATTCCCGGACCAGCCGCTGATCGTCGCGTTGACCGGCACCGATCTCTACCGCGACATCCGCTTCGACTCCTCCGCGCAGGAATCGCTCAGGCTCGCGACGCGGCTTGTCGTGCTGCAGGACATGGGTCCCTGCGAGCTCGCCGCCCGGCTGCGGGCGAAGACGCGGATCATCTACCAGTCGGCGCGGCCGCTACACCGTGTAGCCCCGCTCAAGCGCTGTTTCGAGGTCTGCGTGAGCGGCCATCTGCGCGATGAGAAAGATCCGTTCCGCACCGCCGCAGCGTTGCGCTTCCTGCCGGCTACGAGCCGCCTCCGTGTCACCCACATCGGCGGCGCGATGAGCCCGCAGATGGCGGACGAGGCGCGCGAGTGGATGGCGCGCGAGCCCCGCTACCGCTGGCTGGGGGAATTGCCACACTGGAAAGCGCTCAAGCTCCTTGCGCGCGGCCGGCTAATGGTGATCAGTTCGCGCATGGAGGGCGGGGCCAACGTCGTCACCGAAGCGCTTGCCGCGGGCGTGCCCGCCATCGCCTCGAGGATACCCGGGAACATCGGAATGCTGGGCGCGGATTACGCAGGCTACTACACGCTCGAAGACGAGGGCGCGCTGGCGGAGCTCTTGTGGCGCGCCGAAAGCGACCCCGGCTACTACCGGCTGCTCAAGCGGCAGTGCGCGGCGCGACGCCGGCTCGTGACGCCGCGACACGAGACCGCAGCGCTCAAGGCGCTGCTCGCAGAGCTTGCCTGAGCTTGCCGTTACATCGCGCCGGCAGTGGTAAACGGTCGACGGCAAGCGGCAGACGGCGGATGCCGCGCCGGGAGCCGTCCGTGGCACCGGTTACCGCTTTCCGCTCGCCAGCAGCGCCCGCACCGGTGCGAAGCTCCTGCGATGCACCGCCGAGACACCGTGGATGCGCAGCGCGGCAAGATGCGCCGCCGTCGGATATCCTTTGTGCCGATCGAAGCCGTATTGCGGGAAACACTGGTGCAGCGCCAACATCACGGCGTCCCGCGCGGTCTTGGCGAGAATCGATGCTGCCGCGATCTCGGCAACGAGGGCATCGCCTCCAACGACGGCCCGTGCCGGGAACCTCAGTTGCGGGCAGTGCGGCCCATCGACCACGACTTCGGCCGGCTCGCGCTCGAGGCTCTCCACCGCGCGCCGCATCGCGAGCAGTGTCGCCTGCAGGACGTTGAATGCGTCGATCTCCTCGACCGAGGCGCTTGCCACGGTCCAGCAAAGCGCGCGCGCCTTGATCTCTGCCTCCAGCCGCTCGCGCCGGCGTGCGCTGAGCTTCTTGGAGTCGTCGAGCCCCGCAATCACGCAATCCGGACCGAGGATGACCGCTGCGGCGTACACCGGGCCGGCCAGCGGTCCCCTGCCCGCTTCATCGACACCGCAGATCAGCCGCATGATCGCTCTATGGTTGCAGGAGCGGAAGGATCGCCTCGACCGCCTTGCGCGCCGCATCCTGGCGCAGCGCAGCGCCAAGTTCCGCGAGACGGCTCTCCAGGCGCGCGCGCACCCGGGTGTCGTTGAGGAGATTGAGAAGCGCCTGCGCCAGATTCTCCGGCGTCGCGTCGTCTTGAAGGATTTCCGGCACGATGAACCGGCCGGCGAGAATATTGGGCAGCCCTACGTACGGGAGGTACTTCTTGCGGCAAGTGATCCACCACGACAGTCGCGGCATCCGGTAGGTGATCACCATCGGCCGCCGGAGCAGCGCCGCTTCGAGGGTCGCGGTGCCGGAGGCGGCAAGCACGACGTCGGCGGCTGCGATCGCTTCGTGCGCGTGGCCGAACATGAGCGTGAACGCCTGGTACTGCGCTTCGTTCCGGTAGAGCGCCGATTCGAACATCTCCTTGGTCTCTCGGGTCGCGAGCGGAACGAGAAACAGCGCGTCCGGAGCGGTGTCGCCGATGCGTCTCGCGGTCGCAATGAACAAGTCCGCCATCTGCACGAGCTCGCTCACGCGGCTGCCGGGCAGCAGTGCGATGACGCGCGCCGCAGCGGGCAGCCGCAGCTGCTCGCGCATCGCGCGGCGGTCGGGAAATCCCGCCAGCACGTCCGCGAGCGGATGGCCGACATAGGCCGAGGCGATCCCCGCTTCATCATAGAGCGCCTGCTCGAACGGGAACAACGTGAGCACCTTGGAGACCGCGCGCCTGATCTTGCGCATGCGCTCGCGCCGCCACGCCCAGATCGCGGGGCTGACGTACTGCACGGTGGGGATGCCATGCGCGCGCAGGCGCGCTTCCAGATCGAGGTTGAAGTCAGGCGCATCGATGCCGATGAACACATCCGGCGGCTCGGCCAGAAAACGCGCGGCGAGCCTGCGGCGGATGCCGGTGATCTCGAGATAGTGCCTGAGCACCTCGACATAGCCGCGCACCGCGAGCTTCTCCATCGGATAGAGCACGCGCATTCCGGCCGCTTCCATTCTCGGCCCACCGACGCCGACGAACCGCGCCGGCGCGATGCGCTCCCTGAGCGCGGCGATCAGGTGCGCGCCGAGCAAATCGCCGGACGCCTCGCCCGCGACCATGCCGATATACGGCGTCGAGCGGCTCATCTCCGCCCTCCCGGCCAGGTCAGCGGATGATGCCGCGGCCCGAACGGTCGATAAACTCGAGCAGCGGCCGGATCGCAGGGCATTCTGCGGTCTGCTTCGTGAGCTCCGCCTTCGCGCGCTCGAGCGTAAGCCCCGTTTTGTACAGCGTCTTGTAGGCGCGCTTGATCCTGGCGATCGCAGCGGAGTCGAAACCGCGCCGTTTCAGCCCCTCCTGATTCACGCCGTAGGGCCGGGCGAAGTTGCCGGAAGCCATCACGTAAGGCGGAATGTCCTGCAGCACTATGGTCCCCATCGCGGTGATGCTGTGGGCGCCGATATGGCAGAACTGGTGCACCACGGTGAAGCCGCCAAGAACCGCGTAATCGCCGACATGGACATGCCCGGCGAGCTGTGCGTTGTTGGCGAAGACGGTGTGGTTCCCCACCTGGCAGTCGTGCGCGAGGTGCACGTAGGCCATGATCCAGTTGTCGTCGCCGACCCGCGTGACGCCCGCATCTTGCTCGGTGCCGCAGTTGAACGTGCAGAATTCGCGTATGGTATTGCCGTCGCCGATTTCAAGTCGCGTCGGTTGCCCGCCGTATTTCTTGTCCTGAGGCACCTCGCCGAGCGACACGAACTGGTAAATCCGGTTGTTCTTGCCGATGCGGGTGCGGCCGGTGATGACCGCGTGCGGGCCCACGCGGCACCCGCTGCCGATCTCGACGTGCTCGCCGATGATCGCGTACGGGCCGATCTCAACATCGGCGGCGATCCTCGCCCGCGGATCGACGATGGCCGCGGGATGAATCACTGCGCTGCGACGTGCCATGGCCGTTTTCCGGGCAGCAACGCGTGGAGCCGCCTTACTCCTCGCCGCCGTCCCTGAGCGCGCGCACCGTGCACATCAGCTCCGCCTCGGCCACCACCTGGTCGCCGACCCGCGCCTCCGCGGAAAACTTCCAGATGCCGCGCGTGTGGCGCGTGAGGGTGACCGTGAGCAGCATGGTGTCTCCGGCCGACACCGGTTTCTTGAAGCGCGCGTGATCGATGCCGACGAAATAGTAGACCGACTCGTCGTTCGCCTTCGCGTTCATGGTCTTGAACGACAGAATCGCCGCGGCCTGCGCCAGCGCTTCCACGATGAGCACTCCCGGCATCACCGGATGGTGAGGAAAGTGCCCGCTGAAGAACGGCTCGTTGATGGTGACGTTCTTGAGAGCGACAATGCTCTTGCCGGGCTCGCACGACAACACGCGGTCGACCAGCAGGAACGGATAGCGGTGCGGCAGGTACTCGAGGATCTCGTGAATGTCCATGCTGTTCAAGATTTTTTCCCCTCTCGTTGCCGCGCTCCGCGGCCGAGCTTGCGGACGGCGCGCACCAGCTCGTCGAGCTTTCTCAGGTGTGCGGCGTTCTTGAGCCAGTTGCGGTGCGCCTCGAAAGGATACGCCGAGGTGTATGTGCCCGGTTTTCCTATCGATTTGGTGATCAGCGTCGCCGCCGAAATGTCCACGTGGTCCGCAATCGTGAGGTGGCCCAGGATGATGGCGCCGCCGCCGATCCTGCAGTAACGGCCGATGCGTGCGCTGCCCGCGATGCCCGCGCATCCGGCAATCGCGGTGTGCGCGCCGATGCGTACGTTGTGCCCCACCTGGATCTGGTTGTCGAGCTTCACCCCGTCCTCGATCACCGTGTCGTCGAGCGCGCCGCGGTCGACGGTGGTGTTGGCCCCGATCTCGACATCGTCGCCGATCACCACGCGCCCGATCTGCGGGATCTTGAGCCAGCGGCCCTCGTGCATCGCGATGCCGAAGCCGTCCGCGCCGATCACCGCGCCGGCGTGCAGGACGGCCCGTTCTCCGATCACGCAATCATGATAGACCACGACGTTGGGATACAGCTCGCTGCCGGCTCCCACGCTGACGTTGGCACCGAGGTAGCAGCCGGCGCCGATGCTGCAATTGGGACCGAGCCGCACGTTGTCCTCGATTACCGCGAAAGCTCCGACCGATGCACCCCCGCCGACGCGCGCCGAGCGCGCCACCCGCGCCGCGGGATGCACCCCCGACCTCGCCCGGGGCCGAGGGTTGAGGAACGCGGATACGCGCGCGAAATAGGCGTAGGGATCGTCGCACACGATGCGCGGCAGGCCGGTCGCGCCGCGCCCCGCGCGGCCCACGATGACCGCCCCCGCGGCGGTGTTCGCGAGTTGCCTGAGATACTTGCCGTGGGCGGCGAACGCGAGGTGTTCGGGGCGCGCGCTCTCGAGCGTCGCCACCTGGCTCACGCGCACGCGCGGGTCGCCCACCAACTCGCCGCCGAGGCGCTTGACGATTTCTCGCAGAGTGTAGGTTCGGGTCTTGCGGCTCATTGCCAGCGGATGACCGGGTCAGCCGTGCGCGGCTATGTATGGCCTGACCGCAGCGCGCCGCCGCCCCCGTTTAACCTCGAGAGGTCACTTCTCGAGCGCCTTCAGCACCTTGTCGGTGATGTCGATGCGCGGGCTGCGGTAGACCGCCTCCTGCACGATCAGGTCGAATTTCTCCGCCTCTGCGATCTGGCGGATCGCACGGTTTGCGCGCTCGAACAGCGCGGAGAGCTCTTCGTTGCGCCGCAGGTTGAGATCTTCGCGGAACTCACGCTGCATGCGCTGAAAGTCGCGGCTCACGCGCGCGAGCTCCTGCTCCTTGGCGCGACGATCAGACTCGCTCGTCGTCATCGCCTCCTTCTCGAGCTGCGACTGCAGCCCCTTGATCTGATTTTCCATCCGCTGCAATTCGGCGGCGCGCGGCGCGAACTCCTTTTCGAGCTTCTTGTTGGCGCGCTCCGCCGGTGCGGACTCGCGGTTCAATCGTTCAACGTCGATGAAGCCGATCTTGACCTCGGCGGCTCTCAGCGGCGTCCCTGCGAGCAGCAGCCCGCAGCCGATCAGTACCAAGCCCAAGTACCTCACAAAGTAGCCTCCATGCAATAAAAGACCCCGCATCGCACCGCCCGACGCCCGTGACGCCGGGATCAGAAGTTTCCGCCAAAGACGAACTGCAATCTCTGGCTGTTGTCTCCGGGCTGATCGCGCACCGGCTTCGCATAGAACAGCTTGAGCGGTCCCATCGGCGAGATCCAGTTGACCCCCACGCCGATCGAGTAGCGCAGATCCGCCGTCGCGTACTTTTCCCCCACCATGCCGGCGTCCACGAACGCGCTCACCCGCACAGACTTGTCGTTTTCCAGGCCGGGGAACGGGAATAATACCTCGGCGTTGGCGACCAGCCTGCGGTTGCCGCCGCGCGGATCGCCATTGGAGTCCTTGGGGCCGATGGTGCCGGTGCGGTAGCCGCGCACCGAGGTGATGCCGCCCACGATGAAGTTCTTGAAGAAGGGCAGCGGCTTCTCGCCGTAGCCTCCGCCATAGCCGATTTCGCCGTTCAGCATCAACGTGTAGAACCGGGTCAGCGGAAAGTAACGCTGGTACTGGTACGAGGCCTTGTAATACCGCAACGTGCCGCCCGGAAGCCCGATTTCACCGACGACCCGCTGCAAGGTACCCGAGGTCGGGTAGATCAGGCTGTCGCGGTTATCACGCGCCCACCCGACTGATCCGAGTATGGTCGAGTTGGTGTCGCCGAAGGTGGCAACGTAGTCACGGTAGATCAGCGGGCTGTCTTCGAAGACGTCGATCTTCGTTCGCTCGTAGCCCAGGCCGTACTGTACGGTGTCGACTTCGCTGATCGGCACGCCGAAGCGCACCGTCCCGCCGCGGGTATCGGTCCGGTAGTTACCGAGAAAGTTTGTCGAAGGATCGACCTTGCGCAGGTAGACGTCGAAACCGCGGCTCACGCCGTCCACGGTGTAATACGGATCGGTGTACGACAACGCGTAGGTCGTGTTGATCTTGCTGCTGTTCACCTGCGCCGACACGTGCCTGCCGGACCCGAAAATGTTGTTTTGCGCCACCGCCCCCGACAGGATGATGCCCTCGCCGCTGCCGAAGCCGGCACCGAGCAGGATATTGCCGGTCGGCCGCTCGGTCACGCTGATGTTGACATCCACCTGGTCCGTGGTACCGGGCGCCGCCGGCGTCTCCACGTTGACCTCGGTGAAATATCCGAGTTTGTCGATACGGCGCTTCGAGAGATTGATCTTCTCGGCGGAGTACCAGCCGCCCTCGAGCTGGCGCATCTCGCGCCGGATCACCTCGTCACGCGTGCGGGTGTTGCCCGTGACATTGATGCGGCGCACGTAGACGCGCCGGCCGGGATCGATGAAAAACGTGAACGCCACCTGCTGCTTGTCCCGGTTCACCTCGGGTATCGCGTTGACGTTGGCGAACGCGTAGCCGTCGTTGCCCAGGCGGTCGCTGATCAGCTTGCTGGACTCGGTGAGCTTCTCGCGCGAGAATACGTCACCCGGCGCGATCTTGATGAGCTTGCGGATCTCCTCTTCGGGAATCAGCATCTCCCCGGCGACCTTGACGCCGGATACCGTGTACTTCCTTCCCTCGGTGATGCTGATCGTGATGTAAATGTCTTTCTTGTCCGGGGTAATCGAGACCTGCGTCGAGTCGATGCTCAACTCGAGGTAGCCCTGGTTGAGATAGAACGAGCGCAATGTCTCCAGGTCCGCGCCGAGCTTCTGGCGCGAATACTGGTCGTGCTTGCTGAACCACGTCATCAGCCCGGGCGTGCGCAGCACGAAAAGCTTCAACAGGTCCCTTTCCTGGAACACCTGCGCGCCGATGATGCTGATCTGGCGGATCTTGGCGACGTCGCCTTCGTCGACGTTGAAGCTGATCGCGACGCGGTTGCGTTCGAGCGGTGTCGCCGTGGTGGTGATGTTCACCGCGTACCTGCCGCGGCTCAGGTACTGGCGCTTGAGCTCCTGCTCCGCCTTGTCGAGCAGTGCCCGGTCGAAGATCCGGCCGTCGGCCAGTCCGATCTGGCGCAGCCCCTTGCGCAGATCATCGGCGCTGAATTCCCTGATCCCGACGAAATCGACCTGAGCGATCGATGGCCGCTCCTGCACCACCACGATGAGCACGCCGTTGTCGACCTCGAGCGTGACGTCGCGAAAGAAACCGGTCGCGTAGAGCGAGCGAATCGCCTGCGCCGCCTTCTCGTCGTTCATGAGGTCGCCGACTTTGACCGGCAGGTAGCTGAACACCGTGCCGGCCTCGGTGCGCTGCAGTCCTTCGACGCGGATGTCCCTGATGACGAACGGCTCGATCGCCGCCGCGTGCAAAGCGAAAAAAAACCCGCACAGCAAGACCGCAACGCGAACCGGAATCATCGAATGATCAGCCGCTTATGAGACGGTTTATATCGTTATACAGCGCGAAAGCCATCAACGTGAACAGCAGCGCCATGCCAACGTGCTGCCCGATCTCGATGGCCCTGTCCGACACCGGACTGCCCTTGAACACCTCGAGAATATAATACATCAAGTGCCCCCCATCTAATAAGGGGATGGGCAGCAGATTGAGCACCCCGAGGCTGATGCTGATCAGCGCGAGGAAGAACAGGTAGGCGATCCAGCCGCTCTGCGCGGACTGGCCCGCATAGTCGGCGATCGTTATCGGACCGCTGAGGTTCTTGAGCGACACTTCGCCGACGATCATCTTGCCGAGCATCTTGAGGCTGAATACCGAAGTATCCCACGTCTTGTCGAGCGACTTGAGCACCGCTTCCCACGGCGAATAGCGCACTTCGGTGAACAGTCCCGCGATCGCCGCGCGGTCGATCCGCGGGGCGGCGCCGATCCTTCCCAGCTTCTGGCCGTTTTCGACGACCGCATCAGGGATCACGGTAACCCTCTGCGGCGGCGTGGCGCCCCGCTCTATTTCCAGCACCAGCGGCGATAGAGGGTTGCCGCGCACCGCCTCCACCACCTGTTCCCAGCGGTCGACTCCCTGCTTGCCGATCGCGACGATGCGGTCGCCTGCCCTGAGGCCGCCGCGCTCGGCGGCGCCGCCCGCCACGATGTGGCCGATCACCGGCGCCACCGCGGGCTGATAGCGGGTAAGCCCCAGCGCGCGTAGAAAATCGCCATCGAGCTCCTGCGCGCTGAGGCGGGACAGATCGAGCCGGCGCCAGTTGATCTCTCCGCGCGCGTTGCGGACCTCGACGGTCACCGTCGCCTTCTGCACTGCGCGTTTGAGCAGCAGCCAGCGCGCGTCCTGCCATGTTGCGACCGGTTCATCGTCGATCTTCACGATCGTCTCTCCCGGCGTGAACCGCGCGACCGCAGCCGGCGTCGCGGGCATCACCGCTCCGATCAGCGGCTTCATGCCGGGCACGCCGTGCACGAACAGAATCCAGTAGGCCGCGATTGCGAACAGGAAGTTGGCCGCGGGGCCGGCGACGACGATCGCGAGGCGGCGGTAGACCGATTGCCGGTTGAAGGTGCGCGCGAGCTCGTGCGCTGCAACCTCGCCCTCACGTTCGTCGAGCATCTTGACGTAGCCGCCGAGCGGAAAGGCTGCGAGCACCCATTCGGTCTGATCGCGCCCGAAGCGCCGCACCGCGACTGCCCTGCCAAAGCCGATGGAGAAACGCAGCACCTTGACGTTGCACAGGCGGGCGATTACATAGTGGCCCAGTTCGTGAACCACGATGAGCAGTCCGAGCGCCAGCGCGAATGCGGCGATGGTCGTGATCAGGTTCATGCAGCAGGACGTCCGTCAGCGGCCGGCGTAGCTCATCTTCGCCTCCACCGTTGCATCGCTCCCGGCCTTCCGCAGCCATTCCTCCGCGCACAGGCGCGACTTGCGGTCCGCGGCGAGGACGTCTTCAATGGTGGTGATCGTGGTGCAGGCGACCCTCCCCAGCACCGACTCGATCAGGCGCGCAATGTCGCTGAAGCGCAGCCGCCCCTCGAGGAAGCTCGCCACCGCGACTTCGTTGGCGGCGTTGAGCGACGTGGGCGCGCTGCCGCCGGCACGCAACGCCTGATAGGCCAGATCGAGGCAGGGAAAGCGTCGATGGTCGGGTTCCTCGAAATGCAGCGCACGCACGCGAGCCAGATCGAGAAAGTCCGTTCCCGCATCGATGCGTTCCGGATAGCCGAGCGCGTAAGCGATCGGCGTGCGCATGTCGGGATTACCCAGTTGCGCGATCATCGAGCCGTCGATGTATTCGACAAGCGAGTGGATCACGCTCTCCGGGTGGATCACGACCTTGATGCAGGGCTCGCCTGCGTTGAACAGCCAGCGCGCCTCGATCACTTCGAGGCCCTTGTTCATCATGGTAGCCGAGTCCACTGAGATCTTGCGGCCCATGATCCAGTTCGGATGCGCGCACGCCTGCTGCGGCGTGACCTGTTCGAGGTCCTCGAGCGGCGTGGTGCGGAACGGTCCGCCGGAAGCGGTGAGCAGGATGCGGCGCACGCCCACCGCGCCGAGGTCTCCGGTAAACCGCCGCGGCAGCGCCTGGAAGATTGCGTTGTGCTCGCTGTCGATCGGCAGCAGCACTCCGCCGCTTCGCTTCACGGCGTCGATGAAGATCGCTCCGGCGGTAACGAGGGACTCCTTGTTCGCGAGGAGGATCTTCTTGCCGGCGCGCGCCGCCGCGAGCGCCGGCCGCAGTCCGGCGATGCCCACGATGGCGGCCATCACGGTGTCGACCTGCGGCAGCGTCGCGACCTCTTCCAGCGCCCCCGCGCCGCACAACACTTCGGTTGCGAGCGCCGCCTCCGTTACGCGCCGCCGCAACCGCTCGGCGCCTCCGGCATCGAGCATCACCGCATACGTGGGCCGGAACTTCACGCACAGCCCGAACAGGGAATCGACATTGCGGTTCGCGGTGAGCGCCACGACTTCGAATTTGTCGGGGTGCCGGGAGATCACGTCCAGCGTGTTGAGGCCCACGCTGCCGGTGGCTCCGAGAACCGTGACGTGCTGCACTTTACGCATTATCGCCTATCGCAGAATTCTGACCGTGTCAGCGCACAGCGCCGCGAGCGGCATGCTGGCGGTGAGGCCGTCGATGCGGTCGAGTATGCCGCCGTGCCCCGGCATCACGTTGCCGCTGTCTTTCACGCCGGCCACCCGCTTCATCCAGGATTCGAACAGATCCCCCTCGATGCCGAGCGCGGTCATCCCGCTCGCCAGCAGCCACCCCGCCAACGCCTGCGCTGCGGTCTGTGTCGGCATGAATATAAACCAAAGCAGCCCATAATACACGGAGACTGCGGCGAGCGCCCCAACCACCCCCTCCCACGTCTTGCCGGGACTGATGGCCGGGGCGAGCCTGTGTCTGCCGAAGGCGCGACCCGTAACGTAGGCCGCGCTGTCGGACACCCAGATGACGGCGACCAGCGCGGTGAGGAAAGCTGGCTGCATCTGCAGCCGCGCCAGCGCCAGCCAGGTCGGGACCAGCAAGACCCACCCGGCGGCCGCCAGCAGCCATTTGCCAGGCGGGCGCCATTTCCAGGCGAGCCAGCACGGTGCAAGCGCGAGCCAGAATGCGGCGCTGGCGAAATAAATCTCGCGCTCGAAGAAGGGGGGGGCGGCGAGCAAGACGAGGCAGGAGGCGAGCACCGCTGCGCAAAAGGTCCATCGTGCCCGGAGTGGAAACCCGCCGAGTCCGGCCCATTCCCAGCCGCCGACCGCAACCGGCACCAGCAGCAAGGCGGCCCACAGGAGATTGCCGAGGGAAAACGCCGCGGACACGAACAGCAGGACCGCGACGGCCGCCGTGATGACGCGCTGCCAGGGCATGCGATGTGGCAAGGATCCGATGCGCGGCGCCGGCCTAGCGGGTGTCGCCCGCCTCGTGCTGCGCGTACACCGGCGCTTCCACGCGCTGCTGCAGTTGCTCGCTGGTGCGCCCGAAACGTCGCTCGCGCCTCTGGTACGAGGCAATCGCCCGATCGAGCGCTTCGGCATCGAAATCGGGCCACAGCATGCCGGTGAAGTAAAGCTCGGTGTACGCGAGCTGCCACAGCAGGAAGTTGCTCACGCGCTGTTCGCCGCCGGTGCGGATGAAAAGATCGGGCTCCGGCGCGTAATGCATCGCGAGATACGGCGCCATGTCGGTCTCGGTGAAACCCTCCGCCAGTTCCGGCCGCTTGCTCAACATGTGTTTTACCGCCTGCAGGATGTCCCAGCGGCCGCCGTAGTTCGCCGCCACCGTGAGGGTAAGCCGCCCGTTGTTCGCGGTGAGCTGCTCCGCGTCGCGAATGAGCCGCACCAGGCGGGGCTCGAAGCGCGTGAGGTCCCCGATCGCCTTGAAGCGCATGTTGTTTTCGTGAAGTTTCGCGACTTCCTGCTCGAGCGCCATCACGAACAGCTGCATCAGGAACGACACCTCCTCGACCGGCCGCCGCCAGTTCTCGCTGGAGAATGCAAACAGCGTCAGATACTGCACGCCACGCTCGGCGCACGCGCGCACCGTCTTGCGCACCGCCTCCATCCCGCGGCGGTGACCGGCAATGCGCGGCAGGAAACGCTGCTTCGCCCAGCGGCCGTTGCCATCCATGATGATCGCGACGTGGCGCGGGATGGCGCGGGGTTCGGGGACGGCGAGGGTGGAGCTCGTGGGCGTCATACGGCCATCAGATCGGCTTCCTTGCCCGCCAGCAGCTTGTCGATTTCGGCGACGTGGCGGTCGGTGAGCTTCTGGATGTCATCCTGCGCGCGGCGTTCCTCGTCTTCCGCGACCTTCTTCTGCTTGAGCAGGTCCTTCAGATGGCCGATGGCATCGCGCCGGACGTTGCGGACCGCCACACGCGCATTCTCCGCCTCGTGCCGCACGACGCGGATCAACTCCTTGCGGCGCTCCTCGGTGAGCGGCGGCATCGGCACCCGCACGATTTCGCCGACGGTCGCAGGATTGAGGCCGAGATCGGAATCGCGGATCGCCTTCTCGATGGCCCCCGCCATTTTCTTTTCCCAGGGCGTGACGCCGATGGTACGCGCATCGAGCAGGCTTACGTTGGCAACCTGGGGGACGGGCGTCGGCGTACCGTAGTAATCGACCACGATATGATCGAGCAGGCCGGTATGTGCGCGTCCGGTACGCACCTTGCTCAGATCGGCCTTGAGCGCCTCCAGCGTTTTTTTCATTTTCTGTTCCGCGGTCTTCCTGATATCGGCAATCATAGTGCGTCCTCCGTGAGCCGTCGCGATTCAAGCCCTGAGGGCTAGCTGTGCACCATCGTTCCTTCGTCCTCGCCCAACACCACGCGTTTGAGCGCGCCGGGCTTGAAGATGCTGAACACGTTGACCGGCAGCTTCTGGTCGCGGCACAGCGTCAACGCGGTCGCGTCCATCACCTTGAGGTTCTTGATGATCGCCTCGTCGAACGTCAGTCGCTTGTAGCGCATCGCGTCAGCATGGATCTTCGGGTCGTCGGTATACACTCCGTCCACTTTCGTCGCCTTGAGCACCAGGTTGACGTTCATCTCCATGCCGCGCAGGGCGGCTGCCGTATCCGTCGTAAAAAAAGGATTGCCCGTGCCCGCGGCGAAGATCACCACTTTGCCCTCCTCGAGGTAGCGCATCGCCTTGCCGCGGATATAGGGTTCCGCCACCTGATCGATGTTGAGCGCCGACTGCACGCGCGCCGCCAGATTAACACGGCGCATCGCGTCCTGCAGCGCCAGCGCGTTCATCACCGTGGCGAGCATTCCCATGTAGTCGGCGGTGGCGCGATCCATGCCGGCGGCTGCCGGCGCGATGCCGCGAAAGATATTGCCGCCGCCGATCACCACGCCGACCTCGACCCCGAGCTTCACCACCTCCGCGACCTCGCCGACGATGCGGTCCAGGGTGGTGCGGTTGACGCCGTAGGTGTCCTCGCCCATCAGCGCTTCCCCGCTCAGCTTGAGCAGGATGCGCTTGTATGCAGGAGCGGCGGTCATCGGTCAGGACGGTTGCACAGCCCCGGCCTGCTCATTCCGCCGCGCCCCACCCGCCTGCGCCATGACTTCGGCGACAAAGTCGCCCTTCTTCTTCTCCAGCCCTTCCCCCATCACGAACAGCCGGAATCCATGGACCGTCGCGCTCCTCGCCCCGAGCAGCTTCTCGACGGTTTGCTTGTCGTTCTTGACAAACGGCTGTCCGAGCAGCGTCACTTCGGCGACGTACTTCGCGACGGCTCCCTCCACCATCTTGGCGACGATGTGCTCCGGCTTGCCGCTCTCCTTCGCGCGCGCGAGCTGGATCTCGCGCTCCTTGGCGAGCGCTTCCGCCGGAAGCTGATTGCGCGACACGCACAGCGGTTTGCTCGCCGCGATGTGCATTGCGAGGTCCTTGCCGAGCGCGGCGTCGCCGTCGTAGTCGACGAGCACCCCGATCTTGTTGCCGTGCAGGTAGAACGCGAGCTCGCCCCGCGGCGCGATGCGCGCAAAACGCCGCACGCCGATGTTCTCGCCGAGCTTCATGATGAGCGCCTGGCGCGCCTGCTCTACGGTCTCCCCCGAGGGCAGGCGGGCGGCGGTGAGCGCAGCGAGATCGGCGGGATCGGCCTCCGCCACCACCCGCGCGACCCCGCGCGCGAACGCCGCGAAGTCCGCGTCCTTCGCGACAAAATCGGTTTCGCAGTTCACCTCGACCAGCGCGCCGCTCTTGCCGTCTGCGGCGACAAACGCGGCCACGGCGCCCTCGGCGGCGACCCGTCCCGCAACCTTGGTTGCCTTGGCGCCGCTCTTGATGCGCAGCAGATCCATCGCGGCATTCATGTCGCCGTTTGCCTCGGCGAGCGCCTTCTTGCACTCCATCATGCCGAGGCCGGTCGCCCCGCGCAGTTCTTTCACCATGCCTGCGGTGATTTCCGCCATCGATTCTCGCTCCTTGGAGCCCCTGACATGATGAAACACGCGATTCAGGGGCTCTCGGTTCAAAAAAAGGGGGCGGTCGCCCCCTTGCGCGATCAGCAGCCGGGTTATTCCTTCTCGGCCGATTCGCTCTCCTCGACCTCGACAAACTCGTCGCCCGCAACGATTTCCTTCACGCTGTCCGTTCGCCCTTCGAGCACCGCGTCAGCGACGCCACGCACATAGAGGCGGATCGCGCGGCTCGAATCGTCGTTACCCGGAATCACGTAATCCACGCGGTCCGGGGAATGGTTGGTGTCGACCACCGCGATTACCGGAATGCGAAGCTTGTTCGCCTCGGCCACCGCCCCCTTGTGGTAACCCACGTCCACCACGAACATTGCGTCGGGCAGCCCGCTCATTTCCTTGATGCCGCCGAGGCTGCGCTCGAGCTTCGCCAGCTCGCGCTGATAATGCAGCGCCTCCTTCTTCGGCATCTTGTCGAGCGAGCCGTCCTGCGCCATGGTTTCCATGTCGCGCAGCCGCTTGATCGACTGCTTGACCGTCTTGTAATTGGTGAGCATGCCGCCCAGCCAGCGGTAGTCGACGTAAGGCGAGCCGCAGCGCACCGCTTCCTCCCTCATGATGTCGCGCGCCTGGCGCTTGGTGCCCACGAAGAGGATCACGCCCTTGTTGCTGGCGAGCTGGCGCGCGAACTTGAGCGCGTCCTGGTAGAGCGCGAGGGTCTTCTCGAGGTTGACGATGTGTATCCTGTTGCGGTGCCCGAAGATGTAGGGGGCCATTTTGGGATTCCAGTAGCGGGTCTGGTGCCCGAAATGGACCCCGGCCTCCAGCATTTCGCGCATGGTGACAGACATTTAAGATCTCCTGTAAGGGTTGAGCCTCCATCCGCGTTTGCAGCACCCGCCGCGACGGCGGGCACCCTTACCTGCCGCAGATGTGTGTCGTCGTCGCACGCACGGCCGGCAACAAGCAACCGGCAGAACGAGCTAACTTGTTATTTTATCACGTTAACTGTTCCGCGCTCAAGTGAACCCGTCGCGCGGGCCGGAGATTTCACCCATGGGCGATCTGGACTACAATGCGCGTTTCCCGAAAACCGTTAGAGCGTTACTAAACCGTGTACTCGCGCCACAGCATGTCGGTCGCGATCAAGACCCCGGAGGAAATCGAGAAGATGCGCGTCGCCGGCAAGCTCGCCGCCGAGGTGCTCGACTTTGTGGCGCCTTGCGTGAGGCCGGGGGTCACTACCGCCGAGCTCGATTACCTGTGCCATGACTACATGGTCAACGTCCAGAAGACGACGCCCGCGCCGCTCAATTACGCGCCGCCGGGCTACCAGCCCTTCCCGAAATCGACCTGCACGTCGGTCAACCACGTGGTATGCCACGGGGTGCCCGGCGACAAGAAACTCAAGCCTGGCGATATCGTCAACATCGATATCACGGTGATCAAGGACGGCTACCACGGCGACACCAGCCGCATGTTCTACGCCGGCCAGCCTTCGATCCAGGCGCGCCGCCTGTGCGAGGTGACCTTCGAGTGCATGTGGCGCGGCGTTCTCGCGGTGAAGCCCGGCGCGCACCTCGGCGACATCGGTCACGCGATTCAGTGCTGGGCGGAGGAGCACGGCTGTAGCGTCGTGCGCGAGTTCTGCGGCCACGGGATAGGACAGAGGTTCCACGAGGAGCCGCAAGTGCTCCACTACGGCAAACCGGGCACCGGGCTGGTGCTGCGGCCGGGCATGACCTTTACCATCGAGCCGATGATCAACGCCGGCAAGCCCGATGTCCGCCAGCTCGCCGACGGCTGGACGGTCGTCACCAAGGACCACAGCCTGTCCGCGCAATGGGAGCACACGGTGCTCGTCACCGGCACCGGCTGCGAGGTGCTGACCGTGTCTTCCGGCGCGCCGCCGATGCCGCAGTTTCGCGACTAGCTCATGTCGAGCGTCCCCGCGGTCGTCCTCGCCCCTCCGCCCCTGCAAGCGCGGCTCGCGGACTGGAAAGGCATGCTTGCGGGGGAACGCGCACGGCTTAAAGCGCGCTACCTTGCCCGCAAGTCATGCGCGGAGCTGCTGCGCCGCAACACGATGCTCGTGGACCGCCAGCTCCGGTCGTTGTGGAAGGCGCTCGATATGCCGGCCTCGATCGCGCTGCTCGCGGTCGGCGGGTACGGGCGCGGCCAGTTGTTTCCGCATTCCGACGTCGATCTGCTGGTGCTGCTCCCCGCGCCCGCCGATGCGTCGCTCGCGCACAAGCTGGAGGAGTTGCTGGGGCTGGTATGGGACGTCGGGCTCGAGGTCGGCCACAGCGTGCGCACGATCGCGGAGTGCGCGGAGATCGCCGCGCAGGACGTGACGGTGCAGACGAGCCTGTTGGAAGCACGGCTGGTGCGCGGCCACCGCGCGCTGTTCGAGAAGTTCGTGAACCGCATGCGGCGCGAGCTCGACGTGCGCTCGTTCTTTCAGGCGAAACAGCTCGAACAGCAGCAGCGGCATGCGCGTTTTCAGGAATCCAGCCTCGAGCCCAACATCAAGGAAAGCCCGGGAGGCCTGCGCGACCTGCAGAACGTGCTGTGGATCGCCGGCGCCGCGGGTCTCGGGGCCTCGTGGCGCGAGCTGTCGAGACGCGGCATGATCACGCGCGAGGAAATGCAGCAGATCCAGCGTCATGAGAGCTTCCTGCAGAACGTGCGCATCCGGCTGCATTACCTTGCGGGACGGCGCGAAGACCGTCTGCTGTTCGACCACCAGGGCGCGCTCGCGCGCGAGCTGGGCATCGCCGATCGTCCGCACCGGCTCGCCAGCGAGCAGCTGATGCAGCGCTACTATCGCACCGCCAATGCGGTGACGCAGCTCGATACCATCGTGCTGCAAAACCTCAACACCCGCATCTATCCGGCGCGCCGCGCTCCGGTGCAGGAAATCAACGAACGCTTCCACGTGCACGACGAGCTGCTGGAAGCGTGCGACGAGCGCCTGCTGGAGCGCGAGCCGCACGCGATCTTCGAGAGCTTCCGGCTCCTGCAGCAGCACCATGAGCTGAAAGGTATGGCTGCGGCCACGCTGCGCGCGCTGTGGCGCGCAAAGGATCTGATCGGCCCGGCCTTTCGCCGCGATCCCGTCAACCGCGAGCGCTTCATGCAGATCCTGAGAGACCCTTCACGAGTGGTGCACGAGCTCCGGCGCATGAACCAGTACGGTATCCTCGGCCGCTACCTGCCGGCGTTCGGCCGCATCGTGGGGCAGCTGCAGTACGATCTCTACCACGCCTATACCGTGGACGAGCACATTCTGAAGGTGATCCGCAACCTGCGCCGCTTCTCGGTGCCCGAGCTCGCGCACGAGTTTCCCCTGTGCACGCGCCTGATGAGCGGGTTCGAGCGTCCCGAAGTGCTGTATCTCGCCGCAATGTTCCACGACATCGCCAAGGGGCGCGGCGGCGATCATTCGCACCTCGGCGCGGCCGATGCGCGGCGCTTCTGCAGGGCGCACGGATTGAGCGCGGAGGATGCCGACCTGGTCGCGTGGCTGGTCGAGCATCACCTTGACATGTCGATCACCGCGCAGAAGCAGGACCTCTCCGACCCCGAGGTAATCCGTGCGTTCACCGAGCGCGTCGACAACGAGCGCCGCCTCGTTGCGCTCTACCTGCTGACGGTGGCCGACATCCGCGGCACCAGCCCCAAGGTGTGGAATGCGTGGAAGGGCAAGCTGCTCGAAGACATGTTCTGGCTGACGCGGCTGTCGCTGCGCGGGGACGCGCTCACCGCGGAGAGCGACCTGCAGCGACGACAGGACGAGACGAAGGCCAAGCTGCGGCTCTACGCGCTGCCCGAAGGCGCGCACGAGAAGCTGTGGACGCAGCTCGACACGACTTACTTCCTGCGCCACGAGCCGCAGGAGATCGCGTGGCACACGCGGTTGCTCTATTACCGCGTGGAGAGCCCGGTTCCCGTGGTCAAGGCGCGGCTCTCCCCGGTGGGCGAAGGATTGCAGGTCATGATCTACGTGCGCGATCAGCCGCAGCTCTTCGCGCGCATCTGCAGTTTCTTCGAGGCGATGAGTTACGACATCTTCGAGGCCAAGATCTACACCACCCGCCACGGCTACGCGCTCGACAGCTTTCAGGTGCACGATCCCAAGAGCCGGCACGTGCAATACCGCGACCTGATCAGCTACATCGAGTACGAGCTTGCGGCGCGTCTGGTCAAGCAGACACCGCTGCCGCCGCTTGCCAGGGGGCGCGTGAGCCGCCAGCTCAGGCATTTTCCGATCTCGCCCGAGGTCAACATCCAGCCCGATGACCGCGGCACCTACCACGTGTTGTCGGTCATCGCCGGCGACCGGCTGGGGCTGCTGTCGTGCATCGCGCGCACCCTGGCCGCTTACGAGATCAGCCTGCACACCGCGAAGATCAACACACTGGGAGAACGCGCCGAAGACATCTTCCTCGTCACCGGGGAAGCGCTCAAGGACCCGAAGACCGTGGTGCGGCTGGAAACCGAGCTCGTCGAGCAGCTCCAGGGCTGAGGCAATCGCTCAATCGTCGATCAGATCCTGGCCGGGGAACAGCACCTCGTTGAATCCGAAATTGCGCAGGTCGCGGATGCGCATCGGGTAGAGGACGCCGTCCAGGTGATCGCACTCGTGCTGGACCACGCGGGCATGGAAGCCGCCCACGGTGCGGTCGATCGCCTTTCCGAACTGGTTGTATCCCTGATAGCGCAGACGCCGGTAGCGCGGTACCAGGCCGCGCATCCCGGGCACGCTGAGGCATCCTTCCCATCCCTCTTCCAGCTCGTTGTCGAGCGGGGCGAGCGCCGGGTTGACGAGCACCGTGAAGGGCACGGGCTCGGCGTCGGGATAACGCGGGTTGCGTTCGACCCCGAAGATCGCCACGCGCAGCCCGACACCGACCTGCGGCGCCGCGATTCCCGCCCCATCGAGCGCCTTCATCGTGTCCTGAAGGTCGGCGATGAGCGCGTGCAGCCCGGGCGTGTCGAAGCGCTCCACCGGCCGCGCTTTCTCAAGCAGCCGCGGGTCGCCCATCTTCAGCACTTCTCTAATCGCCATCGAGCGCGACCAGCCTCTCCAGGATGTTCTTCACCTTCGACATCGCCGCCTGCAGCACGGCATGAACCTCTTCCAGATGTACGCCGCCGGCGCTCGTGCCGCGGCCTGCGGCGTGGTTGGCGACCACCGCGATTGCGGCATAACACAGGCCGACTTCCCTGGCGAGCGCCGCTTCCGGCATGCCGGTCATGCCGACCATCTCCGCTCCGTCGCGCTCGAGGCGGTTGATCTCCGCCGCCGTCTCGAGCCGCGGGCCCTGCGTCGCGGCGTAGACCCCGCCCGCGATCACCGCCTCGCCGGCGAGTTGCGCCGCGCGCAGGCAACGCTGGCGCAGTTGCTCGCAGTACGGATGGGTGAAGTCGATGTGCGTGACCCCGCGTTCCGAGGCGTTGTAGAAGGTGAATGCGCGTCCATGGGTATAGTCGATGATCTGGTCCGGTACCACGATCGTGCCCGGTGCAAGATCTGCGCGGATGCCCCCGACCGAAGCCACCGACACCACGTTTCTCACTTGCTGGGAGTGCAACGCCCAGATGTTGGCCCGGTAGTTGACGTCGTGCGGCGGTATCGTGTGACCGTAGCCGTGCCGCGCGAGGAACACCACTTCGCGGTCGTGGATCCTGCCGAAAGTCAGCGCCCCCGAAGGTTCACCGTAAGGGGTGCGCACCACCAGACGGCGCGTGACTTCCATCGTGGAGAGCTGCGTGAGCCCGCTGCCGCCGATGATCGCGAGCATGATTCACTCCTCGCTCGTCACCGCGTATATCGCCGGCAGATTGCGCCATGCGCCGGATACGTCCATTCCGAAGCCGAACACGTAACGGTCGGGGAGCTTCAGCCCCACGAAATCCGCCGCGATGGGCTTGGAGCGGCCGATGTCCTTGTCGGCGAGCACCGCGCTGTAGAATTTCTTCGCCCCGGCCTCGAGCAGCCGGTCGCGAATCGCGGCAAGCGTATGGCCTTCATCGAGGATATCATCGAGCACCAGCACCACCCGCCCCGCGACCTCGGTGCTGGGCATCGCTTTCCAGATCATGGTCCCGCCGCGCGTCGCATCGCCGTAGCGCGACACGTGCAGGTAGTCGAGTTCGAGCGGGAAGCGGAGCAGCGGCAGTATCCGGCCGGTGAAAACCACGCTGCCGCCCATCACCGATAGCACCAGCGGCTGCACGTCGCGCAGCGCGGCGGTGATTTCGCGCGCGAGGCGCTCGACCGCCTCAGAAACGACGACGGCGGAACAGATCTGTTCCGCCGTGTCGAGTATCTTCCACGCCCGTTCCGGCGGCATCATCAGTAGGTAAAGGTGACGACGTTTTCGTCCATTGCCTGCTGGATCACGTACGCGCCCCCGACCGTTTCCTCGATTTCGGGAATCAGGTCGTTGCCCCACAAGTCGAGCGTCGGCGTGCATACCTTGAAGTGCACCCCCGCCTCGTGTGCGTCCTTGATGAAATCGTAGACGCTCTTCGTCGACCCTTCCTTCACGTAGAGCTTCTCCGCGACGCCCTTCTTGGCGAGTTCGCCGGCGCGTGCGGTCAGGATCACCTCCACCTCGTAGTCCATCGCCGCGGCGACGGTGGCCTGGAAGAACGGCGCGCCAAGCTCCGCGCCGTTGCGCGGATCGGTGTTCACCATCACGATCATCAGCTTGTCCGCCATGGTCATCTCCTGTTATGCCAGATGACGGTATATTAGCATATTAAGATTAACCGAAATTCTTCTCGCCCCCCCTCGATCATTCTATTCCGAAACCCGGCATCCCATGCCGGCGAGGTAGCGCCTGAACGCTTTCCCCACCTCGGGATGCCGCATCGCATAGATCAGGTTCGCCTTGAGATAGCCGAGCTTGCTGCCGCAGTCGTAGCGTGTCCCCATGAAGGGATAAGCGAGCACCGGTTCTTCCCTGAGCAGCGCCGCGATGCCGTCGGTGAGCTGAATCTCTCCGCCGGCCCCCGGCGTGATGCGCCGCAGGTGATGAAAGATGCGCGGCGTCAGGATGTAGCGCCCCACGACACCCAGCCTCGAAGGCGCCGCGCCCGGTTTCGGTTTCTCGACGATGCCCGCGATGCGCCCCGCCCCGCGCGTCCCTCCCTGCAGCTTGACGATCCCGTACTGCTGCACTTCGCGTCGCGCGACGCTGTGCACCGCGATCACCGAGCATTGTTCACGTCGATGCATGCTCACCATCTGCTTGAGCACCGGCGGCTCGTCGTCGATCAGATCGTCGGCGAGCACGACCGCAAACGGTTCGTCGCCGACCGCCGGCTCGGCGCACAGCACCGCGTGGCCGAGCCCGAGCGCCTTCGCCTGGCGCACATAGATGCAGCGTACGCGTCCGGGAATGACCTCCTGCACCGCGCGCAGCATCTCTTCCTTCCGCTGGTTCCTGAGCTCCACCTCCAGTTCAAAAGCGGTGTCGAAATGATCCTCGATCGCACGCTTACCGCGCCCGGTGATGAAGATCATTTCCGTCATGCCGGCGGCCACCGCCTCCTCCACCGCGTACTGGATCAGCGGTTTGTCCACGATCGGCATCATCTCCTTCGGGCTCGCCTTGGTCGCTGGCAGGAAGCGCGTGCCGAGCCCGGCGACCGGAAACACCGCCTTGGTGATTTTCACGCCTCTTCGCGCCGCGCTCATTGTTCCAGCAATTTTAACAGGCCCGCCTCGTCGAGCGTCTTCACGCCCAGCGCGCGCGCCTTGTCATACTTGGCGCCGGGGTCGGTCCCGGCCACGAGGTAATCGGTTTTTTTCGATATGCTGCCCGCCACCCGCCCGCCGCGCGCCTCGATGCGCGCCTTCGCCTCGTCCCGCGTCATGTGCGGCAGCGTGCCGGTCAGAACGAAGGTCTTCTCCGCCACGGCCGCTGCGGCGGCCGCGCGCGAAAGCATCGGCGCAGTCCGCACACCCGCCTGCAGCAGCTCCCGCACGACCCGGCGGTTGTGAGGCTCACCGAAAAACTGCGCGATGCTCTGCGCGACCACCGGCCCGACATCCGGCACCTGCACGAGCGCTTTCTCGTCCGCCTCCATCAGCCGCTCGAGGCCGCGGAAATGCTCGGCGAGGTCGCGCGCCGTGCTCTCGCCGACGTTGCGGATGCCCAGCGCGTAAATCAGGCGCGCAAGCGTCGGGCGCTTGCTGGCGCCGATTGCGGCGAGCAGATTCGCCGCCGATTTGTCCCCCATGCGCTCGAGATCCGCAAGCGCATCCGGATCGAGCCTGTAGAGATCGGCCGGAGTTTCGATCATTCCGTGGTCAACGAGCTGGTCGACGAGCTTCTCGCCGAGCCCCTCGATGTCCATCGCGCGGCGCGATGCAAAATGCAGGACCGCCTGCTTGCGCTGCGCCGGGCAGTAAAGCCCCGCGGTGCAGCGCGCGACCGCCTCGTGCTCGAGCCGGCGCACCGCGGAGCCGCACACCGGGCACTTGGCGGGGATCACGAACCTGCGCGCGTGCGGCGGGCGATTCTCGTTCACCACCCGCACCACCTCGGGGATGACATCGCCGGCGCGGCGCACCATCACCGTGTCGCCGACGCGGATGTCCTTGCGGTGCACTTCGTCCTCGTTGTGCAGCGTGGCGTTGGTGACGGTGACCCCGCCCACGAACACGGGTCTGAGCCGCGCCACCGGGGTGAGCGCCCCGGTGCGCCCGACCTGAACGTCGATCGCGAGCACCTCGCTGGCGGCTTCCTCCGCCGGAAACTTGTGCGCGATCGCAAACCGCGGCGCGCGCGCCACGAAGCCGAGCTTTTCCTGGCCCGCCAGCTCGTTCACCTTGTAGACCACGCCGTCGATGTCGTACGGCAGCCGCTCGCGCTTCTCGCCAACGCTGCGATAGTAGGCGAGCATGCCGTCGACACCTTTCACCACCCTGCGCTCGCGCGCCACCGGGAAACGATTCGCCTCCAGATAGTCGAGCACTTCGCTGTGCTTCTTGAACGCCGGCAGCCGGCCCTCCGCCGCGCCGAGGCCGTACGCGAAGAACGTGAGGCGCCGCGATGCCGTGATACGCGGATCGAGCTGCCTGAGCGAGCCTGCCGCCGCATTGCGCGGATTGGCGAATTCCTTCTCGCCCCGCGTGCGCTGCTGCCTGTTGAGCTCCTCGAATTCGTGCTTCAGCATCAGCACTTCGCCGCGCACCTCGAGCAGCGCCGGATGGCGGTCGAGCCTGAGCGGTATCGCGCGGATGGTGCGCAGGTTCGCCGTGACTTCCTCCCCGGTATAACCGTCCCCGCGCGTCGCCCCCTTGCCGAGCACCCCGTCCTCGTAGGTGAGGCTCACCGCGAGCCCGTCGAACTTGGGCTCGGCGGCATACTCGATATCCCCGGCCTTGAGCGCTTCGCCCACGCGCCGGTCGAAAGCGGCCACCTCATCGTCATCGAATGCATTGTTGAGCGAGAGCATCGGCGTTCGATGGACCACTTCCTCGAACTCCGAAACCGGGGCCGCGCCCACGCGCTGCGTCGGCGAATCGGGCGTGACGAGCTCGGGATGGCGCGCCTCGAGCTGCTCGAGTTCGCGAAACAGCCGGTCGTACTCCGCATCGGAGATCGCCGGACGATCGAGTACGTAATAGTTGTAATTGTGACGCTCGATCTGCTCGCGCAGCGCGCGCACCCGTACCGCCACGTTGTGAGGAACCGTCATCGATCACGAAAACAGCCTGAGCGCCCGTTCACTGCCCGCGCCGACCTGGCGCTCGTCCATCGCGGCGTGGATCTCGCGCAGCTGCTGCTTGATCTTCCCGATCCCGGCTTCGTTGAGTGCAACCCGGTTGTCGTCAACCAGAATTCCGTCCAGCGCGCCGGCAAAGTTCCTGCCGACCTCCAGCATGCGGTCGAGCACGCGCAATCCGTCGGCGACGCGGGGTACGTCCATGAGCAGCGTGATGCCGGTCGTCGACAGGCTCTTGATCTGCTCCGGAATGAACGGTGCCGGCTCGTGGTTGTCGAGCGTGAACAGCGTCTGTTTTGCCTCGCTGCGGTAATGGAACACGCCGTCCGGCTCGAGCTTGAATCCCGCCGCTTCGGCGAGCGCGCGGATCTTGGTCCCGGAAAAGGGTCCGCCGCGCGCGACGATGTTCACCCCGATCGCGACGTCGACCTCGGCGCAGAAACGCTCGAGGAGCTTGGCCGCGGCGAGCGCCGCGTGGATGTCCGGGCAGTTCGCCACGGCCGGCACCTTGTCGGCGCAGCTGCGCACCGCGTCGCAGAAAGCGGAAAGCTGCACCTGGTTCGCCGGGCCGGCGCGGTTGACGAGCTGCAGCGCGAGTCTGAGGCTGGTGTGGCGGCTGCCCGCGGTGCGTACCAGGTCTTCCCACTCGCCGGTCTCGGAATTATAGCCCGCACCGCGCGTCGGTTTGCCCATCGCCGCCAGCTTCCCGAGCAACTCGCCGAGCACCGAATCGGAAATCGGCGTGTCGGAGTCGATTTCGGCGATGTAGTCGATCGCAGCGTCGAGGCCCGCGACCGCCGTGCCCTCCGCGACGCGCACGCCCCCTTCACCGGCCGACCCCGGCGCGCGCTGCGGCGCGCTTTCCTCGCGTGACGCGCCCGCCGGCGGGAGCTGCGGCTCGATCCGGCCCGCGCCCCGCTCCTCGCGCCCGCCGCCCTCGAGCAGCACGTCCTTGTGCTCGTGCTCGAACGCGGCGCCCAGCCGCCGGCGCAGCCTCCTCTCCTGCAGCCAGTTGAACAGATAAACTCCGGCAACCACGATTGCCCCGAGCGCGAGCAGGCTTATCTGCAGATCGCTCATACGGGATCCCCGTGCTCTACGCCGCTTCCTCGGTAAGCTTCATCGCCTCTTCGATATCCACCGCCACCACCCGCGACACGCCCGGCTCCTGCATCGTGATGCCGAGCAGCTGCCCGGCGATCTCCATGGTGATCTTGTTGTGACTGATGAACAGGAACTGCGACTGGCGGGACATCTTTCTCACCAGCGCGCAGAAACGCTCGGTGTTGTGGTCATCGAGCGGTGCGTCCACTTCATCGAGCAGGCAGAACGGCGCGGGGTTGAGCTGAAACAGCGAAAACACCAGCGCCAGCGCGGTGAGCGCCTTCTCCCCGCCGGAGAGCAGGTGGATCGTCGTGTTCTTCTTCCCGGGCGGCTGCGCAATCGCCTGCACGCCGCTGTCCAGGATTTCCTCCCCGGTCAGCACGAGCCTAGCGTGCCCGCCCCCGAACAGCGCCGGGAACAGCGTGCCGAAGTGCCGGTTCACCTCGTCGAACGTATGCTGCAACCGCTCCCGCGTCTCGCGGTCAATGCGGCGGATGGCGTCTTCCAGCGTGGCCATCGCCTCGGTGAGGTCGCGCGACTGCGCGTCGAGGTAATTCCTGCGCTCCTCGGCGTTCTGCAGCTCTTCCAGCGCCGCAAGATTGACCGCGCCGAGCGCCGTGATCGCGTCGTTCAGCCGGTTGATCTCCGCCTGCAGCGCTCCGGGACGCGCGCCCTTTTCGAGCAACGACGCGATCTCGTGCTCGTCGGCCCCGGCGAGCTGCTGCGCAAACTGCTCCTCGGTGAGCCGCGCTTCCTGCTCCTTGAGCCGGAGCTCGGCAATGCGCTCGCGCAGCGGATCGAGCTTCTGCTCGCACGCGAGCCGCTCTTGCTCGGCCTGCTTGAGCGTCGACTCCATCTCTTCGAGCGCGTCGCGCGCCGTTTTCAACGCCTGTTCCCGCTCGGCACGCTGCACCAGCGCCTGCTGCAATTTTTCCTGCGGCGGCGCCTCGTCATAGCCGGCGAGCTCGCGTTCAAGCTCCGCCATGCTCCGGCTCAGGCTGCCGATGGTTTCAGAAAATACATTAATTGAGTTTTCTATCTCA
>JACQGO010000019.1 GCA_016199485.1 Betaproteobacteria bacterium
CGCGTGACGTCCGGGCGGTCCAGGAAGCCGTAGCTCAGCCGCACGCGCCAGCAGCCGTGCGCGAGCTTCTGGCACGTGACGCGCTCCTTGCGCGAAACCCAGGGCTCGTCGCGCAGCTCCACGGTCAGGAACACCACGCGCTCGTGCAGCACCTTGTTGTGATAGAGGTTGTGCAGCAGGGCGTGCGGCGCCACGTCGGGCGTCGCCGTCAGGAACACCGCCGAGCCCGGCACGCGCTGCGGCGCGTCGCGGAACAGCGACTCGATGAACGGCTCGATCGGCACGGTGGAGCTTCTCAGGCGCGCGAACAGGATCTCGCGCCCGCGCCGCCAGGTCATCATCAGCGCGAACATCGCCACGCCGAGTGCCAGCGGGAACCAGCCTCCATCCATGAGCTTCAGCAGCGCCGACGAGAAGAACGTGACGTCGATGATGAAAAAGAACGCCGACGAGAAAATGCACAGCACGAGCGGATAGCCCCAGCCGAAGCGGATCACGAAGAAAGTGAGGATGGTGGTGACGGTCATGGTGCCGGTGACCGCCACGCCGTAGGCCGAGGCGAGGTTGGAGGAGTTGCCGAAGCCGACCACCGCGGCGACCACCAGGACGAGCAGGGCCCAGTTGATCGCCGGGATGTAGATCTGGCCGAATTGCCGCGCCGAGGTGTGCACGACGTTCATGCGCGGCAGGAACCCGAGCTGGATCGCCTGCTTGGTCATCGAATAAGCGCCGGATATCGTTGCCTGCGAGGCGATCACGGTCGCCGCGGTAGCGAGCGCAACCATCGGGTAGAGCGCCCACGAGGGAAATGCAAGGTAGAAGGGATTGGTGATCGCCTGCGGGCTGGCGATCAGCAGCGCGCCCTGGCCGAAGTAGTTGAGCACGAGGCCGGGGAGCACCAGGCCGAACCAGGCCATGCGTATCGGCCACCTGCCGAAATGCCCCATGTCGGCATACAGCGCCTCGGCCCCGGTGAAGGCGAGCAGCACCGCGCCCAGCACGACGAACGATGCGAAACCGTGCCCGGTAACGAAACCGAAGGCATGCCGCGGGTCAAGCGCCTCGAGCACCACCGGGTGTTGCACGATGTTCCAGATGCCGACCGCGCCAAGCGCGAGGAACCATAGCACGCACACCGGCCCGAACAGCGCCCCGACCACCGCCGTGCCGCGCCGCTGGAACAGAAACAACGCGATCAATATTCCCACCGCCACGGGTAGCACGTAGGGCCTCAACGCGGAAGTGCCGACTTCCAGTCCCTCGACCGCCGAAACGACTGATATCGCAGGAGTCAGGACCGCCTCGCCGTAGAATAACGACGCCCCGAATAGTCCCAGCGTTACGATGAACAACCGTAAATCCGGGCGCTCGCGAACGGCGGAGCTGGCGAGCGCGATCAGCGCCATGATGCCGCCCTCGCCGCGGTTGTCGGCGCGCATCACCAGCAGCACGTACTTGAGCGATACGACGACGATCAGCACCCAGAATATCGCCGACAGCCCGCCGAGGATGTTGGCGGTCGTGAGCGCGATCCCGTGCCCGGGCGCGAACGTCTCCTTGACCGCGTAGAGCGGGCTCGTGCCGATGTCGCCGAAGACGATGCCGAGCGCGAGGAGCGTCAGCGCGGCGCGGGATTGCTGAAGATGTGTGCCGTTGGCCATCCTGCAGTTCCAACGAACGCGTGGCCGCGAACCTTACTCTTGCGTTGCGGCGAAATCAAACGCAGCCTGTATTAATTTAGCAACATTCAATATTATCAATTAGTTATGATGACAATATTGCATCTGGCAAAACGTCAAATATTGCACCGCAACATGAACGTCCGGCAACCGGACCTCCGCAAACTAAAAGGGGGCTGGCGCAGCCCCCCTTCATCCCCGATTGCAGCTCTCCGGTCAGGGACCGCCCCCACCCCCGCCTTCGTACGCCTCGATCTTCCTCTTGCGGATGGAGGGCATGATCATGGTGAACAGGATCGCGGCGCTCGCGATCATGAACGCCAGGCTGATCGGGCGCGTGAAGAACACCGTCGGATCGCCTCGTGAAATGAGCAGCGCGCGGCGCAGGTTCTCCTCCATCAACGGCCCCAGCACGAAGCCCAGGATCAGCGGCGCCGGCGGGCACTCGAGCTTCACGAGGATGTAGCCCAGGATGCCCATGATGCCGACGAGGTAGAGGTCCATCGCGCTGTTGTTGATGCTGTAGTTGCCCACCGCGCAGAACATGATGATCGACGGAAACAACCAGCGGTAGGGAATCTTGAGCAACTGCACCCACATTCCGACCAGCGGCAGATTGAGCACGACGAGCATCGCGTTGCCGATCCACATGCTGGCGATGAGGCCCCAGAACAGATCGGGTTTGGAGGTCATCACCTGCGGCCCCGGCGCGATGCCCTGGATGGTGAGCGCGCCCAGCATCAGCGCCATCACCGCGCTCGCGGGTATGCCGAGCGTCAGCGTCGGGATGAACTTGCACTGCGCGTCGGCGTTGTTGGCGGATTCCGGCCCCGCCACTCCTTCGATCGCGCCTTTGCCGAAGCGCGACGGGTCTCTCGCCATCTTTTTCTCGACCATGTAGGATGAGAATGAGGCGATCGCCGGCCCCGTCCCCGGCAATACGCCGAAAAACGATCCCAGCACCGTGCCCCTCATGATAGGCCCGATAGACTGTTTCAAGTCCTCCTTGGTGGGAAAGAGGTGCGTCACCTTGGAAGTCATCAACCTGTGTACCTCTGTCTCCCCCAGGTTGCTCACGATTTCCCCCACCGCAAACACCCCGACGGCGATCACGACAAAGCCGATGCCGTCGGTGAGCTCCGAGAACCCGAAGCTGTAGCGCGCCATCCCGGAATTGACGTCGGTGCCCACGATGCCGAGCATCAGCCCCATCGCCACCATCGCGAGCGCCTTCACCATGTCGCCGTGAGCCAGCACCGCCGCCATCACCAGGCCCAACAACATCAGGGAAAAGTACTCCGGTGCGCCGAACTTGAGCGCCATCTCGGCGATGGGCGGGCCGAACATCGCGATGATCATGGTGGTCACGGTGCCGGCGAAGAACGAGCCGATCGCGGCGATTGCCAGCGCCGGGCCGGCGCGCCCCTGGCGCGCCATCTGGTGGCCGTCGATGCAGGTGACCACCGCGGACGTCTCGCCCGGGAGGTTGACCAGAATCGCGGTGGTGGAGCCGCCGTACTGCGCGCCGTAGTAGATCCCCGCCAGCATGATCAGCGCCGACACCGGCGGAACGTTGAAGGTGATCGGCAGCAGCATCGCGATCGTCGCCAGCGGGCCGATGCCCGGCAGCACGCCGATCAGCGTGCCGAGGAACACGCCGATGAAGCAGTAAATCAGGTTTTGCAGCGAAAGCGCGACGCTGAAACCGTAAATCAGATTATTGAATAGTTCCATCACAGACCCCACACACCCTTCACCAGAGGATACGGCAGCCCCAGGCCGTAGATGAACAGGCCGACCGAAAACACGGTCAGACCGATGGTAACCAGCAGAACCTCAATCAACTTGAACTCGCGGCCCGCCGCAGCCGAGACGAAAGTCAGCGCGAGGAGCGCGCCGATGAAACCCACGTGTTCGATCAGGAAACCGTACACGAACATCGAGAGCGGGAGTAAGATCAGCGCGCGCACCGACCAGTTGCCCATGACTTTTTCCTGCTTGCGCAGTCCCATCAGCATGACGTAAACGCCGAAGGCCACGAGGATGCCGCCGAGCACGCTCGGGAAATAGCCGGGGCCCATGCGCAGCGCGCTCCCGAACGGGTAGTCGCGCGCGATGACCATCGCGACGACGCCCGTCACGATGAACATCAGTCCCGAGAGAAAATCCTTGTTGTCACGCAAATCAATCTTCATGGCTGTGGAGCTCTCCGATGATTAGAAAAACCTGTGCCGCTCGCGTCGCACATGCGCGTCCGGGATGCGCGCGAGCAACTCCCCTTCAAAAATCCGCTCCGGAACCTGCTCGAGGCTGGCAATTCTGCATACGGAACGGCTCTTGCGGCCGCTCCCCCGCCGAGGCACGCTGCGCCCAGTAGGTCATTTCCTCCTCCGCGTCGCCGCGGGCTCGTGCGCGGCGTGTCACATTAGGTAACGGCGCATGATACCGAACTTTTCGCCGATTTGGGAGGGTGTCGTCACGTGCCTCAAGCGTTGCGCACACGCTCGCCCCTTCTCGCCTACGCGGGATGGATCGGCGCCGATCCCCCGTTTGCGACCGTTTTCTCCGGATAACTCCTTGATCACGAAGAAGATAACGTCCATTTTGCGAGGCGCTGACGCTGCCGGTGGTGCTCGCAGCGACGCCGAAAAGCGTGCCGGGAGCCAACACCGAAATTACATACATACGAAGCAGCACGCCGGGACGCTCGCGTGGCCGCCGGGTGCACCGCGTGCGCGCGCCCACCCGGGCCTGTCCTCCTAAAAACCGCCCGAGCCGATGCTCGCGCCCCCGCAGACGAACAGCGTCTGGCCGGTGATGAAGCCGTTTTCCGGCGCCAGCAGGAACGCCACCGCGCGCGCGATATCCTCGGGCGTGCCCATGCGCTTCACCACGATGCTGTCGATCACTTTCTGGAGTTGCGGGCTGCCCGGCGGGTGGCCATGATTGAACAGCTCGGTCGCAACCGGTCCCGGGGCCACGGCGTTCACCGTGACGCCGTCGGCTCCGAGCTCGAGCGCGCAGGTGCGCGTGAGCCCGATGATTCCCGCTTTCGCCGCCGAATAGACCGTGCGGTGGGTCTTGCCGAGCGCGGCGCGCGAGGAGATGTTCACGATCCGTCCGAACTTCTCGGCGCGCATGCCGGGCGCGAACGCCTTGATCAGGATCATGGCCGCACGCACGTTGAGCGCCATCACGTAGTCGAGATCGTCCACCGTCGCCTCTTCCAGCAGTCCCGGCCGGTTGGCGCCGGCGTTGTTGACGAGATAGCGCACCGGGTGGCGGGCGGCGATCTCCTGCGCCACCTGCTGTGCGGCTGCGGCATCGGCAAGATCTGCAGCGTAGAACAGCACGCGTTCGTGCGCGAGTCGCGGCGGCCGGCGCTGCAACGTCACCACCGTGCGGCCGGTATCGACCAGATGTTTTGCGATCGCCTCCCCGATGCCGGCGCTCGCGCCGGTCACCACAGCCACGCCTTGCACGCTCTGCTCTTCGATCTCAGGGGACATCATGAGTGCGGCCGTGTCGCGTGATCCGCAAATGCGCGCAGCGGCTGAAACTCGAGAGGAGCCTCGGCCTCCCCGCGCTGCCGCCTGTAACGCGGACGATAAAATACCCTGCCCGTCGCCCAATATCAACCGACGGCTTCACGCAATCGCGTTGCTTGCGGTGGCTGCGCCGCGCGGGCGAGGCACGACACCAGACGTTTTCTCAAGAACAGCTTGAAACCGCCGATGGAGGGCAACGGGCGCCGACAACATCGACACCGAGAGCAGGGTCAGGAGGAAATTTCACCCGCGTCTATCGGCGTTCGTCTGCGGTTAAATCTGCTTCCGGGGTTTTTGAGACCGGGCCGCTTCTCGCCGCGCGGGACGCGAGGGCCTCGTGTATGGCTTGCGCGGAGCGCTTGCCGGCACCCGCCGCCAGGATCACCGTCGCGGCACCGGTGACCGCGTCGCCGCCCGCGAACACGAGCGACTTCGAGGTGAGTCCCGTGTGCTCGTCCGCCACGAGGCAGCCCTTCTTGTTCGTGAGCAAACCCGACGTCGTGCGGGTCAGCAGCGGGTTCGGGGTGGTGCCGATCGCGAGGACCACGTTGTCCACCGGTAGCACGAATTCGCTGCCCTCGATCGGGATTGGCCGCGCGCGCCCCGAGGCGTCGGGCTCTCCCAACCGCATCCTCTGGCACTTGAGCCCGGAGACCCAGCCGGCCCCGTCGTCGAGAACCTCGAGCGGGTTGGTAAGCCACTGGAACTCCACGCCCTCCTCGATCGCGTGGTGGTACTCCTCGACGCGCGCACCCATTTCCTTCTCGCTGCGGCGGTAGACGATCATCCCCTCTTCCGCTCCCATCCGCAGCGCGCAACGCACCGCGTCCATCGCCGTGTTGCCCGCTCCGATCACCGCCACGCGTTTTCCCACCCTCAAAGGCGTGTCCGCGTCGGGGAACTCGTAGGCGCGCATCAGGTTGATCCGCGTGAGGAACTCGTTCGCGGACATCACGCCATTCAGGTTCTCGCCCGGGATCCCCAGAAACTGGGGCAGCCCCGCGCCGGTCCCGATGAACACTGCGGCGTAGCCGAACCGCTCGAAGAGCTCGGCGAGCGTGAGCAGCTTGCCGACGATGACGTTGCAGACGATCTCGACGCCCATCGCCTTGAGGACGCCGATCTCCCAGTCGAGGATCGCCTTCGGCAGCCGGAACTCCGGGATGCCGTAGCGCAACACCCCGCCGGGCGCGTGCAGCGCCTCGTAGATCGTGACCGCGTAGCCAAGCCGCGCGAGCTCGCCCGCGCAAACGAGCCCCGCCGGACCCGCACCGATCACGGCGATCTTCTCCTTGCGCGTGATTCTCGCCTCGACGGCGAGCGGCTGCGTGCGCTCCCAGTCGGCGACGTAGCGCTCGAGATGGCCGATCGCCACCGGGTTGAAGCGCTTGACCATGTGGCATTCCGCCTCGCACTGCGTCTCCTGCGGACAGACGCGACCGCAGATCGCCGGCAGCGGGTTCGCCGAACGCAGGATCTTCGCGGCACCGGCCATGTCGCCCGCCGCCACGGCGTGGATGAACTCGGGTATCGGGATACTCACCGGACAGCCGTCTACGCACACCGGGTCCTGGCAGCGCAGGCAGCGCTCCGCCTCGAACCCGGCGTGGAACTCCGAGTAACCCTCGTTCACCTCCAGGAAGTCGTGCGCGCGCGCCTGCGGCTCGCGCATCGGCATCGGGGTTTTCTCAGCGCGCTTGACGGGCATTACGGCGACTCCTAGAGGTCCGGGTGCTGGTGCATGGCCTTGAGCCGGCGCCACCGGCGGTCGACCTCGGCCTGTATGCCTTGCAACACCGGGGCATTCTTGGGCGAGAGGAGGTGGCGCGTCTTGCCCATGAGCTTCAGCCAGTCCGCGACCGGCCGCCGGCGTCCCGCCGCGTCCGGGTCGTAGGTGAGGGTCGTGTGGCCGTGCTCGACCTCGTAGAGCGGGAAGAAACACGAG
>JACQGO010000256.1 GCA_016199485.1 Betaproteobacteria bacterium
ATTTGCTCCAGGGTTTCTCGGTCGCGTTGACCCCGGTCAACCTGCTGTGGTGCTTCGTTGGAGTATTCCTCGGCACGGTCGTGGGCATCATGCCCGGGCTCGGCCCGCCGGCGACGATCGCAATGCTGCTGCCGCTCACGTTCCAGATGAGCCCGACCAGCGCCATCATCATGCTGGCCGGAATCTATTACGGGGCCAAGTACGGCGGGTCGACGACCTCGATCCTGCTCAACGTGCCGGGCGAATCGGCCTCGGTGGTCACCTGTTTTGACGGCTATCAGATGGCGCGGAAGGGGCGCGCAGGCGCCGCGCTCGGCATCGCGGCGATCGCATCGTTCATCGCCGGCACGGTGGGCGTCCTCGGGCTGATGCTGGTCGCGCCGCCGCTCGCGAGGTTCGCGCTTTCGTTCAGCTCGCCGGAGTATTTTGCCCTGATGGTACTGGGACTTGCGATGGTGGTGCTGCTCGCGGGCCGCTCGATGCTGAAAGCGCTGCTCGCGATGCTCGTCGGACTGTGGATCGCCGGCATCGGCACGGATCTTTTCACGGACGAGTCGCGCTTCACCTTCGGGCAGATGGAGCTGCTCGACGGCATCGACTTCGTCGTGGTGGCGATAGGCGTGTTCGCGCTGGGCGAGGTGCTGGCCAACATGGAAACCGCCGAGGACGCGCAGATGCTGCCGGTGCCCAAGGGTCTGCGCAACCTGCTTCCGACTGCGCAGGACCTCAAGGATTGCCGCTTCGCGTTTCTCAATGGCTCGGTGATCGGTTTCTTGATCGGAGTGCTTCCGGGCGCCGGCTCCACCATCGCTTCGTTCATCTCGTACGGCGTGGAAAAGGCGGTGTCCAGGCGCCCGGAGCAGTTCGGCACCGGGGTGCCGGAGGGGGTGGCGGCGCCGGAGGGCGCGAACAATTCGGAGACCGGCGGAGCGCTGGTACCGATGCTCACCCTCGGCATTCCCGGCTCGGCGACGACCGCGATCCTGCTCGCGGCGCTGATCCTGTGGGGACTGAAACCGGGGCCGTTGATGATCCAGGACAACCCGACGCTGTTCTGGGGCCTGGTGGCGAGCATGTACATCGGCAATGTGATGCTGCTGGTGCTCAACCTGCCGCTGATCCCGCTGTTCGCGCAGATCCTGCGGCTGCCGGTCTACGTGCTCTATCCTGTCATCTTCGGCATCTCGATCGTGGGCGTCTACAGCGTCTCGGGGAGCCTGTTCGACGTATGGATGCTCGCGGCGTTCGGGCTGCTCGGCTATCTCATGCGCAAGCTCGACTATCCCGCGGCGCCGCTGATCCTCGGGCTGGTGCTGGGCGACAGCATGGAACGTGCGCTTCGGCAGTCGCTGATGATGTCGCAGGGAGATCTCGCGATACTGGTATCTAGACCGTTGTCCGCCGCGATGCTATGTTTGGCGCTCGCGATCCTGGCGGTCCCGCTGTTCCGCAGGTTCAACGCGTGGCGGCTGAGGGCGACGGAACAGGAAGCGTGAACGCGCCTTGCAATTCATCGAGTGAAGGAGGGAAACGTATGAAGAGAACGTGCGGTTTGCTGATCGTGCTGGCCGCGGCGCTGCCTGCCGTGGCTGCGGCGCAGGGTTACACTCCGACGCGGCCGATCGAGCTCGTGGTGCATACTGGCCCGGGCGGCGGGAATGATGTCCTGGCGCGGGCGCTCGCGGCGATGTTCGAGAAGGAGAAGCTGCTGCCGGTGCGCGTGCAGGTGAACAACAAGACCGGCGGCGGCGGGCTCACGGCGATGGCCTACGTCGCCGAGAAAAAGGGTGACACGCACACCATCGCGCTGTTCAGCGGGAACTGGATCACCAACCCGCTGGTGCGAAAGGAAGCAAAGGTCACGATCAAGGATCTGACGCCGGTGGTGCGGCTGGTCACCGAACCGGCGCTGATCGCGGTGAAGGCCGACTCGTCGTTCAAGACACTCAGGGACTTCGTCGAGGCGGCAAAGAAGCAGCCCGGGCAGCTCAAGCAGTCGGGCGGCTCGATCACCAGCCGGGACAACGTGGTGCGGCAACTGATCCAGGCGTCTTCGGGCGCCCAGTGGGCGTACATCTCGTACCCGGGAGGGGGCGAACGCATCGCGGCGCTGCTCGGCGGTCACGTGCAGATGATGGTCATCGAGCCGCAGGAGGCGGGGGAGCACATTCGCGCCGGCAACATGCGCGTGCTCGCCCAGATCGCCGACAAGCGGCTGGCGGGCTTCCCCGGTGTGCCGACGCTGAAGGAGGCGGGTTTCGACGTGCCCGTGGTGCCGCAGATTCGCGGCGTGGTGGCGCCTCCGAGAGTGCCCGCTGAGGTGGTGAAGTACTGGGAGGAAGCGTTCGCGAAACTGGTGAAGACCGCATCGTGGCGCAAGTACCTCGAGGATAACCAGTTCGAGGACGGCTTCGCGCGCAGCGCCGAGCTTGCCAGGTTTTTCGATCAGTTTGCCGAGCGCATGCGCGGGATCCTGAAGGACGCCGGCGTCAAGGTCGTGCGCTGAGCCCCGACCCCCACGCGCGAGCCCGATCTTTCCCGGCGGGGAAGGGTCGGAGCGGCGCCGCGCCCCCGCGGCGGATCCCCATCGTGAACGTTTTGGCCGACACCAACACCGTATTTTTCCGCTCTGCGCGGCTGAAACCGCGGATTAACGCCGGGCGGGAGTTCTTCTAGAATGTGCGCTTATCGGCATTCATCGGCGGTGTCACCGGTCAATGGCGTTCATCCAGCAACCGCCGCAGCTCGGCAACCAGTACCGCGAGGACCGCGTGCTGCGCTCGTACCTTGCGCGCACGCTGCCCGCCGGGGTACTCGCCGAAATCGAGCCCTCGCTCAGCGAGATGGGCGAACTCGCCGCTGGCGAACTCTATCGTTTCCAGCTCGCCGACCGGGAAAACGAGCCGAAGCTCGTGCAGTGGGACGCCTGGGGAAGCCGCGTCGACCGTGTCGAGGTGACGCCGCTGTGGCGCAAAGCCGAGCGTCTCGCCGCTGAGCGCGGACTCGTCGCCGTTGCCTACGAGAAGACGCACGGCGCGTTCTCGCGCGTGCATCAATTCGCGCTCGTCTATCTGTTCACGCCCTCCACGGACCTCTACAGCTGTCCGCTGGCGATGACGGACGGCGCGGCGTGCGCGCTGCTCGCGTCGCAGAACCGGCCGTTGATCGAGCGCGCGCTGCCGCATTTCACCAGCCGCGATCCGGGGCGCTTCTGGACGAGCGGCCAGTGGATGACGGAAATCGCGGGCGGCTCGGACGTCGGCGCGTCCGAGACCGTCGCGCGCAAAGATGGCGGCGCCTGGCGGCTTTACGGGCGCAAGTGGTTTGTCTCTGGCGTCGGATCGCAGACCGCATTGACGCTCGCGCGCCCGGACGGTAATCCCGGCGGCGGCAGGGGACTTGCGCTGTTCTACGTCGAGACGCGCGACGAGCACGGGCTGCCGAACCGCATCCGGATCGACCGCCTCAAGGACAAGCTCGGCACGCGCAAGGTGCCCACCGCCGAGCTGACGCTGGAGGGCACGCCGGCGCGGGTCGTGCGCGGCACGAGCGACGGAGTGCGCGCGATTGCGCCGATGCTCGACGTGACGCGCGCCTGGAACGCGGTGGCGAGCGTCGCGCTGATGCGCCGCGGCATCGCGCTTGCGCGTGAGTACGCCCGGAAGCGCGTGGCGTTCGGCGCGCCGCTCGCTGAAAAGCCGCTGCACCTCGACACGTTCGCCGGCCTGCAGGCGGAGTTTGAAGGGGCGCTGCACCTCGCGTTTTTCGTGGCCGAGCTCCTGGGGCGCGCAGAAACCGGGCAGGCGAGCGAGCAGCAGGTGCATCTTGCGCGCGTGCTGACCCCGGTTGCGAAGCTCGTCACCGCCAGGCAGGCGGTGGCGGTGCTCGACGAGGCAATGGAATGTTTCGGCGGTGCGGGCTACGTCGAGGACACCGGGATGCCGCTGCTCGTGCGCGACGCGCACGTGCTCCCGATCTGGGAGGGGACGACCAATGTGCTCGCGTTGGAGGCGTTGCGCGCGCTCGATGCAGGTGGAGGGTTGGGAACGCTCGTCCGCGAAGCGCGTTTCATGCTGCAGCGTGCGCGCGACCCCGGGCTGGTGAGGATTTCCGCCGTGGTGGAGCAGGTGTTCGAGCGCGCGCAGGCGTGGCTCGACCGTGCGGCGCGCGACAGCGAAGCCGGGATGGAGGCCGGGGCGCGGCGCTTCGCGTTGACGCTGGGCCGCGCGCTGGAGGGGGCGCTGCTCGTGCGGCACGCGCAATGGTCGCTCGATCACGAGGGCGACGCGCGGGCACGCTCTGCCGCGCGGCGTCTCGTCGCCGCCGGCATCGATGCGCTTGTTGCACCCGACCCCGGCGAGGCGCGGGCGCTCGCTCGCGATGAACCTCTCGCCGGCGCGCGCTGACTGCAGCGGCCGCAAAGCGCGGCCGTTCGTTCGATTGCACGAGGAGGGTGGCTCAAGGAGAGCATGATGCAAGGCACGATGATGCGTTTTCCGCTCACGCTCGCGCACCTGCTGGAGCGCGCACGGAGGCTGTACGCGAGATCCGAGATCGTCTCCCGCCTGCCGGACCAGGCGCTGCACCGCTACACTTACCGCGAGTTTCACGAGCGTACACTCGCGCTCGCGTCCGCGCTGCAGCGCATAGGGTTGAGCCGTGGCGACCGTGTCGCTACGCTGATGTGGAACCATCACGCGCACCTTGAGGCGTATTTCGCGGTGCCGTGCGCGGGCGGGGTGCTGCACACGCTGAATCTGCGGCTCCATCCGTCGGATATCGCCTATATCGCGAATCACGCCCGCGACCGCTTCCTCATCGTCGACGATGTGCTGCTGCCGCTCTACGAGCAGTTCCGCGACCAGGTGAGTTTCGAGCGTGTGATCGTGACGCCGCTCTCCGGCGGCGAGCCGGCGGCGGCGGGCTACGACGACTACGAGAACCTCGTTGCGGCGCGCAACGCGCCGATTCTGCGCGACCCCGACGAGAACGACGCCGCCGGCCTGTGCTACACCTCGGGCACGACCGGGCGGCCGAAAGGAGTGGTGTACTCCCACCGCGCCCTCGTGCTGCACTCGCTCGCCTCAGCGCTGCCCGACGCGCTCGCCGTGAGCAACGGCGACACGGTATGCCCCGTGGTGCCGATGTTTCACGTGAACGCGTGGGGCCTGCCGTTCACCGCGGTCATGCTCGGCGCAAAGCTCGTGTTTCCCGGTCCGCATCTCGACGCTGAGAGCCTGATTGACCTGTTCGCACGCGAGCGCGTCACGCTGGCGGCGGGCGTGCCGACGATCTGGGCAGGGGTGCTGCAGGCGCTCGAAAAAAAACGCGGGCGGCGCGCGCTGGTGCAGGGCATGCGCCTGGTGGCGGGCGGGGCCGCCGCCCCGGAGCCGATGATACGGGCGTTCGACAAGTTCGGGCTGAGAGTCGTGCATGGGTGGGGGATGACCGAGACCACACCGGTCGGCACGGTCAATTTCATCAGGCGCGAGTTGGCGCGGCTCGACCCCGAGGAACTCTACCCGGTGCGCGCGAAGCAAGGGGTGCCGCTGCCGTTTTTCGAGGTGCGGGCGGTGACCGACGCCGGTGAAGCGCCGTGGGACGGCGCGACGCCGGGCGAGCTGCAGGTGCGCGGCCCGTGGGTCGCGGCAAGCTATCACGATCTCGCGGCGGAGCGCGACAAGTGGACACCGGATGGGTGGCTCCGCACCGGAGACGTGGCCACGATCGACAGCCACGGCTACGTCAAGATCACCGACCGCATCAAGGACCTCATCAAGTCCGGCGGCGAATGGATCAGCTCGCTCGACCTCGAGAACGCGCTTGCCGGTCACCCGGCGGTGCAGGAGGCAGCGGTGATCGCGATCCCGCACGTCACCTGGGGCGAGCGACCGCTCGCGGTGGTGGTGCGCAAGCCCGGGCACGCCGTGTCGACGGAAGAGCTGCGGCGGTATCTAGAGCCGAAGTTCGCGAAGTTCTGGTTGCCAGACGCGTTTGCGTTCGTCGACGAAATCCCGCGCACCTCGACCGGCAAGATGATGAAGGTAAAGCTGCGCGAGCAGTTCAGGGACTGGCGCTGGGATTGACCTCGCCGGCGCGGGGGTGCACCGCGAACGGCATGCGCGATATTGCGCCTGCTGCCGTATTTCTGCGTCATCGGCGGGGCGCCTGATCGCGTTAAGGCGGAAAGGCGCCGCAGCGTCGGCGGATTTGGCTTTTTTGCCGTTTTCGGTGATGATGTGCTCGATGCGCCGGGTGCCGGGAGGCCCCGCCGCTTACGGATCCCGCCCGTTGCGCAAAGGTCTGCTCTGTGCCTGAAACGACAACTTATCGCAACGCGCTGCCGCTCGATTCGATGCTGCTGGAATACCGGCTCGAGTCGGTGCTGGGCGCCGGCGGGTTCGGCATGACCTATCTCGGCCGGGACACCCATCTCGAGAAGCACGTCGCGATCAAGGAGTATCTGCCGGTCGAGCTGGCGGTGCGGGCGCTCGACGGCAGCATCGTGCCGGTCAGCACCGACCACCAGTACAACTACCAGTGGGGCCTCGAGCGCTTCATTCAGGAGGCGCGCACGCTCGCGAAATTCAGCCATCCCAACATCGTTCGCGTGAACCGCTACTTCGAGGCGAACGGCACCGGCTACATGGTCATGGACTACGAGAAGGGCGAGTCGCTGAACCAGATGCTCAAGCGGGCGCCCTTTCCTGACGAGGCGGCGTTGAAGGCGATCCTGATGCCGCTGCTTGAGGGGCTGGAAGCAGTGCATGCCGCCGGTTTCCTCCACCGCGACATCAAGCCCTCCAACATCTTCATCCGCGAGAACGGCAACCCGGTGTTGCTCGACTTCGGCGCCGCCCGGCAGGCGGTCGGCGGCGCGACGCGCAGCCTTACCTCGGTGCTTACCCCGGGCTACGCGCCGCTCGAGCAGTACGCGAGCGACGGCCACCAGGGCCCGTGGTCGGACGTCTATGCGATGAGCGGCGTATTGTACCGCGCGCTGGTGAACGAAAATCCGCCGGACGCGGTGAGCCGGATGAGGGACGATACCGTGCTGCAAGCGTTGGAGGCCGCGCGGGGGCGTTATGGCAGCGGCCTCATCAATGCGATCGCGTGGGGTATGGCGCTCGACGAGAAGCGGCGGCCGCAGAGCGTCGCCGAGTGGAAGGGCCGCTTGCTCGGCGCCGCGCCGGCAGGCGCGGCGACGCGAACTGCCGCCGCGCGCCCCGCTGCTCCTTCCATACATGCCGCGCCCACGGTGATCACGCCTCGCTCCGCACCGAGCATCGCCGACGAGCAGACCCATAGGCTCGCGCGCGGTACGCCGCGGCGGTCGAAGTGGCGGCTCGCGGGCATCGGTTTGGCGTTGCTCGCAGTCGTCGGCGTGGCCGCGATGATCGTGAGCAAGCGGGCGGCCGACAGGGCGGCGCATGAGCCGGTGGTGCGAAGCACGCCGCCGGCTGGCGCAGTGACGCCGAAACCCGTCGCCGAACAGCCCCTCAGGCAGAGGCCTGTTACGGGTGATGCGCGAACCATGGCGCCTGCGCGCGAAGGGTCACCGCCGCTGCGTGCGCCTTCCCCCGGCGCGGCGCGCACCGAATCTCCGCGTGTCGGGGAGGCAGGCACGGAGCGCCCGCACGGGCTGGGGCGCGAGGAGTTCGGCCGCAAGTTTCCGGGACTTGCGGCGCACTTCGACCAGATCGACGCGAACCACGACGGGATCGTAACGCGCGAAGAAATGGTTGCGTTCCGCGAGCGCCAGGCGG
>JACQGO010000249.1 GCA_016199485.1 Betaproteobacteria bacterium
ACCAGCCGGGCGAGCGCGCGCACGCGCGCGATGTAGGCGGCGCGCTCGGTCACCGAGATCGCGCCGCGCGCGTCCAGCAGGTTGAAGGTGTGCGAGCACTTGAGCACCATCTCGTACGCGGGCAGCACGATCCCGAACTCGATCAGGCGCTTCGCCTCGGCTTCGAACTGCGCGAAGTGCTGGAACAGCATCTCGACGTTCGCGAGCTCGAAGTTGTATTTCGACTGCTCGACCTCGTTCTGGTGATAGACGTCGCGGTAGCTGACGCCGTCCACCCAGACGAGATCGAACACGCTGTCCTTGCCTTGCAGGTACATCGCGAGCCGCTCGAGCCCGTAGGTCAGCTCGCCGAGCACCGGCCTGCAGTCGAGCCCGCCGACCTGCTGGAAGTAGGTGAACTGCGTGATCTCCATGCCGTTCAGCCACACCTCCCAGCCGAGCCCCCACGCTCCGAGCGTCGGCGATTCCCAGTCGTCCTCCACGAAGCGGATGTCGTTGGCCCCGGGGTCGATGCCGAGCGCCACCAGCGAGCCGAGATAGAGGTCCTGGAAATCGCGCGGCGAGGGCTTCATCACCACCTGGTACTGGTAATAATGCTGCAGGCGATTGGGGTTCTCACCGTAGCGGCCGTCTTTCGGACGGCGCGAAGGCTGGACGTATGCGGCGTTCCACGGTTCCGGGCCGATCGCGCGCAGGAACGTCGCGGTGTGGAAAGTGCCGGCGCCGACCTCCATGTCGTAAGGCTGCAGCAGGACGCACCCGCGCTCGTCCCAATACCGGTCGAGCGCGAGGATGATCTGCTGGAAGGTGGGCATCGATGCAACCATCGTTCGGCGACGCCGAATTTTACCGGTTTTTGGCGTTCTCCGGAAAGCGCGAGACCCCGGCGTATCGAGAGCTTGCGATGGAAGGCAGCCGGATAGGGTGGGCGAGCGAAGCGAAACCCACCATCACACGACGGTGTGTCCCCGACGTATGTTTTCTGGCGCTCACCCTCACTTGGTGGGCTGCGCCCACCCTACCTCGCTCTTGCGACGGCAAGCGGCGCATGATGCGGCAGAGCCGCTCAGCGCCGGCGCCCCCGCCGCGGCCGGAATGCAACGAGCACGAACAACGCTGCAATGCCGAGCGCCGGGTAATTCCCGAAGCGCACGTAGGGCGTTGCGCCGCTGTAGCCGCGCACCTCGCGCGTCACGGTCGCGGCGGTGAATTCGGGCGCGACCGCCTCCACCGTGCCGCGCGGGCTGATCACCGCGGTCATGCCGGTGTTGGTCGCGCGCAGCATGAAGCGCCCGGTTTCCAGCGCGCGCGCCTGCGAGATCTGCAGGTGCTGTTTGGGTGCGATCGAGTCGCCGAACCAGGCGACGTTGCTCACGTTGACGAGCAGCGTCGCGTGCGGGAGCTGGCGGATGATCTCGTCACCGAACGCGTCTTCGTAGCAGATGTTCACCGCGACGCGCTGGCCGGCCACCGCGAGCGGCTGCTGCGTTTCCGCCCCGCGCGAGAAATCCTGCAGCGGGATCGCGAGCACGCCCACGATCCATCCCAGCACCGGCCGCAGCGGGATGAACTCGCCGAACGGCACGAGGTGTATCTTGCGGTACGCCTGGGTGGGCGCCGTGCCGAAGCTCAAGACGCTGTTGTAATAGCCCGCGCGCGCGCCCTTCTCCGGCACGCCGATGAGCACGTCTCCGCGGTTTTTCCTCGCGTGTGCGGCGAGCGCCTCCAGGTAGTCGCGCGGCACGTCGTCTAGGAACAGCGGCAGCGCGGTCTCCGGCAGGATGACGAGGCGGCCCGCGCTGGCTTCGGCGAGCTTGCGATAGACGGCGAGCGTGGTGGCGATCCGATCCTCGCGCCATTTGAGTTCTTGCGGAATGTTCCCCTGCAGCAGGCTCACCGTGACCGGCTCGCCGCTTGGCCGTGTCCACTCGACCTGCGCGAGCGCGTATCCTCCGGCCCACAGCGCGATGAGCAGGGAGAGCAGCGTCCAGCGGTGCCGCCGCGGGCGCTCATCGTTGATCGCTCCGCCCTCGTCGTTCCGCGCAGGCCGCCGCCAAAGCACCGCGATCAGCCCGGAAGACATCACGGATGCGAGCGACACGCCGTAGATCCCGAATACCGGGGCGTAGCCGGCGAGCGGGCTCGAGGGAACCTGCGAGTAGCCGACGGCGAGCCACGGAAATCCGGTGAACAGCCAGCCGCGCGTCCACTCGAGCACGACCCACAGCGCCGGCATGAGCAGTACCAGGGGCAGCGTGGCGGAGCGCTGGAATTTCGCGAAGAGCCAGCCGGCCGCGGCCGGATAGAGCGCGAGGTACGCGCAGAACAGCAGCGTTGCGACGGCGGCGAGCGGTGCGGGCATCGCGCCGAAGTCGTGCAGGCTTACGTATATCCAGCTCACGCCGGCGAGGAACATCCCGAGCCCGAAGGCGAAACCGCACCACGCGGCCCGGCCGGGGTGCGGCTCGTGGTCCCACCGCCAGGCGAGCCACGCGAGCGTCGCGATGGGCACCGGAAAGAGGCGGAACGGCGCGAAGCCCAGGACGGTCGCTGCGCCGAGGAGAAACGCGATGATGAACGATGAGTGACGAATGGTGAACGATGAACGGGGAGCGATGGACGGCGAGCGATGAGCCATGAAAAGGGCGTGTCGAATGTGGGTCAGGCCAAAGTGGGCAGCGCGCCCCTTGGTTGGTGTTCGTTACTCATCGTTCTGCACTCATCGTTGCATTTTTCTCGCCCTTCTTCTCGACCTGCAGCAGATGCAGCCTGCGGCTGTCGGCGCGCAGCACCCTGAACGTCAGGTTGTCGAACGTGACCTGCTCGCCGCGCTTGGGCACGCGTCCGAAGCGGGAGAGCACGAGCCCGCCGACGGTGTCGTAATCCTCGTCGCTGTAGGAAGTGCCGAATGCCGCGTTGAAGTCCGCGATCTCGGTCAGCGCCTTGACCCGGTATTGCCCGCTTTTTTCCTGGATGATGTTGTGCTCGACGTCCTCGAAGTCGTACTCGTCCTCGATGTCGCCCACAATCTGCTCGAGCACGTCCTCGATCGTCACCAGGCCGGCGACGCCGCCGTACTCGTCGACCACGATGGCGATATGGTTGCGATTCCTACGGAACTCCTTGAGCAGCACGTTGAGCGGCTTCGCTTCGGGAATGAACACCGCCGGGCGCAGCATCTCGCGCACGTCGAACTCCTCTTCTCCGGCGTAGTAGCGCAGCAGGTCCTTGGCGAGCAGGATGCCGATCACGTCGTCCTTGTTCTCGCCGATCACCGGAAAGCGCGAGTGCGCGGTCTGGATCACGAACGGGATGAACTTCTCCGGCGACTCGTTGACGTCGATGACGTCCATCTGCGCGCGGGGCACCATGATGTCGCGCGCCTGCATCTCGGAGACCTGCAACACGCCCTCGATCATCGCCAGCGCGTCGGCATCGAGCAGGTTGCGGTCGTAGGCCGAGCGCAGCAATCCGATCAGCTGCGCGCGGTCCCCCGGTTCGCGCAGCAGCAGCGCGCCGAGCCGCTCGAACCAGGAGGATCTGCTGTGGCCGTCGTCCATAAAGTAGGTTCTTCCGGGTTTCCCGTGGATGTTGTCTCTCACGCGCCAGGGCACCGCCCGAAAACATTGATCCTGGCTACACGCGCCATTCCCACGCATGATGGCTGTCATTCCCGCGCAGGCGGGAATCCATAGTTAGAGCTTCGCGTAGCGTTCAGGGGCAAGAATGTAAACGTAGTACGCCCTATCCACCACCGTATGGATTCCCGCTTTCGCGGGAATGACATCTACGAAAAAGTCTACAGAACCATAAAGCAAGGGGTGAGGAGTAAGGTACGCACCGCGTGACCCTTGCTTCTCATGCCTGACGCTTCACGCTTCCCCCGAATACGGGTCCGGGTAACCCATCCGGCGGAGGATTTGCGTCTCGCGCCGTTCCATGACGCGCGCTTCCCGCTCGGTTTCGTGATTGTAACCCTGCAGGTGCAGCACGCCGTGCACGACGAGGTGCGCGTAGTGCGCGACCACGCCCTTGCCCTGCGCGCGCGCCTCGCGAGCGACGACCGGCGCGCACAACGCGATGTCGCCGCGCATCCACGCGCCCTCCTCGTACACGAAAGTAAGCACGTTGGTTGCGTGATCCCGGCCGCGGAAGCGGCGGTTGAGCGCCCTTGCTTCGGCCGCGCCGACGATGCGCACCGTGATCTCCGCGTCCTCGGAGAGCGCCGCCTGCACCCACTTCCTGATCCGCCGGGGCGACGGCGCGCCGCCGGTGCGGATTGCGTATTGCGTCGCCAGCATGAGTCGGGGGCTCCCGCCGCGGTTATGCGTCTTCGTCCGGCTTGTGACCGGACGCCCGCGTCTCGTAGGTCTCATAGGCATTGACGATGCGCTGTACCAGCGGATGGCGCACGACGTCCTCGCTTTCGAAATGGGTGAAGGCGATGCCGCGCACCTTCTTGAGCACTTGGCGCGCTTCCACGAGCCCGCTTTTCTGGCCGCGCCCGAGATCGATCTGGGTCACATCCCCGGTAATGACCGCCTTGCTGCCGAAACCGATGCGGGTGAGGAACATCTTCATCTGCTCCGGCGTCGTGTTCTGCGCCTCGTCCAGGATAACGAACGAGTGGTTGAGCGTGCGCCCGCGCATGAAGGCGAGCGGCGCGATCTCGATCGCGCCGCGCTCGAACATCTTTGCCACCCGGTCGAAGCCCATCAGATCGTAGAGCGCGTCGTAGAGCGGGCGCAGGTAAGGGTCGACCTTCTGCGCCATGTCGCCGGGAAGGAATCCCAGCCGCTCGCCCGCCTCCACCGCCGGCCGCACCAGCACGATGCGTTTCACGCTGTCGCGCTCGAGTGCGTCTACCGCGCACGCGACGGCAAGATAGGTCTTGCCGGTCCCGGCGGGGCCGATCGAGAACGTGATGTCATGGCTCTGGATCTGCTCCAGATACCGCACCTGCCGCGGCGTGCGGCCATGCAGATCCTGGCGGCGCGTCATGAGGTGCGCAGCGTCCGCGGGGCGGGGCGCCGGCTCGCCGCGGGGTTTGATCGCTTCGATCAGCCCGAGTTGCACGTCTTCCACCGAAAGGGTGTTCATCGCGACATCGTAGAAGTTACGCAGCACCTGGGCCGCAATCCTGGTCTGGCCGGGCTTGCCGATGAGCGCGAAGCGCTCGCCGCGCCGCGCGATGTTCACGTCGAGCGCGGTTTCGATCTGGCGCAGGTTCTCGTCGAGCGCGCCGCAAAGATTGGCGAGGCGCTGGTTGTCGACCGGCGTGAAGAGAATCTCGACCGGCTTCAATGGCGGGAGGCGACGACTTCCCCGCGCAGCGAGTGCCGCAGTGCGCGGGTAACGGTGACATCGATGAACTGGCCGATCATCCGTTCGTCGCCCCCGAAGTTGACGACGCGGTTGTTGCCAGTGCGGCCGCGAAACTCGCCGGGATCCTTCTTCGATACGCCGTCGACGAGGATGCGCTGGCGGCTGCCCACCATGGCGAGGCTGATTGCCTGCGCGTGCCCCTCGATTTTCGCCTGCAGGCGCCGCAGGCGCGCGAGCTTGGCCTCGCGCGGCGTGTTGTCGGGCATCTCGGCGGCAGGGGTGCCGGCTCTCCGGCTGTAGAGGAAGCTGAAGCTCGCGTCGAAACCGACGTCCGCCACCAGCTTCATCGTCGCCTCGAAATCGGCTTCGCGCTCCCCCGGGAAGCCGACGATGAAGTCGGACGAGATCGAGATCCCGGGACGCACCCTGCGCAGCCGCCGCACGATGGACTTGTACTCGAGCACGCTGTAGCCGCGCTTCATCGCGGCGAGCACGTGGTCCGAGCCCGCCTGCACCGGCAAATGCACGTGACTCACCAGCTTGGGGATGCGCGCGTAGACGTCGATCAGCCGCTGGGTGAACTCCCTGGGATGCGAGGTCGTATAGCGCAGCCGTTCGATGCCGGGAATCTCGGCAACGTACTCGAGCAGAGCGGCGAGATCTGCGGTCTCCCCGCCTTCCATCGCGCCGCGATAGGCATTGACATTCTGCCCGAGCAGCGTGATTTCCCTGACGCCCTGTTCAGCGAGTTCCGCGACTTCGGTCAGCACGTCCTCGAGCGGGCGCGAAACCTCCTCGCCGCGCGTGTACGGCACGACGCAGAACGTACAGTACTTGCTGCAGCCCTCCATGATCGACACGAACGCCGTCGCGCCTTCGACGCGCGCCGGCGGCAGCCTGTCGAACTTCTCGATTTCCGGGAAAGAGACATCGACCTGCGGCGTGCCGGTCGCGCGGCGCGCTTCAATCAGCTGCGGCAGCCGGTGCAGCGTCTGCGGTCCGAAAACGAGATCGACATACGGCGCGCGTGCCACGATCGCCGCGCCCTCCTGGCTCGCGACGCAGCCGCCCACCCCGATCAGGAGCCCCGGATTCGCGCGTTTCAGGTGCTTGAACCGGCCGAGGTCGTTGAACACCTTCTCCTGTGCCTTCTCGCGCACCGAGCAGGTATTGAACAGGATGACGTCGGCCTCGTCGGGCTTCCCGGTGAGCTCCATGCCCTCCGTGACGCACAGCACGTCCGCCATCTTGCCGGAGTCGTACTCGTTCATCTGGCAGCCGAAAGTACGGATGTAGAGCTTTTGCGGCACGGCGTCAGCGGGGTCCCGCACGATCGAGCATAAGCTGTTCCTGGGGCGTCAGGATGTAGATCCTCGCCACCTGGCCGTTGGTGTCGATGGTGTAAAGGACATCTGCGTAGGGCGGCAGGTATCCGTGCAGTATCGTGCGGTTATTCTGGTCGAAGATCAGGCCTCCCGGGGCGAGCTTCATCACCTTGTTGTTAATCTGGACCAGGGGGAAGACGTATTGCTGCCCGACGAGTTCGCCGCGTTTTGCGTTCTGCGGCAGCAGCCTCTGCACCTGCGCGTAGCCCGTCGCGGCCACGTGCATTCCAGATAAAATCAATAAAAGCAGGATCTTACGCACCGGTTCAAGATAGCACAAGCAACCCCTGCGACGCAATCCTTGGGATCCGCCGCGTATCGGTCGCGCGCCCGGTTCCGTTGCGGTTTCTGCGAGTAAGCCGCTGTATCGCTGAGCGATTTGTGTTCCGCGCGGTGCTCATGGACGCCGCTTTCCCAGGTGTCGCGCGCCGCACCGGAGCCGTTGAGTGCGCCGGCTCCGGGCGCCGCGGATTTTTCGGATCCGCGCCGTTGTCAAAAAAAAGAAAGGCGCCCATGCCATCGGCACGTACAACACCGGCTCGGACAGCGACCGGGTCGTACTGATGCATATCAAATCCCTGCGATACGGCGGGTGCTATTTTCTCTCTTCTAACAACAACAATCTGACAACGTGTTTTAAGGAGATTCGCGATGTCCAACCGCACGTTGAATGCTGCGCAGAAACCGGAAAGGGCGCGCAAAAACCCGAGGATCGCTGAAAATCCGGCGAGCCGGGCTGCGCGTACCAAACGCGCCACACCCGGGGCATCATCTGCGTCCATTTCTCCGGAAGAGCGCCGCAGATTGATTGCGGAGGCCGCTTACTTCATCGCGGAGCGCCGCGGGTTTGCCGCTGGCAGCGAGCTCGAGGACTGGTTGCAGGCTGAGGCGCAGATCGAGGGCCGGCTCGGGAGTCCGGGCACGGGCACCCCGCATTGAATCGGCCGGGCACGAGTACACAGCCCGCCGAGCGGGGGCAGGGTAGGCCTGGACGAGGCGGGCAGGCCCGCGCGAGGCTCATCGCGGGCTCCACATAACCGCTGTTGTCGGCGCCGCTGCCGTAGTAGCGGCAGTCGCTGTTGAATGTTTCCCGGTAGGCGCCGGCGCGCGGCACGCCGATGCCGTGGCCGTCGCGCCGGGAAAACGGGCGGTGCTCATGGTCCCGCCCGCAAGTCCGCCTGCTGATGTATCCAGAGCGAGGAGGCGCCATGGAGCTGAAGGACCTCAATCTCCCCCACGATCAGACCGCGCCCCGCACGCACGCGGAGGCCCTGCGCTTTGTCAGCCAGCTCACCAAGGAATCATTCGCGATGATCCTCGCCGGCGGGCGCGGCACGCGCCTGATGCAGCTCACCGAGGCGCGTGCCAAGCCTGCGGTGCCGTTCGGCGGCAAGTTCCGCATCATCGATTTCACGCTGTCCAACTGCGTCAATTCCGGGGTGCGCCGCATCGCGGTGGCAACGCAGTACAAGGCCCACAGCCTGATCCGGCACATCCAGCGCGGCTGGAGCTTTCTCGACGGGCGCTTCGGCGAGTTCATCCAGTTGCTTCCGGCGCAGCAGCAGGTGCTCGATTCCTGGTACCGCGGCACCGCTGACGCGGTATTCCAGAATCTCGGTATACTGCGGCGTCATGCGCCGCGCTATGTCCTGGTGCTCTCGGGCGATCACGTCTACAAGATGGATTACGGCAGGATGCTCGCGTTTCACGTTCACAAGCAAGCCGACCTCACCGCGGCGTGCGTCGAGGTCCCTCTCGCCGACGCGGGCTCGTTCGGCGTGATGGCGGTCGACGAGCAGGAGCGGATCGTGAGCTTCGCGGAAAAGCCGGCGCAGCCGCAACCGGACCCGGGGCGACCCGGAGTGGCGCTCGCGAGCATGGGCGTTTATGTGTTCAACACCGAGTTCCTTTACGAGCAGATGACGCGCGATGCCGACGACCCGCGCTCGAGCCACGACTTCGGCAAGGATGTCATTCCGTACCTCGTGCCGCGCTACCGGGTGTATGCGCACCGCTTTGCGGAGAGCAGCGTGGGCGTCGGGCCGGACGGCGTCCCGTACTGGCGCGACGTCGGGACGGTGGACGCCTACTGGGAAGCCAACATGGAGCTCACCAAGGTGGTGCCCGAGCTCAATCTCTACGACCGCGACTGGCCGGTCTGGACGCACCAGGAGCAACTGCCGCCAGCGAAGTTCGTGTTCGACGACGAAGGCCGCCGCGGCATGGCGGTCGATTCGCTCGTCTCGGGCGGGTGCATCATCAGCGGAGCGGTGGTGCGCCGCTCGCTGCTCTTCTCCGACGTGCACGTGGAATGCTGCAGCCTGGTCGAGGATTCGGTGATCCTGCCCAATGTACGGGTGGGACAGAACGTGGTGTTGAAGCGCGTCGTGCTCGACCGCGGCTGCAAGATCCCCGAGCGCATGGAAATCGGCGTCGACCCGGATGAAGATCGCAAGCGGTATCACGTCACCGCGGGAGGCGTCACGCTCGTGACGCCGGCGATGCTCGGTCAGCCGGTCTTCGGAATCCGCTAAGCCGATGGGCGACGGCAAGCTCGACCTCATCCTGATGTGGCACATGCATCAGCCGGATTACCGCGACCACGCGCGCGGCGAGTTCGCGCTGCCGTGGGTGTATCTGCACGCCGTCAAGGACTACGTCGACATGGTGGCGCATCTCGAGCGCCATCCGCGGGTGCGCGCGGCCGTCAATTTCGTCCCGGCGCTGCTCGACCAGATCGAGGATTACGCGCAACAGTTCCGCACCGGCGAGTGGCGCGACCCGCTGCTGAGGCTGCTCGCGTGCCGTGACATGGCCGGCCTCGACGCGGCGAGCCGCAAGCTCATTCTCGCCAGCTGTTTCCGCTCCAACCACCTGAGGATGGTCGCCCCTTTTCCGCATTACAAGCGGCTGCACGACCTGTACACCGTGCTCGAGGAGCAGGGCGAGGCGGCGCTCGGCTACCTCTCGGGCGCCTATCTTTCGGATCTCATCACCTGGTATCACCTCGCCTGGACGGGGGAGACCGAGCGCCGGCGCCAACCGCTGCTCGCGCAGCTGATGGCAAAAGGGGAGGGGTTCACCGACGGGGACCGCCAGCGGCTGCTCGCGCTCCTCGGCGAGCTGATCGAGGGCATCGCGCCGCGTTACGCGGCGCTCGCGCGCGCCGGGAGAATCGAGCTTTCGACGACGCCCGCGACGCATCCGCTCGCGCCGCTCCTGATCGACTTCGCCGTGGCGCGCGAGGCCCAGCCCGACGCGGGGCTGCCGCAGTCGCCGTGCTACTCCGGCGGGCGCGCCCGGGTCGCGGCGCAACTCGTGCAGGCGCTCGCGAGCCATGCCGCCCGCTTCGGGATGCCCGCCGCGGGGGTGTGGCCGGCGGAAGGCGCGCTTTCCAGCACGCTGCTGCACATCCTCAGCGAGCACCCGGTTGCATGGACCGCGTCGAGCGAGAGCGTGCTCGCCAACAGCTTGCGCCGCGAAGGGGGTGCCCAAGGGGCGCGCGAGCATTTTCTCTACCGGCCGTATCGCGTGGCGGCCGCGCCGGGCGTGGCGGTATTTTTCCGGGATGAACGGCTTTCGGATCTCATCGCGTTCGAGTATTCGAAGTGGCACGGCCGCGACGCGGCGCACCACTTCATCGCGCAGCTCGAGGCGATCCGCGCCGGCGCGCCCCCCGGCGAGACCCCGCTCGTCACCGTCATCGTCGACGGCGAAAACGCCTGGGAGTACTACCCCTACAACGCGTACTACTTCTTCGAGGATCTGTACGGCGCGCTGGAATCGCATCCCGTGATCCGCACCACCACGCCCGCCGTGTATCTCAGCGAGAATCCGGAACGCGCGGGCGAGTTGGGGAGCCTGGTTGCGGGCAGCTGGGTCTACGGCACCTTTTCGACATGGATCGGCGACGCCGACAAGAACCGCGCATGGGATCTGCTGTGCGCCGCCAAGCAGAGTTATGACCTCGTGGTCCCGAGCGGCCGTCTGAGCGAGAGGGAGCGGGCCTCGGCGGAAGCGCAGCTTGCGGTGTGCGAAAGCTCCGACTGGTTCTGGTGGTTCGGCAACTACAACCCGCCGCACACCGTCGCGACGTTCGACCGCCTGTACCGCCTCAACCTCACCAACCTGTATGCGGTGCTCGAGCTTGCCCCTCCCGCGCAGCTGCTGGAGCCGGTGAGCCGCGGCGGCGGATCGCCGGAGGCAGGCGGAACGATGCGGCGCGCGCACTGAGCGCGCAAATGTCCCATCCGATTGACCCGCTCCCCCGTCCAGTGGCAAAGTTCGGCTGCATGCCGGAGCGCGTTTCCGCCGGTGATGCCGGATGAACGGGAACGACCGGGCCAAAACAGCGGAGAGCGCAATGCCGGGGACGAATTACCAGCTCGAGATCAACCCGCGGGTGCCGCAGCGGCTCGCGCGGCTCGAAGAACTCGCGAACGACCTGTGGTACAGCTGGGACCGACCGACGCGCGCCCTGTTCTCGCGCCTGCATCCGGTGCTGTGGCACGCCGTCGGTCACAGTCCCAAGGCCTTCCTGAAACGCGTCGACCAGCAACGGCTGATCGACGCCGCCGAGGACCCGGTATTCCTCGGCGCCTACAATCGCGTGCTCTCGGCCTACGACACGTACCACGGCGAAACGGCGCGCGGCAATCACGCCGGCCTGCAGGACGGCGATCTCATCGCGTATTTCTGCGCGGAGTTCGGCTTTCACGAAAGCCTGCCGATCTACGGGGGAGGGCTGGGCATCCTCGCAGGCGACCACTGCAAGGCGGTAAGCGACGCCTGCCTGCCGTTCGTCGGCGTGGGCCTGCTCTACCGCCAGGGGTATTTCCACCAGACCATCGACAACGATGGCAACCAGCAGGCGATCTACACCGATTCGGATTTCGACGACCTTCCGATCACGCCGGTCATGCGCCGCGGCGGCAGCGAGCTGCGCGTGACGGTGGAATTCCCCGATCGCAGCGTGATCGCCAGGGTGTGGCAGGTGAGAGTGGGTCACGTGAAGATCTACCTGCTCGACACCGACCTCGAGGAGAACCCCCCCCACGACCGCGACATCGCGCACCGCCTCTATGGCGGCGACCGCGTGACCCGCATCGAGCAGGAGATCATACTCGGGGTGGGCGGTGTGCGCGCGCTGCAGGAACTCGGCCTCCAGCCGACGGCGTGGCATATCAACGAGGGCCACGCCGCGTTTCTCGTGCTCGAGCGCATTCGCACGCTGATGAAGGGGGGGCTCGATTTCGCGGGCGCGCTGGAGGCGGTCGCGGCGAACACCGTGTTCACCACCCATACCGCGGTGCCGGCGGGGCACGATCACTTCACCACGGAAATGATCCGCCACTACTTCGAGGGCTGGTGCCGGGAACTGAACGCGCGCGTCGACGACCTGCTCGCGCTCGGCCGCGCGGGCGAGAGCGCGGACTTCAACATGACCGCGCTCGCGGTGCGCGGCTCGCGTTTTCACAACGGGGTGAGCCGCGTGCATGGCGGCGTATCCTCGCGCATCTGCGCGAGTCTCTGGCCGCAGATCGAGCCACAGGAGAACCCGGTAACCTACGTCACCAACGCGGTGCACGTTCCGACGTTTCTTGCGACTGACTGGAACGAGCTGTTCGACCGCTTCCTCGGGCCCGGGTGGAGCCAGCGTCTTACCGATCACGCCTGCTGGGGGGGCGTCTACACGATTCCGGATCACCTGTTCTGGAGCGTGCGCCAGTCGCTCAAGGCGCAGATGCTCCATCTGGTGCGCCACCGCCTCGCGGAACAGAACGCGCGCAACCACGGCTCGGAAGCGCACCTCGACCGCGTGCTGCGGCTCGCTGATCCCACCAATCCCCATGTGCTCACCATCGGGTTCGCGCGCCGCTTTGCGACTTACAAGCGTGCCGCGTTGCTGTTCGAGGACCTGAAGTGGCTGCGCGAGATCGTCTCCGAGCGCGAGCGCCCGGTGGTGTTCATCTTCGCCGGCAAGGCGCACCCGGCGGACCATCCGGGGCAGGATCTCATCCGGCGAATTGCCGAAGTCGCGCGCATGCCCGAATTCGAAGGGCGCATCCTGCTGGTGGAGGGCTACGACCTGCAGCTCGCGCGCCGGCTGGTCACCGGCGTGGATGTCTGGCTCAACAATCCGGTCTATCCGTTGGAAGCGTCCGGCACCTCGGGCATGAAGGCCGGCATCAACGGGGTCGTCAACCTTTCGGTGCTCGACGGCTGGTGGGGCGAGGGCTACGACGGGAAGAACGGTTGGGCGATCAAGCCTGCCACCAGCGCGCCCGACGACGCGCGCCGCAACCACGACGAGGCGCGCACGCTCTACGAGCTGCTGCAGGACAGCGTGATTCCGCTCTACTACGACGTCGGGCCGATGGGCTATTCGCCGGGCTGGGTGGCGATGGCCAAGCACTCGATCGCGTCGTTGCTGCCGCGCTACAACACCGCGCGCATGCTCGCCGAGTATCTTTCCAAGTTCTACCTGCCGGCGGCCAATCAGTGGCGCCGCTACGCACACGAAGGGTTCGGCGGCGCACGCGAGGTCGCGGCATGGAAAGCGAAGGTGCGCGCCGCGTGGAACCGCGTCACGCTCCGCCGCCTGGATGACGCGCCGCGGCGGATCCGCTTCGGCGAAACGCTCAAGGTCGAGGTCGCGGTCAACCTGGACAGTCTCGGTCCGCGCGACGTGGTGGTGGAACTGCTGTTCGGTAGGCCGGGCTACGCGCTCGATGAGCGGACACGAGCCTACCGGCTCAATCACGTCGGACCGGCCGGCGGCGGCGGCGAGCATCTGTTTGCGCTCGAATTCACCCCGGATCTGTGCGGCAAGATCGACTACCGGCTGCGCCTTTACCCGTACCACGAGCTGCTCACCCACCGCTTCGAAATGGGCATGATGAAGTGGCTGTGAGTCCCGCCGCGGCACGGCGCGTTCGCGGCGGGGCGCGCGCCGCGCGTCCGCAAGCAGGTTCCCGCCTCGCGCGCCGTGGAACGGACTTGCGCGTGCTGTTCGTAACGCCGGAGCTCGCGCCGTGGATGAAAAGCGGCGGCCTCGGCGACGTTTCCATGGCGCTGCCCGGCGCGCTGCACCGCCTGGGCGTCGATGTGCGCGTCCTGGTACCGGGTTATTCCCCGCTCGCCGCGGCGTTTGAACGCGCGAAGACGGTCGCGGAGCTTCCGCATCCGGGAGGCGTGCTCGCCGGAGCGCGTCTCCGCACGGCGCGCGCCGCGAGCGGCGTTCCGCTTCTGATCCTGGACTGCCCGGAATACTACCGGCGCCCGGGCGGCGCGTACCAGGACGCGCGCGGCCGGGACTGGCCCGATAACCACCTGCGTTTCGGCTTGCTGTCGCGGGTCGCGGCGCTGCTCAGTACCGCCGCGACCCCCGCGCCGTGGCAGCCGCACGTCGTGCATTGCAACGACTGGCCGACTGCGCTCGCGCCGGCATACGCGCATTACGCGGGGGGCGCGAGGGCCGCGACGGTGCTCACGGTGCACAATCTCGCGTTCCAGGGGATATTCCCGCCGCACACGCTCGCTGAGCTGGGGCTTCCGCCGCAGGCGTTCGCGATCGACGGCGTCGAATACTACGGCAAGCTTTCGTTCCTCAAGGGCGGCCTCTTTTTCACAGACGGGCTGGCGACGGTCAGTCCGACCTACGCGCGGGAAATCCAGACCGATGAGTCGGGCTTCGGCCTCGGCGGGCTGCTGCGGGTCCGCAGCGCGCGGCTCATCGGAATTCTGAACGGGATCGACACCGCGGCGTGGAACCCGGCAACCGACGCGCATCTCGCGGCGCGCTACGATTTCGCGCGGATCGAGAAGAAGGCGCTCAACAAGGCCGCGCTGCAGCGGAGCCTCGGGCTCGCAGTGGAGGCGGAGGTTCCGCTGCTCGGCGTGGTGAGCCGTCTGACGGAGCAGAAGGGGCTCGATGTGCTCGCCGCGATCGCGCCCATGCTCGTCCGGCTTCCGGCGCAGCTCGTGATGCTGGGAAGCGGCGAGAAACGCTTCGAGCAGGCCGTCGCCGCGTTGGCGCGGCAGTTCCCCGGCGGGGTCGCGGCGGTGATCGGGTTCGACGAGCGGCTCGCGCATCTGATCGAGGCGGGGGCCGACATCTTCGTGATGCCGTCGCGCTATGAGCCGTGCGGTCTGAACCAGATGTACAGCCTGCGTTACGGCACGCCGCCGGTGGTGCGCGCGACCGGCGGCCTCGCCGACACCGTGATCGACTGCAACCCGGCCTCGCTCGCCGACGGTAGCGCCACGGGCTTCGTGTTTCACGAACTCGCCGGAGCGGCGCTGCTCGCGGCAATCGGGCGCGCGGTCAGCGCCTGGCGCGATAGGTCCGTGTGGCGGGCGCTGCAGAAAAACGGGATGGCGCAGGATTTCAGCTGGGAAAGAAGCGCGCGGCAGTACTGCGCGCTTTATGAATCGCTGTTTGCGCCGCGGTGAACCCGGCGTGCCGCGGACGCGTGAGCGAGCGGCCGGTTTGCATCGGTGGCTGTGCGAGCGTTCGCCGGACTTCATCTCCTGTCCCCGCCGCGCCACCGGCAAAAAGGGCTTTACGTGCTAGACGTAAAGTTAGTCTCACGGATGAGATAAAGCGGGTGGTCGGATGAAGCCTGCGCGGAATTCAACAGGAATGGCAATAGGTCTTTGTCAACCCTCGCCTGCAAATCGCTGGGCAGATCTTGGAGAGACTTATCGAACCAGCCTTCAAGGGCCTTCGTCAGAGAATCAAATTCCATCTTGCGCCCCTTCACACTATCCCTTGAAAGGACGACAAGTCAGCGGCTACAGTGCCCGCTTTCTCTTTGCTTGAGTGACGGCCAGCGTTTTCTCCGAGGTCATCCGAACGCCGACGGTACTTTGTGGGCTGGTCGTCTGCAATCCACGGCGCTTGATGTAACTCCGCTTGATGTAACTCCAAATCTTCTTGGTGACTTCGGCGCGTTCAGCCGGAGCGACATCGCTTGCCAGCACAACAATATCCTCAAGAAGATGGTTTATGCGAGTTTGCCATCCTGATCCCTGGCTCCGAAAATGGTCAAGCACGACTGGAGACAAGCGCAGGCTAACCAGTTCTTTTGTCACTTCCAGCTTTGGTCGCCCACGCGCCCGACGGGCAGCCTCGACTACCTGCGGGACAGCCGCCGAGGCGCGCCGCATTTTCGCGAAATCCGCCTTCTTAAGCCCGGGGCTGTCCACCGCCTTCCAATCTGCCTTACTGATTCGTTTGGGCCTTCTCATATTGCTTCACCTCTCTCTTGTTTGCCTTGCGCAGGCTGATCACCCTTACCGTGGCATCACGGCGGGTGAAGATCAATACATGTAACCTGCCGTTGATTGGGCCGATTGACACGAACCGCTCTTCGCCGTAATTGCGTCGGTCGTCGGGAGCCACCAGCGCGTTGTCCCAATCAAAATCCACGACAACGAGAAAATCGACGCCATGGCGCGCCTTGTTCGCTTCCCGCTTTTGCTCATCCCATTCGTAGAGCACGGATTTATTGTATATACATTAAATAGGAAGGTCAAGTCGACGAACTGAGGCAGCCCGCCCAGGCAATAAGGGTGTCCCGCCTTTCGCCCCGCCGGGCTAGGCGCGGCAGTTCATCAAGCCGC
>JACQGO010000253.1 GCA_016199485.1 Betaproteobacteria bacterium
CAGCACGCCCTTGGAGTGGATCGCTCCGCCCAGATCGACCTCGCGCTGCACGTCGATCACCTCGCCGTCGCCGAGCCGCGTCGTGGCGGTGATGCGCGTGGGCTCGGCGAAGGCGAAGTCGCCGAGCTGGAACACCGACAGGCCGTTGACCTGCCCCGCCCGCGCGCCGGTGGTGTCGATCATGACCGTGCCGCGCAGAATTCTCTCCTGCACGCGCTCGCGCAGCCGGTCGGCGCGCTTGACCTGCGCTTCGATCGCGCGTTCCACATCCTCGCGTGCCGCGCGCTCGCGGCCCGCCTGGCGCGCCCAGTAGTCGGACTCGCACAGCAGGTTGGCGATGCCCCGGATGTCGGCCGACAGCTTCCTGGCGTCGCCCGCCATGCGCGCGCCGTGCTCGATCACGCGCGCCACCGCGAAGCGGTCAAACGGCAGCAGGCGGTTGCGGCGCGCGATGGTCGCCACCAGCCGCGCAAACAGCAGGTTATTCGCAGGCGTGCGGTCAAACTCGTCCTCGAAGTCCGCCGCGACCTTGAACAGCTTTGGAAACTCGGGATCGTAGGCGTGCAGCAGGTAGTAGAGCCGGCGGTCCCCGAACAGCACCACCTTGATGTTGAGCGGGATCGGCTCGGGTGCGAGCGACACCGTGCTCACCAGGCTGTACATCTCGCCCAGCGACTCGATGCGGATCTCGCGCGTGGAAAGCGCGCGTTTCAGGCCCTCCCACGCGAACGGCTGCACGAGCAGCTTGTGCACGTCGAGCAGCAGGTAACCGCCGTTCGCGCGGTGCAGCGCGCCCGGCTTCACCAGCGCGAAATCGGTGACGAGCGCGCCGAACTGCGCGATGTGCTCGACGCGCCCGATCAGGTTCTGGTAGGTGGGATGGTCTTCAAGCACCACCGGCGAGCCGTCCGGATCGCCGTGATCGACGAGGACGTTGACCTGGTAGCGGCGGAATGACGGCGGCTCCGCGATCGGCATGCCCGGAATCCCGGGCTGCGTTTCGGCCGCACGGCGGAAGTCCTCGGCGTTGTCGATGACGTCCTGCTGCACCGCGTCGAGATACTCGAGCACCTTGGGCAGCGCGCTGTGGCGTTCCTTCAGCTCCGCCACCAGGTGCCCGACCGCGAGCAGCGTCATCTCGCGGTTGAGCTCCTTCAGCTTCTCGCGACGCTCCCTGCGCCACTGCACCATGGCGCGGATCACGTTTTCCAGCTTTCCCTGCAACGCGTTGATCACGTGCTCGATGCGTTCCTTGTCCTTCTCCGGCAGCTTGGCATACTCTTCGGCGCTGATCACCTCCCCGCCCTTGAGCGGCGCGAACGAGAACCCGGCCGGCGTGCGCAGCAGCGCGATCTCCTGTTGCGCCGCTTCCGCGCCGAGCTGCGCGAAAGCTTGCTCGTGCCGCTCGTTGAACTCCGCTTCGACCTGGCCGGCGCGGGTGCGGTACTCGTCGCTCTCGAATACCGCCGGGATCGCACCGCGCAGTTCCTCGACGAGCAGCGCCATGTCGTCGCGCAGCGCCACCGCGCGCCCGGCGGGCAGCTCCAGCGCGAGCGCCTTGTGCGGTTGCGCGAAGTTATTGATGTAAGCCCAGTCGCTCGGCTTGGGCTCGCCTTTCACCTTGCTCGCGAGGTGCTCCCTCACCATGGTGTGCTTGCCGCTGCCGGCCGACCCCATCACGAACAGGTTGTAGCCCTCGCGGTCGATGCCGGTCGCGAATTCGACCGAGCCCGCCGCACGCGCTTGCCCGAAGATCTGCGTAAGATCCTCGAGTTCCAGCGTATTGTCGAAGTCGAACTGCGCCGGATCGCAGCGGTGATACAACATTTCGGGCTTGAGCGCCGCTAGGTTCGGCATGCTTCCCCTCTTGATATCGCGTTGATCGCCCCTGATCTCGGCCTGCGAAAGACGGCGAGAGCGCACGAGCCTGCGCTCAATCGGCCTCGCGCTCTATGGAACAGCATTGTTTGTCCCCGTCGGCGGTGCGCTCCGCCTGCAGTATAGCGCCGGTGACGGGGTTGGGCCGAAACGTGGTGCACCCCTTGAGTCCCAGCGCGTGGGCCGTCTCATAGACGGAGCGGAACGCGTCGAAGCAGAAGTCGCGCGGCACGTTGATGGTCTTCGAGATCGCGTTGTCGACGCAGGGCTGGAGCGCCGCCTGCATCGCGAGGTGTGCCTCCGGCGCGATCTCCGCGGCGTTGGCGAACGCGGGCGGCAGCCGGCCCCCGGCGCCCGCCAGCCGGCGGTAGAGGTCGCACGCGAAATCGACGACGCGGAAGGCCGCGAGCTCGCCGTCGGCGAGCCGTACGCGGCGCTCGTATTCCGCGGCGTAGACCGGTTCGAGCCCGCTCGAGACGTTGTTCGCGAGCAGGCTGATGGTGCCGGCCGGGGCGATCGCGGTCAAATGGCTGTTGCGGATGCCGTGGTGCCAGATCTCGTCGACGATCTCGCGCGGCAGCGCACTCACGAATTCCCCCTGCGTGTACTCGGCGGCGCGAAACAGCGGAAACGCGCCTTTCTCGCGCGCGAGCGCAATCGAGGCGCGGTAGGCGGCGTGGCAGACGGCGCGCATGATCTCGGCGACAAGCTCGAGCGATTGCCTCGACCCGTAGCGCACGCCGAGCATGATCAGGGTGTCGGCGAGCCCGGTGAGCCCGAGCCCGATGCGGCGCGAGGCGAGCGCCGCCTCGCGTTGCCTGGTGAGCGGGAAATTCGACACCTCGTAGACGTTGTCGAGCATGCGCGTGGCGACCCCCGCGGTGGCTGCAATCGCCTCGAAATCGAGGCCCGCATGCGCGCTGAACGGTTCGCGCACGAAACGCGTCAGGTTGATCGACCCCAGATCGCATGCGCCGTAGGGCGGCAGCGGCACCTCGCCACAGGGGTTGGTCGCGCTGATCGTCTCACAGTACCACAGGTTGTTCATCCTGCGCACGCGATCGATGAAGATCACGCCCGGCTCGGCGTAATCGTAGGTCGCGCGCATGATGCGCTCCCACAGCGCGCGCGCGCTCACGCGGCGGAACACGCGGCACGGCTGGGCGCGTCGCGAGCCGGACCATACGCGTTCGAGCGTTTCGCCATCCGCGGATGCTCCCGCAGCAACCGGAAACACCAGAGTCCACTCGGCGTCGCCGGCCACCGCCTGCATGAAATCGTCGGTGACGAGCACCGACAAGTTGAAGTGCCGCAGCACGCCGGGCTCGCGCTTGGCGTCGATGAAAGTCTCGATGTCGGGATGATCGCATCTGAGAGTCGCCATCATCGCCCCGCGCCGCGCGCCGGTGGAGAGGATGGTCGCGCACATCGCGTCCCAGATGCGCATGAACGACACCGGCCCGGAGGCGATGGTGCCGGTGCCGAGCGCCGTCACGCCATGCGGCCGCAGGGTCGAAAAATCATAACCGACGCCCCCGCCCTGCTGCATGGTGAGCGCGCCTTCCTTGAGCGCGTCGAAGATCCCGTCGAGCGAGTCCTCGACGGTACCCATCACGAAGCAGTTGAACAGCGTGACGCGGTGCGCGGTGCCGGCGCCCGCCTGGATGCGCCCGCCCGGCAGGAAGCGGAAGCTCTCCAGGGCGGAATAGAACATGCTCTCCCAGTGCGCGCGGTCGGTTTTCTCGACGCTCGCGAGCGCGCAGGCGATGCGGCGCCAGGTGTCCTCGATGCTGCGTTCGGACGCCTTTCCCGCCCCGCGCAGCCGGTACTTGGTGTCCCACACCCGGGCCGAAACCTCGGCGACGAAGGGGCTGCCCGCGACCCTCACGGCAGCACCGTTGCCGGCTCGGCGCTTGCGCGGTCGAGCTGCGCCGCGAGCGCGCGCAGCCGCGGCGCAATCTTCACGGTATACGGCGTGGTCGTCGCCTCGAGCCCTTTCAAGTGCTCCGGCAGCCCTGCGAGCCCGCGCGCCGCGCGCGCGCGGATCGCCTCCAGGATTTCGGGTGGCGCCACGCGCCTGCCGCCCTGCATCGCCTTGTGAAGCAGCGGCTCTCCCGGCTGCGTGTCGTCTTCGAGCGCCACCACGTCGTGATCGAACACGCCGTCGCCGCGGTGACGGCGATAGACCTGTTTGCGCCCGGGCCAGGTCGCTTTGCCGGCGGAGCGTTTGCGGCGCGGGCGGCCGGCATACTCCTCCAGCTTGTAAACCGCGTCGAGAAAGGGCGCGTCGGAGGAAGTCACCAGGCTGGTGCCTACGCCGAATCCGTCGATCGGCGCCCGCGCGGCGAGCACGTCGCGGATGCGGTATTCGTCGAGGTTGCCGCTCGCGAAAATCGTCGTTTCGGGAAGCCCGCCCTGATCGAGGATGCGCCGTACGTTGCGGGCGAGCGTCACCAGATCGCCGCTGTCGAGCCGCACGCCCTTCACCGCGATGCCGGCGCGCTTCAGTTGCGGCGCGAGCGCGACCACCTTGGCCGCGGCGGTCTCGGTATCGTAGGTATCGATCAGAAACACCGTGCTCTTCGGAAAGACCCGCGCGAAGTCGGTGAACGCGCGCGCCTCGTCGTCGTGCGCCTGGATGAACGAGTGCGCCATCGTTCCGAACACCGGGATCCCGAACTGCGCGCCAGCGAGCACCGTCGCGGTGCCCGAGTAGCCCGCTATGTAGGCGGCGCGCGCCGCGAGCAGCCCGGCTTCCGCGCCGTGCGCGCGCCTGAGCCCGAAGTCCACCAGCAGCTTGCCCGGCGCAACGAGCACCGAGCGCGCCGCCTTGCTCGCCACCACGGTCTCGAAGTGCACCAGATTGATCAGCCGCGATTCGATGAGCTGCGCCTGCGGCATCGGCGCCACGACGCGCAGGATGGGCTCGTGCGGGAAAAAGATCGTGCCTTCCGGCATCGCGCTGACGTCCCCGGTGAAACGCAGCCGCTCGAGGTGCTTCACGAAATCGGGCCGGAACAGCCCGCTCGCCTCGACCCATTCCAGCTCATCCTGCGAGAAGCGCAGGTTCTCCAGGAACTCGAGCACCTGATCGAGACCCGCCGCCATCATGAAGTTGCGATTCGGCGGGAGCTTCCTCACGAAGAACTCGAACACCGCGGTCCCCTCCATGCCGTGCGCAAAATACGCCTGCAGCATGGTGAGCTGGTAGAGGTCCGTGAGCAGCGGCGAAGCGAGCGGATTCACGGCGCGATGTCCTCGAACACGATCGGCTCGGCGCCCAGCCGCTGCATCTCGCGCTCGGCGCGCTCGCCGTCGCCGGGGTTGACGTCGACCGCGCGTATCGCATCCTTGAGCAGCAGGACGCTGAAGCGCGCGGCGAGCGCGTCGCGCACCGTGTTGAGCACGCAGTAGTCGGTGGCGAGTCCCCCGATCAGCAGGCGTGTCACGTTGTCGCGCCGCAACCGCCGGGCGAATCCGGTGCCCTCGAACGCGGAGTACGCTTCCTTCTCCGCCGCAGCGCCCTTGTCGATCACGACCGCGCCGGGGGGCAACGCGAGTCCCGCGGCGAATTGCGCCCCGTCCGAGCCGGCGACACAATGCTGCGGCCACGGCCCGCCGCGGGCGCGAAACGAGCAATGATTTTCAGGGTGCCAGTCGCGGCTCGCGTACACCGGGAGGCGGCGCGCGGTGAACGCCGCGATGTAACGATTGAGCGGTGCGACCACCCCGTCGCCCTCCGGGACCGCGAGCCTGCCGCCCGGCAGGAAGTCGTATTGCACATCGACCACCAACAAAGCGTCGCCGGATCCGAGAGTTACCCTCATATCCCACTCCTACGCCGCAATCCTAGGTCAAGCGGGCGCCTTTCCCATTGACATGGATCAAACAGGGAGGGCGCCGTCCGCGCTATCGTGTCGTAGCGTTGACTATCCTATTCCGGCGGTGGTTCACGAAGTCAAGGTTCCATCGGGAAGAATACACCTTCCGGGCGAACTGGTATTGCCGCCCGAGGCGGGCGGCATCGTGCTGTTTGCGCACGGCAGCGGAAGCAGCCGGCTCAGCCCGCGCAATCAGTACGTCGCGCGCGTGCTGCAGGAGGCCGGTCTCGGGACGCTGCTGTTCGATCTCCTGACCAGCGAAGAAGAGGTGCTCGACCAGTACAGCGCGGCGCTGCGCTTCGATATCGGGCTGCTCGCGCAGCGGCTTGCCGACGCGACGCGCTGGCTGCTGGAACGCGAGGAAACGCGGTCGCTCAAAGTCGGATACTTCGGCGCCAGCACCGGAGGCGGCGCGGCGCTTGTTGCCGCCGCGCAATTCGGCGATGCACTCGGCGCCGTGGTGTCGCGCGGCGGCCGCCCCGACCTCGCGGGTCCGGCGCTGCCGCGAGTGACCGCGCCGACGCTACTCATCGTCGGCGGCCTCGATACGCCGGTGATCCGGCTCAACCGGCTGGCGTTCGAGAAGCTCGGCTGCGTCAAGTCGCTCGAGATCGTCGAGGGCGCCTCGCACCTGTTCGAAGAACCGGGCAAGCTTGCGATCGTCGCGCAACTCGCACGCGACTGGTTCGCAAAACATCTCGCGCGGCCTCATCGCGCCTGAGCTCGATCGCGCCGCAACCGCCGCGCGACGAGCTTGCGCGCCTCTTCCAGCGCGAGCATCCCGAGCGCGAACGGGACGACGAACAGCCATGCCTCAAGCGCAATCGGCGCGGTGCCGAAGATGCGGTTGCCGGGCGGGGTGTACACGATCAGCGCGAGCAGCGCCAGCTCGAACGCGATGCCCCACGCGATGAGCCGGTTGCTCACCAGCCCGAAGCGGAAGGCCGATTCGACGGGATGCCGGCAAAGGAAAACGTTCACCACCTGCATCATCACGATCGCGGCGAGGCACGCCGTGGTCGCCTGGAGGTAGACCGGGTCGTCGTGCGCGAGCGGGGCCCCGTAGCGCCATCCCGCCGCGTCCAGCATGAAGAAGAACGCCGCCATTGCGGCGAGAGCCTCGAGCGCCCCGAGAAACAGGTAGGCGCGCGCTACCAGTCCCCAGGTGAGCAGACGTTCGCCGCGCGGGCGCGGCGGGCGCTGCATGCCGCCGGGCGCCGGCTCCTCCGCGCCGAGCGCCAGGGCGGGGACCATGTCGGTGCCGAGGTCGACCGCCAGGATCTGCATGATCGTGAGCGGAAGCGGGATCCTCGCGAGCACAAAAGCGAGGTACGGGACAAGCTCCGGGACGTTGGAAGTGAGGATGTAGGTCATGAACTTACGGATGTTGTCGTACACCGCGCGCCCCTCCTCGATCGCCGCGACAATGCTCGCAAAATTGTCGTCGAGCAGCACCATGTCTGCCGATTCCTTCGCGACGTCGGTGCCGGCCAGTCCCATCGCGATGCCGATGTCGGCGCGCTTCAACGCCGGCGCGTCGTTTACGCCGTCGCCGGTCACCGCCACGATCTCGCCCTTGCGCTGCAGTGCCTCGACGATCACCATCTTCTGATTGGCGCCGACGCGCGCGAAGATGATCTCGTCGGCGTCGAGCGCGAGCTGGAGCTGGACCCCGGTCATGCGCTGCAGCCGCTCTCCGCTCACCACCAGAGGGCGGCCGGTGCGCACGAGGCCGATCTGCCGCGCCACCGCGAGCGCGGTCTGCGGATGATCGCCGGTCACCATGATCACCCTGATGCCGGCGGCACGGCACGTGGCGATCGCCTGCGGCACCTCGAGGCGCACCGGGTCCGCGAGCCCCACGAGTCCCAGCAGCGTGAGATCCTGCTCCCACTGCTCGCGCGAAGAGCCCCGCGGCAGCTCCCGGCAACCAAGCGCGATCACGCGCATGCCCTCATGCGCGAATTCCGTTTCCGCGGCAATGAAGCGGCTGCGCAGCGCCTCCGACAGCGGCACGGCGCCGTCGGCCGTGGCAACGCTGCTGCAGGTCGGCAGCACGGTCTCGAGCGCTCCCTTGCAATAGAGCACCGGCCCTTGCGGCGTCACGTACACCGTGGACAGCCGCTTGCGGTCGCTGTCGAACGCGATCTCGTCACGGCGGACGTAATCGGTGCGGGCCGCCATCACCGGCGCCGCAAGCCGCCGCAGTGCCTCCTCCATCGGATCGCCCCGCCACCGCCTTTTCCCGTCCGCGATCAGCTCGCGCAGGTCGTGACAGTAGAACGCGACCTCGAGGAAACGCCGCTCGCGCCCGGCCGGATCGCGGCCCCCGTGTAATGCGCCGCAGTCCTGCGGGCCTTCGGCGAAATACAGGCGCCGCGCTTCCATCCGGTTCTGCGTGAGCGTGCCCGTCTTGTCGGTGACGATCACGGTGGCGGCGCCGAGCGTCTCCACCGCCGGCAGGTGGCGGACGAGCGCGTTGCGGCGGCCCATGCGCTGGGTGGCCATCGCGAGCGCCAGCGTGACGGTGGGCAGCAGCCCCTCGGGCACGTTGGCGACGATCACGCCGATCGCGAAGATGAAGTTGTCCCAGAAAGGAAAGCCGAGCGCCTGGCCGAGCAGGAAAAACAGCACGCCAAGAACCGTGGCGAGCACAGCGACCAGCCGCGACAGCCGCGTGATCTCGCGCTGCAGCGGCGACAAGGGCTCGGCTGCACTCTGCGTGAGGTGCGCGATTTTTCCGAACTCGGTACGCATCCCGGTTGCAAACACCAGCGCCTGTGCCGAGCCCGCCACCACCAGCGTGCCGGCGAGCACCACGTTTCTCGCGCGGAGGAGGTCCTCCTCTCCGTCAGGCATGACCGTTTTCTCGATCGCGACCGACTCGCCGGTGACAGTCGCGGTGTTAACGCGCAACCCGAAGCTTTCGATCACCCGGCAGTCGGCGGGAATCTCGTCGCCTTCCTTGAGCAGGATCACGTCGCCCGGGACCAGTTTTTCCGCCGCGATTTCGGTTGCCGCGCCGTCGCGCAGCGCTGCGCAGCGCGACGGCAGCAGCTTCGCGAGCTCGTAGATCGCCCGCTCGGCGCGGTACTCCTGCCAGAACGAGAAGACCCCGTTCACCACGATCACGCCGACGATCGCCGCCGCCAGCGCGGCCATGCCGCCGCCAGGCTCGCGCAGCTCGGCCGCGTAGGCGAGCGCCGCGGCGAGCCACAGGATCAGCGCGAAAAAATGGGTGAACTCCCGGGCGAAGCGCAGCGCGAGCGGTTCGCGTTCCGCCTTCTCGATGCGGTTCAAGCCGTACTCGGCGAGCCGCCGCGTCGCCTGCGCTGCCGACAAACCCGCGCGGCTGCTGCGCAGGCTGGCGGTCGCCTCGTCGACGGTCAGTTGATTGATCTTCATCGCGCGCTCCACGCCAGGTCCGCCTCCACGTTACCGCATCCGCCGCGCGCCCCCTTGAGCCAAATCAATGATGTTTGCGCAGTTACGGCTAACGTGCTTGAATTCCGGGTGCGCGTGTCGCTTGCGCCGGCGGGCCGGGACTGCGGCCGCCGCCTACGGCGAGACCGACATGGATCCTTCCCCATCTTTGACCAGCGAAGCGCCTGCCGCGCGATTGCTCGCCACGCTCGCGCAACTGCTCGCCGAGCTGCACGCCCAGCGCGAGGGAAGGGCCGCGCCCACGCTCGGCAGCGCGCTCGACCGCGAGCTCGGTCTCGACAGCCTGGCGCGCGTGGAGCTGCTGTTCCGCCTCGAGCGCGAGTTCGGCGTAAGCCTCCCCGAGCAACTGATATCGACCGCGGAGACCCCGCGCGACCTGCTCGACGCGGTGCTGGCGGCGCAGCCGGAACGCGAGCGAGCGCCCTTCGAGACCGTCGCGCCGCGGCCTGCGCCCGCGGCAGGCGCGCTGCCCGAGCACGCGGCGACCCTCGCCGAGGTTCTCGACTGGCACGTCCAGCGTCACGGAACGCGCGCTCACATCACCATCGTGGACGCCGCCGGCCGCGAAGAACACCTCGTGACCTACGCCGCGCTGCGCGACGGCGCGCGCGAGGTTGCAGCCGGGCTCGTGCGCCGCGATCTGCAGCCGGGCGAGTCGGTGGCGATCATGCTGCCGACCGGGCGCGACTACTTCCTGAGCTTTTTCGGCATACTGCTCGCCGGTGGCGTCCCGGTGCCGATCTACCCGCCGGCGCGGCTCACGCAAATCGAGGACCATTTCCGCCGCCACGCCGGCATCCTCGCCAACGCGCAGGCCGTCGCGCTCATCACCGTACCCGAAGCGCTGCATCTCGCGCGGTTGCTCACCGCGCAGGTGGAAACGCTGCGCACCGTGGTGACGGTCGAGCAATTGTGCGGCTCCGGGCAGCGCCCGCCGCGCCCCGCTCTGCGCGCGCACGCCACCGCATTACTGCAGTACACCTCGGGCAGCACCGGCGACCCCAAGGGGGTGGTGCTCACCCACGCGAACCTGCTCGCCAATATTCGTGCAATGGGACAGGCGGTGCGCGCCGGGCCCGGCGACGCGTTCGTGAGCTGGCTGCCGCTCTATCACGACATGGGGCTGATCGGCGCCTGGCTCGGAAGCCTCTATTACGCGCTGCCGCTCATCGTGATGTCGCCGCTCGTCTTTCTCGCGCGACCGGAACGCTGGTTGTGGGCGATACACCGCTACCGCGGCACGCTGTCCGCAGCGCCGAACTTTGCCTACGAGCTGTGCCTGCGCCGCGTCGCCGAGCGCGACATCGCCGGTCTGGATCTTTCGAGCTGGCGGCTCGCGTTCAACGGCGCGGAGCCGGTCAGCCCCGACACCATGCAACGCTTTGCCGAGCGCTTCGCGCCTTGCCGGCTGAATCCCGAAGCGATCGCGCCGGTCTACGGGCTCGCCGAATGCTCGGTGGGCCTCGCTTTCCCGCCGCTCGGGCGTGGATTGCTCGTTGACCGCGTCAAACGCAGCGCGTTCATGCGCCACGCCCGCGCCGAGCCCGCAGGCGCGGACGAACCCGATGCGTTGCGCTTCGTCGCCTGCGGCCGGCCGCTACCGGGGCACCAGGTGCGCGTCGTCGATGCCACCGGCCAGGAAGTCGGAGAGCGCACCGAGGGACGACTCGAATTCAGCGGACCATCGGCGACCAGCGGCTACTTCAGGCGGCCCGAGGCGACGCGCCAACTGTTGCACGGGAAGTGGCTTGACTCGGGCGACTTCGCGTACATCGCCGGCGGCGACATCTACCTCACCGGACGCGTCAAGGACGTCATCATCCGCGGAGGCCGCAACCTCTATCCCTACGAGCTCGAGGAAGCGGTAGGCGACATCCCCGGCATACGCAGGGGCTGTGTCGCGGCCTTCGGCAGCCGCGACCCGGCGACCGGCACCGAGCGGCTGGTGGTCATGGCGGAAACGCGCGAACAGGATGCCGCTGCCCGGGAGAAGCTGCGCGCGGCGATCAACGCGGTGGCGGTCGATTTGCTCGGCTCCCCGCCCGATGATGTCGTGCTCGCACCGGTGCACACCGTGCTCAAGACCTCGAGCGGGAAGATCCGCCGGGCCGCGAGCCGCGCGCTCTACGAGAGCCGGGGCATCGGAGCGCGCCGCCCGCCGGTGTGGCTGCAGCTCGCGCGCCTCGCCTGTTCCGGCGCGGTCGCGCAACTGCATCGCGCGCGGCGAACCGTTACCGATGTCGCGTACGCTCTGTATGCCTGGCTGCTGCTCGCGCTGATGGCGCCTCCGGTATGGCTCGCCGCGGCGTTGTCGCGCTCTGCGACGCAGGCCTGGTCGTTCTCCCGCGTCGCCGCGCGCTGGTTTATCCGGCTCTCCGCCACGCCGTTCAGCGTGGAAGGGCTGGACAGGCTGCCGGCACCGCCGTACGTGATGGTCGTGAACCACGCGAGCTACCTGGACGGCTTGACGCTCGTCGCAGCGCTGCCGGCGCATTGCGTATTCGTGGCGAAGCGCGAGCTCGAGGACAACTTCGTCTCGCGCGTGTTCCTGCGCCGGCTCGGCGCGGTGTTCGTCGAGCGTTTCCGTTTCCAGCAGGGCGCGGCCGACGCGCAACGCGTCGCGGAACTGGCGCGCGCCCGGCAGTCGCTGATCTTCTTTCCCGAGGGCACGTTCACGCGCGCTCCGGGCCTGCTGCCCTTTCACCTCGGCGCGTTCATTGCGGCGACGCAGACGTCAAGCCCGGTCGTACCTGTGACGATCCGCGGTACGCGCTCGATTCTACGGGGAGATCAGCTATTTCCGCGGCGCGGTGCGATCACCGTCACGATCGGCGCACCCATCGCTCCGCGGGGCAGCGACTGGCACGCGGCGATCGAGCTGCGCAACGCGGCGCGCAACGCGGTACTCGCCTCCTGCGGCGAGCCGGACCTCGCGGCCGCGCCCGAATAGAAATCGCGCGACCGAAGGACATCGAGGCCGTTCTCCCGCGCTAACGCCGGCGCAGCCTGCTCAGCGCCGCAACGCGCTCGCTGTCGCGCCCGTCCGCCACCGCGCCCATGCGCAACGCGCTCTCGACAACGGAAGCCTCGCGCACGTGCCCCAGCCGCAGCAGCGCGTGCTGCTCATGAGCGAGGCGGCACGCTTCGTGCAGCGCGCCGGCCGCGGTCCTGCTGCCGTCGATAGGAACCAGTATGTGCCTGTACATCTGCAACCGCTCCCCTGCTACCAGCCACGCCACGGCAACGGATCGCGCGCGAGCGCCACCGCGACGATGTAAAGGAAAACCGCCTGCGCGCTGGCCCACGCGGCGCAGCGCGCCGTTCTGTCCCTGCCGTGGCGCAGCGCGATCATGCCCAGCGCGATGTAGGCGACGAGTCCCGCCACCTTCGCGGTGAGCCAGCCGTGCGCGAACGGATACTGGCCGGTCATCACAACCATTGCGATCGCGCTCGCGAGCAGCACGGTGTCCACCACGTGCGGCACGATTCTCACCCATCGCCTGCGCAGCAGCGCGGACTCGCGCAGCATCCATACCCCGCGCGCGAAGAACAACGTGTAAGACAGCGCGACGCAGCTCACGTGGACGGCCTTGAGCACCGGATAGTCGATCATCGGTCCTGAAACAGCAGATACCCGTGGCTCCCCGCCACCGCACCGGCGACCGTCGCGAGGCTCACCGCGAGGAGCACCCAGTGCAGGCGCCGGACGAGCGCGAACACGCGTTGTGGATCGCGCCGGGCACCCTCGACGAACCAGCGGCGCAGCACCAGCGGCTCGAGCACGAAAAGCATCAGCGTGAACACCACCCACACCAGTATCATGGCGTGCATCCACCAGTACTGCACGAGCGCGAGGCGCGACCACGCGTCGAGCGCATCGACGAGATAGAAGCCGCTCGCGCCGGCGACAAGGGTGGTCACCCGCGCCTGCCGTGCGAAGCCGCTCTCGACGCGTTCGAAGAACTCCAGCTGCTCCTCGGGGCTCTTCATCCGCGCCGTTGCCGGCAGCAGCACGGTGGTCACCAGCGCCACACCGCCGATCCAGACGACAACCGCCAGCACGTGCAGCACCCGCGCAAGGACCGCCAGTTCCAAGCTTCTCCCCCTATCCCGGCCGCCCGTCAGCGCGCGCTCCGGCAGATCGGAAGGCAGCGCGCGGTCAAATCGGTAAGCCACCATGCTGCCGCGGCCATCCCCTGCAGCGCGCCGCCGAAAAACATGACGCGGTGGAGCGCCGCGCCGAGCATTTTTAAAGACGACATCGCAAAACACGCAGACAGGTGAACTCGCTGATCCTGCTGGAGAATCTTACCGGCGACGAGGAAAGAATGCCTTGATTCGCGTCAAGCGCGGACAACCACACCAGGCTCGCGCCCGTGCATCGAAGCCGACACGCCGTGCCGGCGAGCAGGGAGCCCGGCGCGATTCCGCAGCGTCAACTCGGAGGGACGCGGCACCCCGGACACGGAGCAGGATTTCCGCTTAGCGCACTTCGCTGTTGATGACGATGGTAACGCCAGTCGCACGGCTGGATATCGGTGGGCTAATGCCTTGCAAATCGCCCGGCTGCGGCGTTGCGTTGGCGGATTTCGAGATTCTCGCTCCGACCACGACCTGCGGGAAGCTCGAGAGCTTCATTTCCCGGGTCATCGCCATGGTGTCATCCAGGCTGAACTTGACCGGCAGGTCGCCGGCCTGTTTGCGTAACGTGGCGAGGGGCATGCGCGGCCCGTCTGCCGCGCGCGCGAAAATGAATACGGTGTCGGTCGGCGCAACTTTCGCCGCGAGCTCCGGTGCGAGCTTCACCACCCCGCTTACGCCGGCCCGGCTGTCGCCCGCGTTCGCCTGACGCGGCGGTTGTCGCGAGCCGTCGCCGGCGAGCGAGCGCGCCTCGGCGATGCTCGCCTGGATCGAACGCACCATGTCGGAGTCTCCCGGTATGAGCGGCAGAATCCGCTCCCAGTAGCTCGCTGCGCTCGCGTATTGCTTCTTCTCAAACTCCACCGAGCCGGCGAGCGCAAGTGCCTTCAAATTGCTGGGGTCGATCTCGAGAGCGCGCGCGATGACGTTCTCCGGCTCACCCTGCAGGCGCCTGCCCTGCGCCATCGCCAGAGCGTCGGCGTAATCCGCCAGGAGTTGCGCATCGCGCGGTATGCGCGCCACGGCGTTGGCGTAAGCCCGGGCGGCCTCCGGGAAGCGGCCGAGCACGCTGTAGGAGCGTGCCAGGATGACCCAGCCTTCGGCGTCCTCCGGATTCTCCTTCAGGCGCGCCGCGACCCGTCCGATCAGCGCCTCGATCTGCTGCGCGCTCACACCATGGGCCTCGCCGCCTGCCGCCGTCTGCTGTGGGGAGAGCATCTGCGGGCTGCCCACGACGAGATAGAGCGCGATTGCGGTCAGCGGCACGGCC
>JACQGO010000254.1 GCA_016199485.1 Betaproteobacteria bacterium
ATCCTGAGGCGGTTTTGCATATAGCAGCCTGTCGGAACGCTAAGTCCGACAGGCTGCTAGCGTCGTGAAAACCGCGGTGCGACCGGCGCCCGAGCCCGCGTTTTCTCGGCGTGCGACAGGGTGTTCCGGAGTGAATTCTGCGATGCATCCGGAGTATACTGGTTGCGATTCGTGCGCGGCGTGCGCGTGCGGCGAGGAACGGCTGCGGTATGCGGCAGCCGTATGGGGGCGAAGCCCGGAGCGTGCCGGCGTGCAGCGGCTGATCGGGCGTTTGTCCCGCAGGTGAGAAGAGGTCGAGCATGGCTGAAACGGGTTCCGGCGATGCCGGAGAGAACTGGGAACGCAAGGTTCTCGAAAAGGTGGCGCTCGCCGCGATACAGGAACAGCGCCGGGCGCGCCACTGGGGCATTTTTTTCAAGTTGCTGCTGTTCATCTACCTGTTCGCACTGCTGTTCGTGGGACTGGGTTGGTTCGGCAAACGCGACGGGCTGCCCGGCAGGCTGACCGCGCTGGTCGACGTTCGCGGCGTGATCGCGCCGGGCAGCCCGGCGAGCGCCGAGGCGATCACCACCGGGTTGCAGGAAGCGTTCAAGGACAGGCGTACCCGGGGCGTGATCCTGCGCATCAACAGCCCGGGCGGCAGCCCGGTGCAAGCGGGCTATATCAACGACGAGATCCGCCGGCTGCGCGCCAAGTACCCGAACATCCCGGTCTATGCGGTGGTCGAGGACGTCTCTGCTTCGGGCGGCTATTACGTCGCGGTTGCCGCCGACAAGATCTACGTGGACAAGGCGAGCATCATCGGCTCGATCGGCGTGCTGATGGACGGCTTCGGCTTTACCGGAGCGATGGAGAAGCTCGGCGTCGAGCGGCGGCTCCTCGCCGCGGGAGAGAACAAGGGCTTCCTCGACCCGTTCTCGCCGCTTCCTCCCGAGCAGCGCGAGTACGCGCAGACGATGCTCAATGAAATCCACCAGCAGTTCATCAACATCGTGCGGCAGGGCCGCGGCAAACGGCTCAAGGAGACTCCGGAGATATTCAGCGGGCTGTTGTGGGTGGGCCAGAAGAGCATCGAGCTCGGGCTCGCCGACGCCCTCGGCAACGTCGACTATGTCGCGCGGGAGGTGATCCAGGCGGAGGAGATCGTCGATTTCACGCCGAGGGAGAACATCGCGGAGCGCTTCGCCAAGAGGTTCGGCGCGGCAGCGGCGGAGGCGCTGCTGCGGTTGACGACCTACGGCAACACGGTGATGCGCTGACGCGGTTCGCGGTGGAGCAGGAACACCGTGGGCCGCCGGTGAATCTCGGGCGGATCTTTTTTCCAGCCGCGTATCGTCTGCGTGCGGACCGTTTCGCGCGGGAGCGTGAGGTCGGTCGCGAGGCAGAGCAGGGTGTCGTCGTGGCACGTCTCGAATAGCGCGGAAAGCAACGCGTGGTTGCGGTAGGGCGTTTCGATGAATATCTGCGTCGCGTCTTTCAGCGCGGACTCCCGTTCCAGATCCTCGATCCGGCGCCTGCGCTCGGTCTTGTCCACCGGCAGGTAGCCGTGAAACGAAAAACGCTGTCCGTTCAGGCCTGAGGCCATCAGGGCGAGCAGGACGGCGGATGGTCCGACGAGGGGCACGACGCGGATTCCGCGCTCGTGCGCGAGACGCACCAGCGCCGCGCCCGGATCCGCGACCGCCGGGCAGCCCGCCTCCGACATGAGCCCCACGTCTTTACCCGCGAGCAGCGGCGCGATCAACTCGGGCAGGCGGCTGAGAGGGGAGTGTTCGTCGAGCTCGGCGAGGTGTGCTTCGGCAAGCGGCGACGGATAACCCGCCGCCTTGAGGAAACGCCGCGCGCTCTTTGCGTTTTCCACCACGAAATGCCTGAGCGCCGCAACCGCCGTCGCGGTCCCCGGCGGCACGGCGGCGTCGGCACCCAGCGCCACCGGGATCAGATAAAGCGTGCCTGCGGAGCGGGGCGGCATGGCGCTAGCCCGGATATTTCACCGGACGGGTCCGAAATTGACCGAAAATCGCCACGCCATCATCCCGCGTTCCGATGAAACATTCGGGCTAGAGAACTTCGATGCCTTCGTTCCGGAGCATTTCCACCAGCTTGATCAGCGGCAGTCCGGTCAACGCGTTGGGGTCTTCTCCAGCCATGCTTTCGATCAAGGCGATGCCCAGGCCCTCGACCTTGGCTGCCCCGGCGCAGTCGTAGGGCCGCTCCAGGGCGAGGTAACGCTCGATCTGCGCGTCGGTGTAACGGCGCAGCCGCACCGTGACCGGAACCGTGGCCGTTTGCGCTCTGCCGCTCGCGGCGTTGAGCAGGCACAGCGCGGTATGAAACAGCACGCTTCTCCCGCGCATCATCCTGAGCTGGCGCGCGGCGGCGGTGTGGTCGCCGGGCTTGCCGAGCTGCGTGCCATCGAGCGCCGCGACCTGATCGCAGCCGATGATGAGCGCCTGCGGAAAGCGCGCGGCCACCGCCCGTGCCTTTGCGAACGCGAGCCGCGCCGCGGTTTCTTCCGGCGCTTCGCCCTCTCGCGCCGTCTCCTTGACGTGCGGCGCGGCGATCTCGAAGGCGAGCCTGAGCCTTTGCAGCAATTCGCGGCGGTAGCGCGAGGTCGATGCTAAGACGAGGCGCGGCTTGTCCAAGGGAGTATGATCAACGCGCGAGGCGTTTCGCACTGGCTTCGCGCGAGGCACTCGTTTGGTGCAACGGCCTGATTTTGTGGCCCGATGGGCTCTCGGCGAAATCGATCAGCATCGCCCGCGAACGTTTGGATTCCCGACAGTTTTGACAGAAAATCATAAGCATACTATCATTCGCGGCTTATGTCCGGACAGGCTATCATAGACAGCCTGGAGTTTGCGCGCACGGCACAAGAACTGCAGGGAAAAGTGCCGATTGCGGAGATGCCGCGGCTGCATGATTGCGTGCTGGATACGGGCGGAGCGGTCGATTTCACGCTGACAGGCGGCCGCGACGGGCGCAACCGGCGGGGATTGCACCTCGAGGTGAATGGGGTGCTGCACCTGCGGTGCGAGCGCTGCCTGGGGCTCCTCGACTTTCCAGTGAGCATCTTATCGGACCTGTTGCTGCTGGAGAGCGCGGCCGATTTTGACCGGGAGGCCGAGCTGGACGAGCCGGCCGACACGATCGACGCCGATCCGCAACTCGACGTGGGGGGGCTGATCGAAGACGAGATCCTGTTGAGCCTCCCGATTTCGCCGCGGCACGCGGAAGGTGAGTGCGAATATACGGCGGAGGCTCTCGCCGCGGTGCGCGACACCGCTTTTGCGGCGCTCGCCGGGCTGAAGAAATAGGAATCGCAACTTTTCAAGGAGCGTTGGCATGGCAGTCCAGCAGAACAGAAAATCCCCTTCGAAGCGCGGCATGCGTCGCGCGCACGATTTTCTGACGAACCCGCCGCTCGCGGTGGAGCCCACCACCGGCGAAGTGCATTTGCGGCATCACATCAGTCCGAACGGCTATTACCGCGGCAAGAAAGTCATCAAGACCAAGGGCGAATAGCACTCCCGGCCCTGTTTTGCCGTTCCTGCCCGCAACCGCCGCGGCGGCCTGCTCGCGCCGCGATAAATGATAACAGCGGGCGGTACCAAGGAGGTTTGTTGATGGACGTCACGGTGGCCATCGATTGCATGGGAGGAGATCATGGCCCACACGTCACGGTGCCCGCCGCGCTCGGCTTTCTGCGCGGCGATTCGCAAACCCGCTTCGTGCTCGTGGGACTGCGCGACGCCGTCGAGGCCGAGCTGAAGAAGCGCGATGCCGCAGGCCAGACGCGGGTGCGCGTGCATCATGCGAGCGAGGTGGTCGCGATGGATGAGCCTCCGGCGGTCGCGCTGCGCGCCAAGAAAGACTCTTCGATGCGTGTCGCCGTGGATCTCGTCAAGAGCGGCGAAGCACATGCGTGCGTGAGCGCCGGCAACACCGGGGCGCTGATGGCGATTGCGCGCTTCGTGCTGAAGACCCTGCCCGGCATCGAGCGGCCGGCGATCGCCTCGACGCTTCCCACGCTCACCGGGCACACGCTGGTACTTGACCTCGGCGCCAACGTCGACTGCGCCGCGGAACACCTGCTGCAGTTCGGCATCATGGGCGCGACCCTCGTCGCCTCGGTGGAGCACCGCGAACGCCCCTCCGTCGGGCTGCTCAACATCGGTGAGGAAGACATCAAGGGAAACGAGGTTGCGAAGCGCGCCGCGGAGCTGCTGCGCGCAAGCGGCCTCAACTTCTACGGCAACGTCGAGGGCGACGATATCTTCAAGGGCACGACCGACATCGTCGTGTGCGACGGCTTCGTCGGCAACGTCGCTCTGAAGACGACCGAAGGGTTGGCGCAGATGCTCGCTACCTACCTGCGCCAGGAGTTCAGCCGCAATCTGCTCACCAGGCTTGCCGGATTCGTCGCGCTGCCGGTGATCAACGCGTTCAAGCGGCGGGTCGACCATCGCCGTTACAACGGGGCGACGCTCCTCGGCCTGCGCGGCATCGTGATCAAGAGCCACGGCGCGGCGGACGCCTTTGCCTTTGAGTTCGCGATCGCGCGGGCGGTGGAGGAGGCGCGCAACGGCGTGTTGCTGCACATCACCGAACGCATGGCGGATATGCACGAAAGCGTGGCCTGATGTACTCCAGAATCGTCAGCACCGGAAGCTACCTGCCGGAAAAGACCCTCACCAATCACGACCTCGAGCGCATGGTGGACACCTCGGACGAATGGATCTACACGCGCACCGGGATCCGCGAGCGGCACATCGCCGCGGACCACGAGTTCGCCAGCGATCTCGCGCTGCACGCGAGCCGCAGGGCGATCGAGGCGGCGGGCATCGCGCCCCGGGACATCGGGCTGATCGTGGTGGCGACGACCACCCCCGACATGATCTTTCCTTCCACTGCCTGCCTGCTGCAGGCGAAGCTGAGGATAAGGAACTGTCCCGCGTTCGACGTGCAGGCGGTATGCAGCGGTTTCATCTACGGGCTCGCCACCGCTGACCGGTTCATGCGCTCCGGGTGCTTGCAGCACGCGCTGGTGGTGGGCACCGAGGTGTATTCGCGCATACTCGACTGGAGCGACCGCGCGACCTGCGTGCTGTTCGGCGACGGCGCGGGAGCGGTGGTGCTCGGCCGCAGCGACGCGCCGGGCATCATGTCCAGCCATCTGCACGCCGACGGAAGCTACAGCAGGATGCTGTCGGTGCCGGGCAGCGTGTGCGGAGGCAAGGTGGCGGGGCGCCCGTTCGTGCAGATGGAAGGCAACGCCGTGTTCAAGTTCGCCGTGAAGGCGCTCGACGAAGTGGTCGGGGAGGCGCTCGCCGCGAACGCGCTGCAGAAATCGGACATCGACTGGCTGGTGCCGCACCAGGCCAACATCCGCATCATCCAGGCAACGGCCAGGAAGCTGGGCCTGTCGATGGAGCGCGTCGTGGTGACGGTCGACCGCCATGCCAATACCTCCGCCGCGTCGATTCCGCTCGCGCTCGACGAGGCGGTGCGCGACGGGCGCGTCAGGGCCGGGCAGCACGTGCTGCTGGAGGCCGTGGGCGGGGGATTCACCTGGGGCGCGGTGCTCGCCAAATGGTAGCGTGGGTTTGCGCGTTCCGCTACCCCGCAACCCGGGATCGCATCGAGCAACCAATCGGATCATGAAATTTGCATTGGTGTTTCCGGGACAGGGGTCGCAGTCGGTCGGCATGATGCAGCCCTTCTCCGGTGCGAAGCCGGTGCGCGACACGTTTGCCGAGGCCTCCGAGGAACTCGGCCAGGACCTGTGGAAGCTCGTTGCCGAAGGACCGGCGGAGGAGCTCAATGCGACGGTGAACACGCAGCCGGTAATGCTCACCGCCGGTTATGCCGTATACCGCGCGTGGCTCGCCGCCGGTGGCGCGACGCCGGCGTTGCTCGCCGGACACAGCCTCGGCGAATATACCGCGCTGGTTGCGGCGGGGGCGGTGAGCTTCCGGGACGCGTTGCCCCTCGTGCGTTTCCGCGCGCAGGCAATGCAGGACGCAGTAGCGCTCGGCGCGGGCGCGATGGCGGCGATCCTCGGGCTCGACGACGACGGGGTGCGCGCGGCGTGCAGCGAGGCCGCGCGCGGCGAAGTAGTCGAGGCGGTCAACTTCAATGCACCGAGCCAGGTGGTGATCGCCGGCCACGAGGCCGCGGTAGAGCGCGGCGTCGCTGCGGCGAAGGCGCGCGGTGCGAAACGCGCGGTGATGCTCCCGGTAAGCGCGCCGTTTCACTCCTCGCTGCTCAAGCCCGCCGCCGAGCGCCTGTCCGCCTATCTCGCGGGGGTCGCGTTCAGCGCGCCGCGGGTGCCGGTGGTGAACAATGTGGACGTCGCTGCAGCGAACGCGCCCGAAAAAATCAAGGATGCGCTCTCGCGCCAGGCGTGCAGCCCGGTACGCTGGGTGGAGACGATACGGTTCATGGCTCGCGCCGGGGTCGCTCATGTGGGGGAATGCGGGCCGGGCAAGGTGCTTGCGGGGCTGGTAAAACGCATCGATGGCAGCCTGCAGGGGTTCACGCTCGCGGATCCGCAGTCGCTGGAACAGGCGCTGCACGTGTTGAGGTCATGAGCATGCTACGGGGGCACATCGCGTTGGTCACCGGCGCCTCGCGCGGCATCGGGCGCGCGATCGCGCTCGAACTCGGCAGGCACGGTGCGACTGTCGCCGGCACCGCTACAACGCAGCCCGGGGCGGAGGGCATCGCGCAGTATCTCGCGCAGGCCGGCGTCGCCGGCACCGGCATCGTGATGAACGTCAACGAAGCCGCCCAGATGGAGAGCGCCGTCGCCGGCGTCCAGAGGCAATTCGGCGACATCACCATCCTCGTCAACAATGCCGGCATCACACGCGACAATCTCCTGCTGCGCATGAAGGATGCGGAATGGGACGATATCATGTCGACCGATCTGAAATCGGTCTATCGCCTCTCCAGGCTGGTGCTGCGCGCGATGATGAAAGCGCGCTTCGGCCGCATCATCAACATCACGTCGGTGGTGGGCGTCATGGGCAATCCCGGGCAGACCAATTACGCGGCGGCCAAAGCCGGCGTGACCGGCTTCAGCAGGGCGCTGGCGCGCGAAGTGGCGAGCAGGAACATCACCGTCAACTGCGTCGCGCCCGGTTTTATCGCGACCGACATGACGCGCGCGCTGGGCGATGAGCAGCGTGACGCGCTGCTCGCACGGATTCCGCTCGGCAGGCTCGGAGAGCCCGACGACGTGGCGGCGGCGGTGGTATTCCTCGCCTCGCCGGGCGCGTCGTACATCACCGGCTGCACGCTGCATGTCAACGGCGGCATGCACATGGAGTGAGGTAACGACAAGTTTGGTAGAATACCGTTCGTTTCGCTGTCGGGCGCCTGCAGCACGATCGCCGAACGATCCAACGGTTTGTCCAGGAGAGAGAAGGGGTCATAAATGGAAAACATAGAGCAGCGCGTGAAGAAGATTGTTGCGGAGCAACTGGGCGTCAACGAGCCGGACGTCAAGCCCGAATCGTCGTTCGTCAACGATCTCGGTGCCGACTCGCTCGACACGGTGG
>JACQGO010000026.1 GCA_016199485.1 Betaproteobacteria bacterium
AAAGAGCCGTAAGTTCGCCCACGCCCGGGGCGCACCTCCGCAACACATTGAACCGCTGAAATATCGAGGTTTGCGTAAATACTCTACTCCGCTCGACCCTCACCCCTTCCCCCTCTCCCGAAAGGAGAGGGGAAGAGTACAGTGCGGAAACGGTTTGTCAACCATTTCCGCAAAGATCGATAATGCGAGCAGAATCTTGTTTTCGTCGCTCGTCCGGGCATTTTATACGACTGTCCGATGCCGATTCAATTGCAAGGCGTGCGCTGCGTGCCGGAAACAGTCTCAAAGTGACCGGCGAGTCGGATTGCGGTCCGCGACCCGTTGCGGACCGGAGTCGAACCCGCGTAACATAAGAGCGGCAACTGATCGTTCTCGTGAGATCACGATCTCACGTATCTCCCTGGTCACTCACCGTCGTTTGTTGCAGAGCCGCAGCGGCGGCGCGCCGCGGGAGGAGAACGCTGCGGGGAAACTTTGATTTCGGCAAGAGGGAGGCGAACATGAGCTACAAGGGAATGCGGCAGACGGAAAAGCTGCGCGAGCTGTTGCGCCAGGACGGGCTCGTGGTGGGTGCCGGCGCGCACGATGCGATGACCGCCCGCATCGTTCAGCAAGTCGGCTTCCCGGTGTGCTTCGTGACGGGCGCCGGCATCTCGATGACCCACGGCTATGCCGACGTCGGTTTGATGTCCATGGAAGAGGTGGTCTCCACCTGCCGCTACATTGCGGAGGCCGTCGAAATCCCGGTCATCGCCGATGCCGACAACGGTTACGGCAACGCGATCAATGCGATGCGGACCGTGCGCGCCTTCGAGCAGGCGGGGATCGCCGGCATCCACATCGAGGACCAGGACTGGCCCAAGCGTTGCGGCCACATGACCGGCAAGCGCGTGATCCCCAGGGAAGAGATGGTCCAGAAAATCCACGCGGCGCTCGACGCGCGCCGCGATCCGAATTTCGTGATCATCGCACGTTGCGACGCGCTCATGGTCAACGGCCTGGAAGATACGCTGGAGCGCGGCGAAGCGTACCTCGCCGCGGGCGCCGACATCCTGTGGTTCGAGATGCGCAAGGACCCCACCGAAATCGAGGCGATGGTGAAGCAGTTCCGGGGACGGATCCCGCTTCACTTCAATCACTCGTCGAGCGGAATGGTCCCGCACCTGTCGCTTCCCGATCTCGAAAAGATGGGATTCAAGACGGTCGGGTTCCATGCCCACGCCGTGCATGCGGCGGCGAAAACCATCATCGAAGTGCTGACCGAGATCAGGAAGACCGGGAACTCGAGCTCGGTGTGGGACCGGATCGGGGGATTCGAGGAGTTTTACAACATCGGCGGTCTCCGGGAAATCCGGGAACTGGAGAAGAAGTATGGCGTTTGATCCCGTCCGCCTCGAGCTGATGAAGAACGCGCTCGGCTCGGTCGCCGACGAGATGATCCTGACCGTGGTCAGGATCGCGTATTCGTCGATCATGAAGGACACGATGGATCTCTCGGCCGGGATCTGCGATCGCAACGGCCTGATGATCGCCCAGGGCCACGGGCTTCCCATGCACATGGGCTCGATCCCGGACGCGATGCAGGCCGTGCTGTCCCAGTTCGGCGACCGCTGGGCCGAAGGCGACGTCGCGATCCTGAACGACCCCTACCACGGCGGCATGCACCTCCCGGACATCTTCATGTTCAGGCCGATTTTCGTCGGCGACTACCTGATCGGTTACGCGGTCTCGGTCGCGCATCACAACGACGTCGGCGGACGGGTTCCGGGGTCGAGCGCGGCGGACTCGACGGAAATCTACCAGGAAGGCATACGGCTGCCTCCGGTTAAGCTCTACGAACGCGGCGAGCCGAATGACGCGCTGTTCCGCATCCTCGCCCTGAACGTGCGGCTGCCGGATGCGATGCTGGGGGACCTGCAGGCGCAGGTCGCCGCGTGCCGGATCGCGGAGCGCGGAATCCACGAGCTGGTCGCGCGCTACGGCGTCGCCCGGCTCGAAAGCGATTTCGCCGAGCTGCTCGATTACTCCGAGCGCGAAGCGCGCCGCGCCATCCGCGGCATTCCCGACGGCACCTACACCTTCAGCGACTTTCTCGATGACGACGGCGTCAATTTCGGCGAGCCGGTGCCGCTGCGGGCGACGGTCATCGTCGAGGGCGACGAGCTCACGGTCGATCTCGAGGGATGCTCACCCCAGGTTAAGGGCGCGATCAATTCGACGCTCTCCTATATCAGGTCCGGCGTCTATTTCACGGTACGAACCCTGATGGACTCGGACGTGCCGAATAACGCCGGGTTTTTTCGCCCGATCCACGTCATTGCGCCGCCCGGCTCGATTGCGAACCCGAGACCGCCGGCCGCTTGCGCCGCGCGCGGGGTGAGCGGGCACCGGATCGTGGAGGTGATCAACGGCGCGATCGCGAAGGCGGTCCCCGATCGCGTTCGCGCCGCCGGGGAAGGCGGCACGACGAGCTACAGCATCGGAGGCTACGACCTGGGCGGGCGTTACATTCTGCATCGCGAAGCCATCGTCGGCGCTTGGGGCGGAGGAAAGGGGCGCGAAGGAATCGATGGCTGCTCCAATCCGCGATCGAACATCAGCAACGCGCCGGTCGAGCGGGTGGAGAACCAGGCCCCCGTCATGATCGAGCGATACGAGCTGGTCGCGGACAGCGGTGGACCCGGCCGCTGGCGCGGCGGCATGTCGATCGTCCGCCAGATCCGGTTCCTCGGCGACCACGCGACGCTGCAACTGCGCTCCGACCGGCGGCAACATCCCCCCTACGGTCTCTACGGCGGCCACAACGGGAGGCCTTCCAGCAACGAGTTCGACGACGGCAGCGGCAGCTGGACGGTGCTGCCGACCAAATTCACCCGCCCGCTGAGAAACGGCCAGGCATTTCGCCATGTAACCGCAGGGGCGGGCGCCTACGGCGACCCGCTGGAGCGCGATCCGCAGATGGTGCTGCGCGACGTCCGGAACGGCAAGGTGACGGTCGAGGGTGCGCGACGCGACTACGGCGTGAGCGTTTTGTCTTCACCGTGGCGCGTCGACGAAAAGGCAACTCGCGAGCTTCGCAAGGCGTTGCGCCGCACCTCCGAGGCCGCGGCGTGAGCCCCCAGGCGGCACCCCGTGCGTTGCGCATCGGCGCGGACATTGGCGGCACGTTCACCGATCTCGTCTTTCTGCGGCCGGCCGGCGGCATCGACAAGCGCAAGGTTCCCTCCACGCCGCCCGACTACTCCCGCGCCATCGTCGAGGGGGTGCTCGCGTATGGTCGGGAGCAGGATCTGTCCCCCGCCGACGTCCAGGAAGTGGTGCACGCGACAACCGTCGCCACCAACGCGATTATCGAGCGCGAGGGCGCAAGAACCGCGCTGATCACGACCGCGGGGTTCCGCGACGTGCTCGAGCTGCGGCGTATCCGCATTCCGTTGACGTACGACATCGACTGGCGGAAACCGCCGCCGCTGGTCGAACGGGAATGGCGGTTTACGGTTCCCGAACGCGTCAACGCGGCGGGAGACGTTCTCGTTCCGCTGGATCCGGACGCTCTCGATCCGATCATCGAGGCGATCCGTTGCGAAGGCATCGAGGCGGTGGCGGTTTGCCTGCTGCATTCCTACCGCCAGCCGGCGCACGAGCGCAGGATCGGCGAAATCCTTCGCGAGCGCCTCCCCGGCGTGCATGTCTCGCTGTCGTGCGAGATCCTCCCGGAGATGCTGGAATTCGAGCGGACCAGCACGACCGTGACGAACGCCTATCTCGCGCCGCTGGTCGGCCGATATCTCACCAGTCTGCGCCAGGACCTGAACGACACGGAGATCCGCGCGCCACTGCTCGTCATGCAGTCAAACGGCGGCCTGATCAGCTCGGGCTATGCGGCGTATCGTCCGGTGACCATCATCGAATCCGGGCCGGCGGCGGGCGTCGTCGCCGCCGCCCGCGCCGCCCACGCCTGCGGCTATCCGAACGTGATCACGCTCGACATGGGCGGCACCACCGCCAAGGCGTCGATCATCGAAAGGGGAAAGATACTGCGCGCAGCCGAATACGAGGTCGGCTCCCCGATCTCGGTCAGCACCCGGCTCATGCGCGGCAGCGGCTACATCCTGCGCATCCCGGTGATCGACGTGTCGGAAGTGGGCGCCGGCGGCGGCAGCATCGCAAGCCTCGATCCGGGCGGATCGCTCCATGTCGGCCCGCGCAGCGCCGGCGCGGTTCCCGGCCCCGCCTGTTACGGCAGGGGCAACGATCGCCCGACGGTGACCGACGCGAATCTGGTGCTGGGTTACCTCGATCCCGGATCGCTGGCCGGCGGATCGCTGATGATCGACAGGTCTCTCGCGGAAAACGCCATACGCGAGCACATCGCCGGCCCGTGCGGGTTGTCGCTGCACGACGCGGCGTTCGGCGTGCACCTGGTAGCGAACTCGAACATGGTCCGCGCCATCAAGACGGTTTCGGTCGAGCGCGGCCGCGACCCCGGGGATTTCGTCCTGATGGCGTTCGGGGGGGCCGGACCGACGCACGCTGCGGAAGTCGCGCGCGCGCTCCGCATCGGCACCGTCATCGTTCCGCCCGGGCCGGGTGTATTCAGCGCGTATGGTCTGCTCGGGGCCGAGATCGAGCTTCACTCGTGCCGCACGGTCGTGAGCTACCGCCGCGACAACGATCCGGGGGCGCTGCAGGCCGCGCTCGATGAGATGCGGAACGATCTCGTCCGGCGATTGCGCGACGAGGGATTCGACGAATCCGACGTCGTCACGACGAGCGCGGTGGACATCTGCTACCGGGGCCAGTCATCCGAGCTGACGGTGCCGTTCCCGGTTTGCTCGGCAATCACCGGGGACACCATCCGCCAGGCGACCGCGCTGTTTGAAGAAGAGTACGAGAAGACATACGGGCACCGCGGAGAGAACAAGGAATTCGACATCGTGAACGCGCGCGCCGTTGCGACCGTTCCGCGCCTGGTTCACGGCAAAGTGACCTGGGCCAACGGGCCGATGGCGACGCAAGAGAAGTCCACAGGCAGGCAGGCCTATTTCGGCCGGGAGCGAGGTCTGCTGCAAACCGGGGTGGTGTCGCGAACGATGCTGACGGCGAGCCCCCGGCAAGGCCCGCTGATCATCCAGGAATACGATACGACGATCGTGATCCCGCCCGATTGCACGGTTTTCCTGGATCCATCGGGAAACGTGATCATCAACGTTCCCGCGACCGGATCCGCGAAAAAAGATCCATGAATTCCTCGAACGGCACCGTCTTGAGGCGCCGCAAGTCGCGGCAGACATCGAAAATCCGGCACCGGCGCTTCGGCCGAAACATCTTCGCTACGCTGCGCTGAAACTTCTCCTCCACCAGGGGCAGCCCTTCCGGGCGGCGCCGGGGATGGCCCAGCGGATAGTCGATGCGAACTTCAGGAGTCCTGGTGCCGTCACGAAACTCGATGCGCATCGCGTTCGAATTGCTGCGCTTGCGGGCGTCATAGAAATCCCGGGTAAACTCCTTGTCCTCGGTGACAACCGTCCTGTCCCGCAACTCGTCGATCCTGGGATCCGCGGCCGCCTCGTCCTGGTAATCGTCGGCGGTGAGCTTGCCGTGCAGCAGCACGACGGCGACGACGTATTGCACGCAGTGATCACGGCTCGCCGGGCTGTGCAAAGGGCCTTCCTTGTAAGCGCTTTGCAGGGTTTTCTCGTGCGTGCGCAGGCGGATCTTCTTGACGTCCGCGATCCGGTCCTTCACCAGCGGGTGCAGCTTCAACGCGCATTCGCTTGCGGTCTGCGTGTGGAAGTGCGCGGGAAACGGCACCTTGAACAGGATGTGCTCCACGATGTAGGAGTCAAGGGCGCGGTCGATCGCGATCGGTTTCCCGCGCAACAGAACGTCGCAGACTCCCCAGCGGGGCGCGGACAGCGCCGCGGGGTAGCCCATTTCTCCACGCAACGCGAACAGGGCGTGCATCACGCCGCGGCTGGCAGCGTCGCCCGCGGCCCACGCTTTGCGCGAGCCCGCGTTGTGCCCTATGCGGTAGAGCCGCGGGCTGACGCCGTCGAGCCACGCGTTCGACAGCGCATTGACGATCTCCCGCCGGGAACCCCCGAGCAAATGCGTCGCCACCGCGGCTGAGGCGACGGTCACCAGTCCCACGGAATCGAGCCCCAGCCCGATGAAATTATTCCTGAGTAACAGCACGCCCTCAATTTCGTATGCCTTGATCAGGGCGGTCAGCACGTCGCCTACCGTCAGCGCGCGCCGGCGCCCGGCGGCACGATTGCGGCTGACGTAATCGGCGACCGCCAGAACGGCGCCGAGGCTGTCTGAAGGGTGGCCCCCGTCGGTCCCAAACCAGGTGTCGTTATACTCGAGCCAGCGTATCGCGGTGCTGATGTCGAATGCCGCCTTGACCGGGTCGAGCTCGAAACCGGTGCCCGGGACTCGCGCCCCGTTCGGCAGCGACGCGCGCGGGACGATGGGCCCGAGCAGTTTGGTGCACTCCGGGTGCGCCTGTGCGTCGAGCGCGCAAGCGAGGGCATCGAGCAGGCAGTAGCGCGCCATTTCATATGCCGGCT
>JACQGO010000259.1 GCA_016199485.1 Betaproteobacteria bacterium
TGGGGAGAAGCCAATCCGTGGATGCTCTACATGGGCCGCAATTCCCAGCCGCTCCTGGAGCTTGCTGACTTCCACGTCTACCGCGTCGAGCGTCCCGATGACGCGGCGGAAACGATCGCCGCGGCGGCGCAGATGGTGTTCACTTGTTCCTCCGGAGCGGGCATCCTGCTGACGCAGCGCCTGACGGGGGCGAAGAAGTTCAGGACGTGAGGCGGCGATGAGAAAACCGGGGAGAGGGCTGGACCGGCGCGCGGTCATCGCGCGCATCCTCGCCGGCAATGACGACATGCTGGCGATCGGCGGGCTGGGCAACGCCGGCTACGATCTCGTCGCCGCGCGCGGCGAGCATCCGCTCAATTTCACGATTCACGGCGCCGGCATGGGCGGCGCGCCCATGGTGGGACTCGGAGTGGCGCTCGTGCGGCCCGAGCGGCGCGTGGTGGTGGTGCTGGGCGACGGCGACATGCTGATGGGTATCGGCTCGCTCGCGACCATCGCGGCCCAGAGACCCGGGAACCTTGCGATCGTGGTCATGGACAACGAGCACTACCAGGAGACCGGCGATCAGGCGACCGCTGCGGCCTTCGGCGTGGACATCGCGGGCATGGCGAAGGCCGCGGGCTTTCCCGTCGCAATCACGCTCGTCAAGGCTTCGCGGCTCGACGCGGCCGTCGCCAGGATCCGGCGCGCGCCGGGGCCGGTGCTGGTCGACGTCAAGATCGACCGCGCAGGCGCGCCGCCGCTGCCCAAGATCCGCGACGGCGTGCTGATGAAGCTGAGGTTCCGCGAGCGCCTGCTCGGGCAGCCGTAGGACGGCGCGCCGCGCTGGCCCCAGATCTCACGAACAGCCTGAAACCGCCGATGCACGCCGATGGACGCCGATAAAATCCACACAAACCGCTTTAGCCACAGAGGGCACAGAGTTCACGGAGAAAAGCCGACCATGAATATGGGGAGCTTCGATTTCAGCCCTCTGTGTTCTCTGTGATCTCTGTGGCGGATTCGCGATTTTCACCTGCTTTTATCTGCGGCTAAGTCTGTTTCGGGGGTTCTTGAGACAGTTACTGGTCATTTCAGGAGCGCCAGCTCCCCGAGCACGCGGGCGAGGTCGGCGTTGCGCTCCTCGAGAAATCTCGCCATCTGCGCCGGGCCCAGGTACTCCTCCGCGAGGTCGTTGTCCGCCACGTAGCGTTTCCACGCCGGCGCGTCCATCACCCTGCGCAACACCGCGGCATACGCGTCGACCGCCTCGCGCGGCACGTCGGCGGCCGCGACGAACCCGCGGAACACGGCGAAGGTGCCGCCGAGGTTGACGCCGAGCTCTTTCAACGTCGGCACTTCGGGGAATACCGGGAGGCGTTTCTCCCCGATCACCGCGAGCACCCGGAGCTTCCCCGCTTGCACGTGGGCGCGCGTCTCGCCCGGGTTGCCGGTGACGAAATCCACGTGGCCCCCGAGCAGCGCCGTCGTGGCTTCCCCGCCGCCCTTGAACGCGACGTAGTTGAACTGCACGCCGGTCGCCTTGCCGAGCTGGTAGCCGATGATGTGGTCGGTGCCGCCGAAGGCCCCGAAGGCATGCGCGACTTTCTTCGGTTGCGCGCGGGCCGCGTCGAGCAGATCCTTGATCGTTCTGTAGGGAGAGGTCGCGAGCACCTGGATCGCGTTGGTATCGTGCGCCATCACCGCGACCGGCCGGAAGTCGCGGTAAGTCGGCAGTCCTTTCTGCCGCAGCGGAGTGGTGAGAAACACGTTGGTGACGCTCATGAGATGCGTGGGGTCGCCCCTGCGCTCGGCGAGAAAATTGATCGCCACCGCGCCTCCGCCTCCGCCCTTGTTGACGACTTCCGCGGCGACCGGCAGCAGCGCCCCCTGCTTGATGATCTCGGCGATATGCCGCGCGAAAAGGTCGGCGCCGGAGCCGGGGGAGGTGTGTACGACGAGCTTTACCGGCTGCGCGGGGCGCCACTCCGCGCCGATGGCGCTCGCGGCCACGGCGGCGACACACAGCGGGATCAAGGCAAAACGGCGGAACGGCTGAACAAGCGCGGCATTCATGGCTTTCCCTCCTGTCTCTGGAACCTATCTCAAAAATCCGATCAAACCCAAAAGGCTTTAGCCACAGAGAGCACAGAGAACACCGAGAAAATCTTGTTCTACCCCGCCCCCCCTTCTCGAGGTTGAAGGCAAGAACTCTGCGACCTCTGTGTGCTCTGTGGCTGAACTTTTCGGGTTTTTGAGGGCGGTTCTCATTGGGAAACCGCCTTCTACCATGCGACAGCGGAAGCATCGCGGCGCGGGTCGGCGCCGGCGTGGAGCATCCCGGTCTTCGCGTCGCGGAAGATCACGCATGCCCCGCCCGCGTTGCCGGACCACAGCGGCCAGCGCTTCACCTTGTGTCCCCTCGCTTCGAGCCCGGCGATGGTATCCGCGGCGATCCTCGTTTCCACCGGAACCTCGCCGGGCCGGCTGCGATGTGGATAGAACGAATTCGGAAAGCTGAAGCACGCAAAGCGCGGTTCCTCGGTCGCGCGCTGCGCGTTCATCCCGAAGGTGGCGATGTTGAGCAGCACCTGCAGCATCGCTTGCGGCTGCACGTCGCCGCCGGGCGTGCCGAGGGCGAGACAGGGCTTGCCCTTTCGTAATGCCAGCACCGGGTTGGTGGTGAGCCGCGGGCGTTTCCCCGGCGCAAGTACCGAAGGATGGTTCGGGTGCAGCCACGACTGGGTGCCGCGCGGGGAGATGCCGAAGCCGAGTTCGGGCGCGATCATGTGCCGCAGCACCGGGTCGCTCGGCGCGGAGCAGAAGATGTTGCCGGCGCCGTCGATCGCCGCAAGCACCGTGGTGTCAGGCGAGGCCGCGACCTCCGCTTCCTGCGGCGCGTCCTCGTGCGGCGGGCGCCGCCCGAAGTACGGCTGCGCCGAGGCAACGTTCCCCGGCGCGGGCATGTCGGGCCACGCGCGGTCCGGGCGAATCAGCGCACGGCGTTCCCTGCAATAGTCCTCGGACAGGAGCTCGCGCAGCGGCACGTGGACAAAATCCGGGTCTCCGTAATAGGCGTCGCGGTCCGCGTACGCGAGCTTGATCGCTTCGACTACCGTGTGGACGTAGTCGACCGAGTTGTGGCCGAAGGCCTTGACATCGTAGGCACGCAGCAGCGCGAGCACCTGCAGCAGCACCGGTCCCTGGGTCCACGGGCCGCAGGTGTAGACCTCGAGGTCTCCGTAACGCAGTTTGACCGGCGGCTCCTCCTTGACGCGGAAGCGGCGGAGATCCTCGAGCGTGAGCAGCCCGCCGTGACGCTGGCAGAACGCGACCATCGTTCTTGCCACCGGGCCCTCGTAGAAGTACTGCGCGAGCGCTTTCAGTCCCGCCTTGCGGCTGCGCTTTCCCGCTTTCCGCTCGACGGCCATGAAGCGGCGGATGCTTGCCGCGAGCGCCGGTTGCCTGAGCAGTTGCCCGACCCCGGGGATCCTGCCGCCGGGCGTGTAGACCTCCGCGGTCGAAGGCCACTCCTTGAAGCCCTCCGCATACTCGATGATGTCTTCGCGCAGCACTTCGCTCACCGGAAATCCTTCTTCGGCGTAGGCGAGCGCCGCCTGCGCGATTTCGGCGAAGCTCATCGTCCCGTAGCGCTCCAGCGCGAGCAGCCAAGCGTCCATCGCCGCCGGGGTGATGGAAGTCGCGATGCCGGCCTTCATTCTGCCGCTGAAGTTGTCGCGGAAGTAATCGAGCGAGACCGCCGCGGGCCAGCGTCCGAGTCCGCTGATTGTCGTCACCTTCCTCGATTTTGCGTCGTAGAGAATAATGGGCGCGACGCCGCCGAAGCTGGTGCGGTCGTGCTCGACCACGCACAGGCACACGCCCGCCGCTACCCCGGCGTCGGTCGCGTTTCCACCCTTGCGCAGGACGTCGTAGCCCGCGAGCGTCGCGAGCATGTGCCCCGAGGCGACGGCGCCGTTTGCCCCGCGCGCGACCGGGCGGTATGCGCACCTCGCTTCCGGGTCGGTCACCATGTCGTTGCGGCGCACGCGCGACGAGGCGTCGCGGTAGGCAACGTGATCGTCGTAGTTCGTGCTCCCGGAAAGCGTGTTACGCCTGGTCAGCATGTGCCCTTCCTTCGATGATCTTCATGCGGGCGCGGATCCCGTGCCCGGTTAAGCGTCAAGCGCTGACCAGGCCGTCCCTGAGCGTGTCGGGATCGACTTGATTTTCATGTTCTCCACCCCGCGGTGCGCTCGTCGTGCCGCGAGTATACACCGCGGGCGGGCGCAAATTGACGCGCTGCGCAGCTTTCGCCGATAATGCGGCGCTTCCCCGCGGGGACCCGCACTCCGCGGGCGGAAAACGCATGAATGCTCCGCACAAATTCGAAGGCCACGTGGACGGCGTCGGGGATCTCACGATCACGTACGCGAAGTAGCGAGCTTGAAAAACAGGCCGCCGATCCCACCTCGATCGGCTCACGCGGGAATGACGGTTGTAGGATGCGGGAATGACGGTTGTAAGAGACGGGAATCACCCGTGACGCGCGGGAGTGAGCCGTAACGCGCGGGAGTGACGGATTCGCATTGATCGGCGGCTCACGGGAGGGAACGATGCATAAACGCAGGTTGGGAAAAAACGGCCCCGAGGTTTCGATGATCGGCCTCGGCTGCATGGGGATGTCGATCAGCTACGGGGAGCCGAACGACGAGGAGTCGATCGCGACGATCCGCCGCGCGATTGATCTCGGCGTCAATCTCCTGGTCACCTCCGACGCCTACGGCAACGGGGTGAACGAGGAGCTGCTGGGGAAAGCGTTGAAAGGCGGGCGCGAGGGCGTGCTGATCGCGACCAAGTTCGGCAACCTCAGGCTCGCGGGAGGCGGGACGAGCGGTCTCTCGGGGGGACATCCGGATTACGTGCCGCGGGCGTGCGATGCGAGCCTGAAGCGGCTCGGGGTGGACGTGATCGATCTCTACGGGCTGCACCGCGTCGACCCGGCTGTGCCGGTCGAGGATACGGTGGGCGCGATGGCACGGCTCGTCGAGCGGGGCAAGGTGCGCTACCTTGCGCTCTCGGAGGCAGGGCCACAGACTATCCGCCGCGCGCACAAGGTGCACCCGATTACCACGCTTGAGACCGAATACTCGCTGTGGAGCCGCGACATCGAGAAAGAGATCCTGCCGGCCTGCCGCGAGCTGGGCATCGGCTACATCGCTTATGCCCCGCTCGGGCGCGGGTTTCTCACCGCCACGATCAAGTCGCTCGATGCGCTGCTGCCGAAGGATCGCCGGCGCGAGCATCCGCGCTTCCAGGCCGAGAACCTCAAGCGTAACGTCGAGCTGCTTGCGCCGGTCGAGGAGATCGCCGCAGCGAAGAAATGCACCCCGGCGCGGGTCGCGCTCGCCTGGGTGCTGGCGCAGGGCGAGGACATCGTGACTATCCCCGGCACCAAGCGGCGCAAGTACCTCGAGGACAACGCCGCGGCGGTGGACGTGAAGCTCACCCGCGAGGAAGTGGAGAGGCTTTCGCAGGCGTTTCCGGCCGGCGTCACCGCCGGCACGCGTTATCCTGAAAAGCAGATGCGAGCGCTCGGAATCTAGCGGGTTGATGCAAGAGGGTTCGTCACTCCCGAGAAGGCGGGAATCCATACAGCGGTGGACAAGGCATGCACGTCTACATTCCTGCCAGCGAAGGCTACGGGACGCTCTGATAGAGGCCAAGGATCCGTAGTGGGGGGATCCGCACGGCAAGCTCATCGAATAGGCGCCCTATGGGTTCCCGCCTGCGCGGGAACGACAGCGGTGATGCGCGGGAATGACACCGGCAATGAGCGGGAATGACACCGGCAAAGAGCGGGAATGACAGTGAGACGCTGTCGCGCGCTTTTGCATCAGGCTGATAAACTCCTCATTTTTCCGGACGCCGGATGTGACGGCGCGCAGCCGCATCGCGGTCTCAACCGGCCGCATCTTCAGGCGCCTTGAGGAGGAAGCACCGTGAAGTTCGAAGACAGGATCAAGGAGCACGAAGCGCGGCGCCGGCGCGCGCTGGCGATGGGCGGGGAGGAGAAGCTCGCGAAGCGCAGGCAGGCGGGCGTGATGAACGTGCGCGAGAGGATCGAA
>JACQGO010000027.1 GCA_016199485.1 Betaproteobacteria bacterium
CATCGCCTTCGCCTTGGCTCTTGAAATACCGGCATCCGCGAGCAACCGAACCCGTTCAGAATTGAACAGCAGCAGACACGAAAGGTTGCCGGCATACAAAGCCGTGTTTCCCAAAGAGCCCATCGACAGCGCCGTGTGCTCGAGCAACCCCCGCGGGGACTGGTCCCAATCCAGAGGCGCCAGCAGGGCAACGTAGGAGGTCACCCTGAAGACCGACACGACGCTCTGCTCCCGTTTGAACCCCCGCTCAACGTGAAACGGCTCCCACGCCGAATTCGCCTCGTCTTCCCCGGCGCAGAACGTGTATTGCAGCGGTGAAGCAAAACAACTGCGCGCGTATCCCCCGGGAGACAGGCCGCCGACGTTGATCATCACGAGACGGAGCGCCCTGCCGATGGTGGCATTGGCTCTCCAGCCGGGGCCAAGACAGCCTCTGCCGCACTGGAGATCGATTCTCTCGCGTATCGGCCCGTTGATCAGGAAGAACGGTGTTTCGGGCCTCAGGCCGACCAGGGTCCCCAGGGGAAACAACGGGTCGTTGATCGCTTCGACCGCCGCCAGCACGACGGGGAAGTATTCGGGGAGGCAACCCGCCATCACGGCATTTGCGGCGATAATCCGTATTGAAGCCGGGCCTTGCCTGGGGGGCATCACGGCAACGACTTCGTCCGGATCGCGATCAACGGTGGCAAGCAACCTTTTTATTCGCTCGGGACTCGGCGGAATGACGGGCAAGCCATCCGTCCATCGGTTCTCGCAGGCCGCGGTGAAGAAATCGCCGTACGGATCGTCGACCGAGTTCACCGGGACCCGAACGGTCTTAGCCATGGCGCCCTCCCGTTCCGGCGCCGCACAGCGCGGCCGCAAGCTTGTCGAGCAAACCGTTTATCCGTTCGTGAATTTCGGATTCGCTGAGATAAGTGACGGGATCCGGCGTAACCAGGACCGGCACGTGCGGGTATCCCAAGGATTTGAGCAGCTGACGCGCAGAACTCTCGAAAGCGTCCGTTACGATGAGTGTTGCGGGGATGCCCCTCTTTTCAAACTGGACGCACGCGTGGCAACTCCACGGCGTACATCCCCCTCAGTAAGCCGCACCGACTACCATCAGGTCGCACTCGCGGACAAGCTTGTCCACCTCGGGAGCTATTTTCCCCGCGCGTTCCGGATGGAAGAACGGCCAATCGGGCTCGTGTACGAAAGCGCGCTTGACCCCGGCTTCCGCAACGAGCCGCTGCGCCAGAGCTTCCACAAAAGGAGGAGAACAGCTCCCGCTCGGGAGCAGCATAACGGTCTTCCCTTTAATGCTCGCGGGTCGCGGCGCGTGCCTGGCGGCGGGTTGCTCCACGTCCCGGTAATCCGCGACCGGCACGACAACCTCCAGGAAAGACCGCTTCGTTTTCGCTGCCATGGTTCAAGCCTCCGAGGATGAGCGATGGAAGGATGAGAAAATCCTTCTCGGGCGGTGTCGACTGCGTGGTGTCCGCCTCAGGGTGCGTCTTGCTTCCTTGTATCCTTTCGTTCCTTTTCCCACTGCTCGATGACTTGGTCGAATATGGGAAGAGAAACGGACAGCGCGTGTATGCCCGCCGCGAGCGATGAAGCGAGCAATGCTTCCACGATTTCGTCCCGGGTCGCACCTGCCTCCAGGGCGCTCCTGATGTGGCTCCGCAGACCCCGCTCGTAGAACTGTGCGGCATCCACGGCGATAATGATCAGCTCTTTCACCTTCGGCGGCAGCGCCGACCGCTCATGGAGAATGTAAAGATAAGTCTTGTGAAACAACTCCAGATACTCGGGCGCCTCGCGGGCCAGTATCTCGCGGGACTTCAGCACATCGGGCGGATATGATGTGCGAACCTTCAGCATCGCTTCAAGGATCTCCCGCCCTTTCGAACCCGGTTCCATTTTGCTCGCCTTCCGCCCTTCCGTCCTTCACTGCGTCAGTTCAGCTTCACGCCCGAACGCTTCACGATATCCGCCCACCTGGATTGTTCCTTGCCGAGCCTCTCGGCGAATTGCGCGCTGGTGAGCGTCGCGGACTCGACCCCCTGCCTGTTGAGCCGTTCGAGAATCGCCGGGCTTTGCAGGAGCCTCGCCATTTCCGAGTCGATGCGCTCAACGGCATTGCGCGGCATGCCGGCGGGACCGAGCAGCCCGAGCCAGCTCTCGAACTCGTAGCCGGGGATGCCGCTTTCCGCGACCGTTGGCAGGTGCGGCAGGAACTTCGAGCGCCTGGGCCCGGTGACCGCCAGCATCCGCAGCCGCTGCTCCTGCGCATACGGACGCGCCACGTTGATCGGGACGGTGGTGGCCTGCGTGCGGGCCGCGATGAGTTCGATCAACACGTCTGCCCCGCTTTTCAGCGGCACGTGCAGCATGTCAATTCCCGCGAGACTTGCGAGATAAGCCATCGAGAGATGAATCGCACTACCGACGCCGGCAGATGCGTAGTTGAGTTCCCCCGGCCTGGATTTCGCGTGCCGGATCAACTCCGCGACCGACTTCACGGGCAGCGCCGCGGGCACCAGCAGCACGTAACCAGTGCTGCCGACGTACGACAGGGGCGTGAAATCCTGCAGCGGATTGTAGGGCGGCTTCGCATAGAGAAAACCGTTGATCTGGTGGCTCACCCCGGCGAGAAGCAACGTGTAGCCGTCGGGCGTGGACTTTGCCGCGGCAACGGTACCCACTACGCCACCGGCTCCGGGCCGATTGTCCACAATAACAGGTTGTCCGAGTGCGTTAGCGAGTTCCACGTTGAATGAGCGGGCGACTATGTCCTGCGCCCCGCCGGCGCCGAAAGGGATAATGATACGTAACGGCTTGTATGGATACGCCTGGGAGTGCGCTGCCCCAGTTGCGCCCAGCAACAGCGCGGCAGCAAGAGCGATGCCGATAGCTTTCATGGTCCTCACTCCTCTGGGAAAGAGCACAGCGACCCCGACTGCCGGGATGCTGCTGCGCGACATGAGCAACACGGCTTATTCAATGGACCAGGAAACCGCAAAATGCTACCTCCCGCATCCCTGCCAGAGCGCCCGAGCCGTACTCTCATCGCATGACGGAATGAAGAAGACGGACGTGTTCGGATAGTTATGAGTGGATTGGTAATTATGCGGAGTCCGATGTCATGGTAGCCGATGGCCCGCGAAAGCGTCAACCGAATTACACGTCGCCCGCGAGTTTGCGCTAATCTTCGTTCGTTTGCGCTTCATTACCAGGGAGGACCGTTCGCCATGCGTTACGAGCTCTACTACTGGCCAACGATTCAGGGGCGCGGCGAGTTCGTGCGCCTCGCGCTCGAAGAGGGCGCCGCCGACTACGTGGACGTTGCGCGCATGCCGGAACGCACCGGGGGCGTTCGGGCGTTGCTGCGTCTTCTGGAAAATACTTCAGCCGAGCGCCCGCCGTTTGCGGCGCCGGTACTCAAAGCCGGAAAGCAGGTGATCGCGCAGACCGCCAACATCCTGCTGTTCCTAGGTCCGCGCCTGGGACTCGCGCCGAAAGCCGAAGCGACCCGCCTGTGGGTGCACCAACTGCAGCTCACGATCGCCGACTTGGTCACCGAGGTCCACGACACCCATCACCCGATTGCAGGCGGGCTTTACTACCACCAGCAGAAGCGGGAAGCAAGGCGGCGCGCCGCGGACTTCAGGACAGAACGGCTGCCGAAGTTCCTCGATTACTTCGAGAGCGTGCTCGAACGCAATCGAAGCGGCGGCCGCTACATGGTCGGCAGCGCTTTGTCCTACGTCGATCTCTCGATGTTCCAGGTGATCGCCGGGTTGAGCTATGCCTTTCCGCGGGCGATCACGCGCCTGAAGCGCCGGTATTCGCGGCTTATGGACTTGCACCGGCGGGTCATGGAGCGTCCGCGCATCGCCGCGTATCTTGCTTCTCCCCGCCGCCTGCCGTTCAGCACGGAAGGCGTTTTTCGCCACTATCCCGAACTCGACAGGTAGCACGGTAGGGTGGGCGCAGCCCACTTTGTGCCTGGTTTCGCGTTTTTGCGGAACGGTGGGTCTCGCTGCGCTCACCCACCCTACGCGGCTGGTTTCGCGTTCCTGCGCAACGGTGGGTTACGCTGTGCTCGCGCACACCACGCGGCTCAATCGAGCGCGGCGAGGTCCGGGGGCGCGAGCTTGAGCGCCGCCGCCGCGGCGTTCTCCTCGAGGTGCGCGATCGAGCTGGTGCCGGGGATCGGCAGCATGACGGGCGAGCGCGCAAGGAGCCACGCGATCGCCACCTGTGCGGATGTTGCGCCGAGCCGCGCGGCGACACGCTTCACTTTTGCCGGGCGCAGCGCGCTTCCCGCGCCGAGCGGGAACCAGGGGATGAAAGCGATACCCGCCTTCTCGCACGCCGCGAGCACGTCGTCCGAGGCGCGGTTCTGAAGGTTGTACTCGTTCTGCACGGAGACGATGGGAACGATGCGGCGCGCTTCGCCGAGCTCGCGAACGCTCACGTTCGATAGCCCCAGGTGCCGGATCTTGCCGGCGCGCTGAAGCTCCGCGAGCGTGCCGACGGATTCGGCGAACGGGACCTTCGGATCGGGCGCGTGGAACTGGTAGAGGTCGATGCATTCGAGCCGCAGGCGCTTCAGACTCCCGTCCACCGCCCGGCGCAGGTGCTCCGGCCGCCCGTCCTCGTCCCAGCGGTGGCGGCTGGGGCGCGTAAGGCCGCCCTTGGTGCCGATCACGAGTTGCTTCGGGTAGGGATAAAGCGCCTCGGCGATGAGGATCTCGGAAACCTCCGGACCGTAGCTGTCGGCGGTGTCGATGAAGTTGTGGCCGAACTCGAATGCGCGGACCAGGACCTTGCGCATCGCGGCGCGATCCTTCGGCTCGCCCCAGACGTCGGGACCCGTGATGCGCATCGCACCGAAGCCCAGGCGGTTCACGGTGAGATCGCCGAGCGGCAGCGTGCCTGCTGCGGAAACCGGGTTGTTTGCGTGATTCATGATGCCCGCCAGTGTACACTCTGCCGGTGAACATGGGTGCCGGGGAAGAAACGCGGGCGTCGCCCGATCGCTTTGCCGGTCCGGAGGAGGAAACGATGGGCGCCATACGCAGTCGCAGTTGCCTCATCATCGCGTCGCTGCTCGGCGCGTTGTCCTGCAGCGGCGCGGTCGCGCAGGGCTATCCGAACAAGCCGATCCGGCTCGTCCTGCCGTATCCGGCGGGTGCGCCGAGCGACATGGTGGGCCGCGCGCTGGGCCAGAAGCTCTCCGAGCAGCTCGGCCAGAACATCGTGGCGGACAACCGGACCGGCGCCGGCGGAAACCTGGGAATCGCCGCGGTCGCCAAAGCGCCTCCCGACGGCTACACGATACTCATCACCTCGCCCGCGATCGCGATCAGCCCGTCGCTTTATTCCAACCTCGGTTACGATGCGGAAAAGGACCTCGCTCCGGTGGCGCGGGTGGCGACGATCGAGAACGTTCTCGTCGTGCATCCCTCGGTGCCCGCAAGAACCTTGAAGCAGTTCATAGCGCTCGCACACGCCCATCCCGGGAAGCTGAACTTCGGTTCCGGCGGCGCGGGCACCACGAATCATCTCGCCAACGAGTTGCTGAAGAGCATCCAGAAGATCAACATGGTGCATGTCCCGTACAAGGGCGCAACGCTTGCGACGGTTGCGTTGATGAGCGGCGAGGTCGATGAAGTGATCGTGGCGGTTGCGCCCGCATTGCCGCTGGTCCGGGCAGGGAAGGTGCGTCCGCTGGCGGTGCTCTCCGAGCGGCGCGTGCCGACGCTGCCGGACGTGCCGACCGCGAAGGAGGCCGGCGTCGACAACTTCCAGGTGTCGATCTGGTACGGCATGTTCGTGCCCGCAGGAACGCCGCACGAGGTCATCGCCAGGCTCGGCCGCGAGGTCATCAATGCGCTGGAGGCGCCCGATTTGCGCCGGCGGATGACTGCCGCAGGAATCGAACCCTGGCCGGGCACGGCCGAGGAACTGCGGAAGCTGCTGCGCAGTGAAACGGCCCGTTACGCCGAGATCATCCGGAGCGCCGGCTTGCGGCGGGATTGAGCGGAATGCCGGCCCGCCACATGACACGAAGGAAACCCGATCATGCCGATGGTGCGCATTGACCCCGCTCTCGAGATGCACTATCTCATCGACGACTACACCGACCCGTGGCGCGACGCGGAGACGGTCCTGATGCTGCACGGCAACGCCGAAAGCGGCGCGGTGTGGTTCGGCTGGGTGCCGCATCTCGCGCGCCGTTTCCGCGTGGTGCGTCCGGACATGCGCGGGTTCGGCGCTTCCACGCCGATGCCGCGGGATTTTCCGTGGACGCTCGA
>JACQGO010000252.1 GCA_016199485.1 Betaproteobacteria bacterium
GTATTTCACCTTGCACCCCTTTCCGACTAGAAGCGGCGTGGTCTCAAAAACCCGTTTGTAACCGCAGATGCACGCAGATAAACACTGATCATTCAAGCCTGAAACCGTCGTTAACTAGGGATTTTATCCGCGTTCTTCTGCGTTGATCTGCGGTGAATGCTTGTTCCTGATTTTTGAGATGGGTTCTAGTCGCGCGCGAAGCAAAATAGCCGAATGCCAACGGCCGGGCAATCGCCCGCACCGCACGCCGCGCCCGCCTGCCCGTGCCGCCCGCCGTGTTTTTCCGGATGATGGACATTCTGCAGTCAAGAGTTGCGGGTGAACGCCTGCCACGGGCAAAATACCCGGAAAAACCGGACGGCGCACCCGTCACAACCTTCCACGAATCGGAATTACCCGCGACACGGCCCATATTCACAGGAGGAAACGATGTCCGCAATAGTCCGCAGCAGCGCAGCGCTGCTCGCGCTCGTCCTGCCGCTTGCCGCGGCATCCGCCCAGACCGCGGGCTGGAAGCCCGAGAAGAACGTCGAGATCGTCGTGGGCTCGAACCCCGGCACCGGCACCGACAAGACGGCGCGCATGATACAGCGGCTGTGGCAGGAGCACAGGATGATCGAAGCGACCAGCAGCGTCATGAACAAGGCGGGCGGCGGCGGCGCGGTGAGCTGGGCCTACCTCAACCAGCACGCGGCGGATCCGCATTACCTGCTGGTGACCTCGTACAACATCGTGACCAATCACATCACCGGCAAGAGCGCGCTCACCTACACCGACTTCACGCCGATCGCGCTGCTGATCAGCGAGTACATCGCCTACTCGGTGAAGGCCGACTCCCCGATCAGGACGACCGCGGAGCTGATCGGGCGGCTCAAGCAGGACACGAAGTCGATCGCGGTGGGCATCTCGAGCAGCGCGGGCGGGGCGAACCACATCGCGCTCGGGCTCGCGATGAAGGCCGCCGGGGTCGAGATCAACAAGATGAAGGTCGTGGTGTTCAACTCCGGCGCGGAGTCGCTCACCGCGCTGCTCGGCGGGCACGTCGATCTGGTCGTCGCTTCGGGCTCCGCCATCCTCGGCCAGCTCAGGGCGGGCGCGATACGCGTCCTGGCGATCGCCGCGCCGCAGCGGCTCAGCGGACCGTTCGGCTTGGTCCCCACCTGGAAGGAGCTCGGGCTGCAAGTCGTCGCGGACAACTGGCGGATCGTGCTCGCGCCGAAGGGGCTCAACGCGGCGCAGACCGCTTACTGGGACAACGGCTTCAGGCGGCTCGCGAAGACCGGGGAATGGAACAGGGAGCTCGAGACGAATTACCTGTCGAACAACTACCTGAACGGCGCCGACACGCGCAAGTATCTGGATCAGCAATACGGCGAAGTCAAGGCGATGCTGACCGAGCTCGGCCTCGCGCGGGCAGCGCCCTCCAGGTGAGAAGTTGTCTCAAGACAGCGTGAAGACCGAAAAGCCTCCAGTCACGCACCACCACGGGACCGAAACCACGATGAGCACACGGACGGAACAGAGCCCGGCCGCGCCGGGCCGCAGATATTTCTACCGCTTCGAGGAACTGCCGGCGCACACGTTCACCAGGACCACCACTTCGCGCGGCACGGTGGTCAAAGGCGACAAGATCTACGTCGGTCTCGTCAACAAGCCGCGCGGCTCGGGCTCGCAGCCGCACCGCCACCCGTTCGAGCAGTTCAATTACGTGCTCAAGGGCACGCTCAAGGCGTGCGTCGACGGCGAGGAGCAACTCGTGCCGCGCGGCGGGCTCGTTCACATTCCGGCCGACACGCTGCACACGATCGTCGCGACGCCGGAGGAGGACGTGGTGTTCCTGATGGTCAAGGAAGTCACCCCGATGGGAACGGCGGGCATACCGGAGGACCCGAATGCGAAAGGCCCGCGCTACGAACCGGGCTTTGAGCCCGCGAAGTAGCCGCGCCGCTCCTGTATAATGCCCCGCTTCGCATAACCGATCCGCCCGTACCTGCATGCTGCTTTACGCCGCCACCATCTTCATCAGCGCGTTCCTGCTGTTTCTCGTCCAGCCGATCATGGCCAAGCAGATACTGCCGTGGTTCGGCGGCTCCTCCGCGGTGTGGACGACCTGCATGGTGTTTTTCCAGTTCCTGCTGCTCGGCGGCTACGCGTATTCCGACTGGACCACGCGCAAGCTGCGGGCGCGCTCGCAAGTGCTCCTGCACATCGCGCTCCTCGCGCTGAGCCTCGCCTCGCTGCCGATCATCGCGGACGCGGCGTGGAAACCCGCCGGCAGCGAGGACCCGGTACTGCGCATCCTGGGGCTGCTGCTTGCGACCATCGGGCTGCCCTACTTCCTGCTCTCGACCACGGGACCGCTGGTGCAGGTGTGGTTCGCGCGCACCTTTCCCGCCGGCACCGTCTACCGCCTGTTCGCGCTGTCCAATTTCGGCTCGCTGCTCGCGTTGATCGCCTACCCGCCGGCGATCGAACCGTGGGTGACGACGCTGGTGCAGTCGTGGGGCTGGAGCGCGGGCTACGCGCTCTTTGTCCTGCTGTGCATCGGCTCCGCGGTCTACAGCATGCGCGGGGCGCCGCAGTCGGTCGCGGCACGCGAGACGCTCCAGGCGATGAACGACGGGCCGCAGCCGACATGGGGGGACTACGCGCTGTGGCTGCTGCTCTCGGCGATGGGTTCGTTCCTGCTGCTCGCGGTCACCAATCACATCACGCACGACGTCGCCTCGGTGCCGTTCCTGTGGATTCTCCCGCTCACGATCTACCTGCTCACCTTCATCCTGTGCTTCGAGGGGCGCGGGTGGTACAAGCGCAAGGTTTTCCTGTGGCCGATGCTCATCGCGCTGGGCGTAATGGCGTACTCGCTGCAGGCCGACCGCGGCGTAGTCTCCATCAAGGAGGCGATACCGCTCTATTCGGCGGGGCTTTTCGTCTGCTGCATGTTCTGCCACGGCGAGCTCGCCGACATGAAGCCGGCGCCGCGCTATCTTACGAGTTTCTACCTCATGGTCTCGCTCGGCGGTGCGCTCGGCGGCCTGTTCGTCGGGGTCGTCGCGCCCAGGATCTTCAATACCTACTACGAGTTCGGCGCCGGGCTCATCGTGCTGGGCGCGCTCGCCGCCTACCTCGCGCGCCGCATGGCGCGCTGGGTGCTGCTCGCGGTGGTCGGCGCAACCGGCTTCACCGCGTTCCAGGTCTACGCCTACGTCAACTTCCTGACGAAGGACGCGTGGGTGATGAAGCGCAACTTCTACGGCACGCTGCGCGTGAAGGACACCGGCGCCGAGGACGAGGGCGAAGCGGTCCGGCGCCTGATCAACGGGGTGATCATGCACGGCGAGCAGTATCTCGCGCCGGAGAAGCGCAACACGCCGACCACCTATTACGGCCCGACCTCCGGCGTCGGGCTCGCGCTCAAGTACTACGAGGGAGTAAACGCCCGGGTCGGTGTGATCGGCCTCGGCGCGGGGACGCTCGCGGTCTACGGCAAACCCGGCGATATCTACCGCTTCTACGAGATCAATCCGCAGGTCATCGAGGTCGCGCAGCGCGATTTCTGGTTCCTGGGAAACAGCAGGGCAAAGATCGAGACCGTGCTCGGCGACGCGCGGCTCAACCTCGAGCGCGAGCCGCAGCAGCACTACGACGTCCTGGCGGTCGATGCGTTCTCGAGCGACTCGATCCCCGTTCATCTGCTCACCAAGGAAGCGATGGCAGTGTATCTCAGGCACGTCAAGCCGGACGGCGTGCTGGCGTTCCACGTGACCAACCGCTTTCTGGAACTCGCCCCGGTGGTGAAGCGCATCGCCGACGAATACCGGATCGACGCGGTGCTGATCAGCGACGACGCCGAGGACACGAACAACGCCACGACCGACTGGGTGCTGGTTACGCGCAACCGCAGGCTCCTCGAGCAGCCGGAGATCAAGCAGGCGGCATCCAAGCTCGAGGCGAAGCCCGGGGGGCGCGCGTGGACGGACGACTTCAACAACCTGTTCCAGATATTGAAGTAACGGGAGGGCGCGGCATACCGCGCACGGCCCGTGCAGCACGGCCGGCGGTTCGCCGCACTTGAAGAGCACCGCGCCGCCCCCACATCGGTATAGTCGGATCCCTGGAGGCCAATCATGCCCATGTTGCCGCTCACCGTCGTGCTGCGCCATGCGCTCGCGTTGTGCGCGCTGCTCGCCGCGGCGTTGCCTGTGCTCGCGGCGCAGCCGCAGCTCGACAGCCGCGGGCTGCCCACGCTCGCCCCGCTGGTGAACGAAGTCACTCCCGCCGTTGTCAACGTCTCGGTGCTGACGCGCTCGCCGCTTGAAGACAATCCGCTCTTCCGCGACCCGTTCTTCCGGCGCTTTTTCAATCTGCCCGACCGGCCACAGCAGGAGCAGGCCGCCGGCTCAGGCGTCATCGTGGACGCCGCGCGCGGCTACGTGCTCACCAATAACCACGTGATTAAGGACGCGGACCAGGTGATCGTCACGCTCAAGGACCGCCGGCAGTTCAAGGCGAGGCTCGTCGGCGCCGACCCCGGCACCGACATCGCCGTGCTGCAGATCCAGGCGCAGAATCTCGCCGCGCTCAGGTTCGGCGATTCCGACCAGCTTCAGGTCGGCGACTACGTGATCGCGATCGGCAATCCGTTCGGCATTGGCCAGACGGTGACTTCCGGCATCGTCAGCGCGCTGGGCAGGAGCGGGCTGTCGATCGAGGGCTACGAGGACTTCATACAGACCGACGCGTCGATCAATCCCGGCAACTCGGGCGGCGCGCTCGTCAACCTGCGCGGCGAGCTGATCGGCATCAACACCGCGATCATCGGCCCCGCCGGCGGCAACGTCGGCATCGGCTTCGCGGTGCCGTCCAACATGGCGCGCGCGGTGATGAGCCAGATCGTGCGCCAAGGCGAGGTGCGGCGCGGCAGGCTCGGCGTCGAGCTGCAGGAGCTCACGCCCGAGCTCGCGAAAACGCTCGGGGTGAGCGTGATCGCGGGAGCAATCGTCGCCGGCGTCCAGCCCGGCTCGCCCGCGGAAAAAGCGGGCCTGCGGCAACGTGACGTGATCGTGGCGCTGAACGGGCGCGCGATCCGCGGCGCCGGCGACCTGAGGAACCGCCTGGGGCTCACCCCGATCGGTGAAGAAGTCGAGCTGCGCGTGCTCCGCGGGAGCGAGACGCGTACGATACGCGCGAAGCTCGCGCCTCCCTACGGCGGCGCCGGCGGCATCGAAGGGAAAGCGGTGCCGCAGCTTGCGGGCGCCAAGGTGGCCAACATCGAGCGCGGCAGCCCGCTGTACGGCAGGGTCGAAGGCGTGATCGTCGCCGCGGTGGAGACGAACAGTCCGGCCTGGATCTACGGCCTGCGCCCCGGCGACGTGATCTTCGCGGTAAACCGCCGGCGCGTGCGCTCCACTACCGAGTTCCTTTCGGCGGTGCGCTCGGCGGGCCGCGGTTTTACGCTGAGCCTGGTGCGCGGCGACTTCACGATCACGCTGCTCATCCGCTGACGCGCGCCCCGCGTAGTGTCCGGTCATGGACGCGGCACGCGGAACCACACACAGCGCGTAGGTCAGGTTGCGCGAGCAACCTGACGCCGAGATCGTCGGAGGATGTCAGGTTACGCCGGCGGCGTAACCTGACCTGCGGTTCTGCCGCCATCGCAATGTTTCATGAAACCCTTCTTGGCAGGCGAGGGCTGGTCAACCCGCCACGGGTGAAATATCATCGGAAA